>DASRCS010000307.1:0-15055 GCA_035652995.1 Pyrinomonadaceae bacterium
AGGGAAACGAACGGGGGGCGACGGCTTTGAACGCCGCCGCCCCCGTCTCAGTTTGCGCGCCGTCTTCGTCAAGGCAAACCGGCGGGCGCGGGCTTCGTCTGGACAGCCGGACGAGACGCGCCCGTCGCGAGATTCGGTAAAAAATTCGGCGAGGCCGACGCGCTTTGTCGCCCATCCGCCGCGCGTCGGCCTCGCGGCACAGCCCGCTCCCCAAAAGGCGGGCGTGCCACGGGACGCGCGCCCCACCAGCGCGCCTCCCGCACTAGTTGATCTCAACGCCGCCTCGGCCTTCGCGCGAGCAGGCGTGCGACCGTCTCGGCGAGCGCGGACACGTCGTCCGGCTTTCTCAAAAATGCGTTCGCGCCCGCGCGCCGCGCCTGCGCCTCGACCTCGTCGCCGGAGAGGACGATGACCGGGGTCTGCTGCCGGTGCGCCATCGCCCGCGCGCGGCGCACAAGCTCGACGCCGCTCGTGTCGGGCAGGCGGTTGTCGAAGATGAGCACGTCGTAGCGCGCGCCGCTCTGGAGTCTTTCGAGCGCCGCGGCCCCGTCGGCGCAGGTCTCGACCGACCAGCCCTCGTCTTCGAGCGTCACGTTCACGAAGTCGGCCACGACCGCGTCGTCCTCGACGTGCAGCACCGAGACGGCGCGCGTGTCCGGGCAGTCAATGTCGTCGCGAAACATCAGGCTCCTCTTGCGCGGCTCGACGGGCGTGCGTAGGTGTTCGAGCGCCTTGTGGCGACCCTTGCGCAGCATCGCGTCCAGATTCCTCCGCTCGACGCCGAGCAGTTGCGCCGCGCGCGACACCACCCCGCCCGCCTCCCTCAGCGCCGACTCGATCAAACGCGCCTCGTAGCGCAACACCGCGTCGAAGAAGTTAAAGCCCTTCCACGAAGGCGGCGACGTGCGCGAGCCGACGAGGAACAGCACGCGGCGCGAGGCCGCGAGCAGGCGGTCTTTGACCTTCTGATCCTGCGTGCTCGCGAGCATCTCCGCGGCGCGGTCGTAAGTGGCGCTCAGGTCGTCCGTCTCGACGTGCTCGGCCAGCTCTTCGAGGATGGTCAGCGCGGCCAAGCCAGCCGCCTCCGAGTCGCCCGCCGTCTGCGCCACCTCGGTCGCGCGTTGCAGCGTCTCGCGCGCCGGGGCGTAGTTTCCCGTGCGCGCGAGCAAGACCCCGTGCGTCGTCAGCGCCTCGGCCAGAAGCGACTGCTCGCCCCCGCGTTCGAGTACCTGCACGGCGCAGCGGACGATCTTCTCGGCCTCGACGACGCGTCCCTCGGCGAGCAACACCTTGGCCCGCGTGTCGTCCACCTGCGCCGTGTGTACGCTGTCCTTCATGCTCGTAAAAAGCGCCTGCGCGCGGTCGAGGTGCCGGTGCGCCTCCGCGAACTTCCTGATGGTGCCGAACAGGAGGCCCAAATTATTTTCGACGCAGGCTTGATAACGTGCGTGTCCGGCCCGCTCGAAGTAGAAACTCGCCGCCGCGAATTCAATGAGTGAGCGGTCAATGTAATCTTGGCGATTTTCTGTCGCGCCGAGATTCTTCAGTACAAAGCCGAACTGGTTATGAAACTTTCCCTTGTGTGCGTCGTTGGTGCTTTTCTCGAATAAGGGTGCTGCCTCAACATCAATACGCAAGGCATCGTTGTATCTCTTTGCCGACCCTTCGACCGCCGCCAATCTCAAGAGGGTGACAGCTTTCACGTCACCATCTGATAAACGGTCTGCCGCCTCTTGCAATAAGAGGCGAGCATTGTCGAACGCTCCCTCGCGCCAATAACAGTGGCCGAGTTCCATCTGCGCTTCTGCTGCCTTCTCCCTATCTTGTAAGGTCTCGAATCTCCTAAGACTTTCGCTAATCAAATTCTTTGCCGTCTCTTGCGCCCCTTCAATCTGCTTCACGCTGCCAATCCAGCCCGTGAGTACTCCGGCGCGCAACAATACTTCCGCTGCTGCCGCCTCTTCGAGTCCATCTAGCACAGCAAATTCGCCGACGCACGACCACAACTCACCCATCGCCTCGCGCGCGGCTTCGTAGTTCCCTACGTCCTCTAGTTCTTTAGCGAGTTGACACCTGAGCCTCGCCCGCTCGTTTCGCGGTAGTGTTGGCTCAGCTATTCGGGGTAGTAACTGACGGGATATATTCATGTGAGGATTACCTCTCTCAGATTGTCGGTAATCGTGCGAAGGCGCATCCGAATGCTGCAAAGTGTTAAGATTCGCCGTCGCAACTCGTCACGGGTGGTCAAGTAAGGACTTCACCCCCGCCGTTCACACAGCAGGTAAGACACCTTCAGGAGAATCACATGAAAACCTTACGACGACTCAGCAGTGTGGTCGCGTTCACTCTGGCGTTTGCTATTCCAGCCTTTGCCGGAGACATACAAACCACTGTCACGTCGCCGCCGCCGTCGCAAGCGCAGACGGCTACGACCACGACGGACGGCGGGATTGAAACTCCCTTAACGGGGCAAGCAGAGACGGGTAGCAGTGAGGCTACCGTCACAGGTTCAGTTGCAAATGCCGCAACGAACCTGATTCAAAGCGCACTGTCGCTGCTCTAAGCAGTCCTCCCAAGCTCGCACTTTTTAGGCTGCCGTGAAGTTCAGATCGGCGGCCAGGTGTTAGTGTGTCCGGCGTGAACACTCACGCCGGGAAACAGAGAGCGAGGAGAAGGCCGAACAAAAAGACGCGAACGGGGCGAGGTTACGCCGTCGCGTCACGCATTGCAATAAAATTTTCTCGCCCGACTCGGCGATTCATTAGGTTTACGGATTGTTGCCACAATGAGCGCGCCGGAAATGCTTCGATTGACAGGGACATCGGTCGAAGGCAAAAGCGAAAAGGTCCGTATGGCGTCGGACGCGGGAAAGATTCTAATCCACGAAGTCACACGAACCGGCACGAAGAAAAAGGAACACGGAGAAGCAGTACCAACGCTTGCCTCTTCGCGCGCCTTTACTTCGTGTTGTTTCGTGTGACTTCGTGGATGGTTCTCGTCTCACGCTAAAAACAAAAGAAGGTGACAGGATGCCGACACCTTCCTCCGTCTTTTTATTTCGCCCCCACGTCACTTCGTGACGGTGAACTCGCGCGTCGTCGAGTTGTAGCCGCCGTTCTCGACCGGGTTGCCGTTCTTGTCAACGAGTTCCAGCTTGACCGTGTGCTTGCCCGCGGCCCAACCCGTGAGCCAGATGGGCGACCACTTGTCAATGTACTTCGCGTCGCCGCCGTCCACAGAGTAGCGCACGCGGTAATCGCCGCCGTCTCCTTGCAGCTTCGCGTTCGCGAGCCAGAAGTCAATCATGATCGCGTTCGCGTCGTCGCCCTTGTACTCGCCCTTCGGTCGGCTGTAGGTCAGGAGCGGCTTCGAGCGGTCAACCTGTCCGCCGCTGCTCTGCTGCGTGTAGTCCTTGCCTTCGGGCGTGGGCGCGGGGGTCGAGTCCGCCGCGGGCTTGTTCGAGTTCGCCTGCGACTGCGGCCTGACGGGCGCGATGACTTTCGTGTTGGCGTTGTCGGCCATCTTCTCGCCCGCGTTCGTCGTCGTCGGCTTGGATGCGTCGCCGCCGCCCTTCACCGTGAACGAGACCAACTGGAACGCGCCGTCGTTTTTGTAGCTCTCGTGCCAGGGGCGCGAGGGGAAGACTCGAATCGTGTGCGCGCCTTCGGTGACGTTGCGAAGCTCGAACGGCTGGTCGAGGTTGTAGTAAGCCTCGTAGGGCTGATTGTCGAGGATGACGTGGATGTGGTTGCCCATCCCGGTCGCCGGGTCTTTGTGCGGCTTGTAGCCCTTGAGGTCACCGGAGAGGTCGAGTTTGAGCTTGACGGTCGAGCCGTTGACGGTCGAGCCGTCTTTAGGCTCGACGATCTTGAGCGCGGGCTTGGCGTTGTCCTCGTCGCCGCGCTGGGCCATCATGTCTTTGACCTTCTGCGGTCGCTCGACCTCCGAGAGCGACTGCGCCGCGGGCGAAGCGGCGGGCGTGGCCGAGGCGTTCGAGTTATCCCCCTTGTTCGCGTTCATGTCGGAAGTGCAGCCCGCGAGCGACGCGACCAGGACAAGCGCGCACGCGAGGAGCATGAGTCGAACGAGTTTCATCCTGTCCTCCTGTGTCGGTTGGCGTTCGTGCGGGCGGAGTATAAACCGAAGGGCGGCGAGAGCGAAACAGAGCCGCGAGCCAGAGGATTTTAGATTTTGGATTTTGGATTAAGCGTGTGGCGGGAGTCGCGCCTTCCAAATCCGCCGCCGAGTTCCGGCGGCGCACCAATCCAAAATCTAAAATCCGCAATCCAAAATCCTCTGGCTCGCGGCTCTGTGCTGCGGTGCTAGCGACGTTCGTTCGTCGCCGAGCGCGCCTGCTGCGCGCCGGGCTGCACGAGACGGCCTTCGACGGCGTTCCAGTCAATGTTGGAGAAGAACGCCTCGATGTATTTGGGTCGCTCGGCGGGCTTGTAGTCCAGCAGGAACGCGTGCTCCCAAACGTCCATCACGAGCGCCGGGATGAAGCCCGCGACGTTGCCGACCTCGTGCAGCGTGATCCAGTGGTTCGAGAGCGTCTGCGTGATCGGGTCTTGATAGCAGATCGCCCAGCCCACGCCGCGCATCTTGCCGACCGAGACGAAGTCCGCCTTCCAGATGTCGTAGCTGCCGAACGAAGCTTCGGCCTGCTTTCGGAAGTTCGAGTTCGCCTCCGGGTCTGTCGTCGTCGAACCCTTCTTCATGTTGCCGAAGTAGTACTCGTGCAAGACCATGCCGTTGTACTCGAAGCCCAGCCGCCGCGTCAGCTCCGAGTAGGCGGGCATCTCCTCCTGGTCAACCTTGCCGTCCTTCAGGAACTCGCCGATCTTCTGCGTCAGCGTGTTGGTGTTGGTGACGTAGCCCTCGTAGAGCTTGAAGTGCATCTCCAAAGTCTGATCCGAAATCCCGTTCAGGCCGGAGAGGTCGAACTGCTGTGCCTTGTAAGTCTTGATGATGCTCATTCGTTCCTCCTTGTCATCAGTGCGAGCGAAACCTTCTGTCCCGCGAGGCGACACGACCCGACCGCGCGACGAATCGCGACCGCATCACGCGCGGAAACACTCGCGCCGCCGCAGTCGCGCGGGTGGTCAGTTTCGTCTGTCGCTCGGTTTAGTCTTGCGCTGATTATAAAACAGAACGGCGGGCGGGGCGAGCGTTCGGAATGCGGAATGCGGATTGCGGATTGAAAGAGTATAAAGCCGCGCTTACTCCTTGCGAGCTTCGCGCCTTTGCGTGTGATTAATGTTCACGCAAAGGCGCAAGGCTCGCATGGAGTAATCCGCAATCCGAAATCCGCATTCCGCAATTCTAACTGGCGTTCCTGCCGAGGATGACCCAGTCGCCGTGAGACGTGCCCATGAAGAAGAGCATCGGGAGCGAGAGCCAGGTGTTCGTGCGCGAGGCGAGGAAGGAGCGGCGCGCGAGCGCGGCGTCGGGCGGCGTGCCCTCGCGCGTGGCGGCGATGATGCGCTTCTGCGCGGGCCAGATGATGCCCCACACGTTCAAAAGCATGATGATGCCGAGCGCGCCGCCGATGCCGATGGAGAAGGTCTTGTTGCTCGCCATGTGGTCGGGGCGGCCCGCGGTCGTGCCCGTCAACTGCGAGTCGAACCACCAAATGATCGCGACGGCCATCGCGATGACGAGTGCCGCCGTCACGACCGCGAGCAGGCGACCGTCCTTCGACAGATTCGGCAGCAGTACGAAGCTGTAGATCGCCCAGGTGACGCAGGCGATGATGAGCCAGACGATCAGGACGACGATGTAGCTCGCGCCCGCGCCGACCGCGTTGGCGTTCGTCACGTCGCCGCGCAGGATGAACATCGAGTAGTAGCCGAAGCCCGCGATCACCGTGACGAGCGCGCCCCAGCGGAAGTACCAGAGCGCGGGAGGCATCAGCGCCGGGATGACGATCTTCTTCGTCGGCGCGTCGAGCGCCTTCATGAAGTTGACGTTGACGAGATTGAAGAAGTAGAGCATCCCGATCCAGGTGATGCCGGCGACGAAGTGCGACCAGCGCAGGATGATCCTCGTCAGTTCCTCACCGCCCGGCGCGTGGAAGATGCCGTCGAACATCGCGAGGCTCAAGGGGAGATGCATTGTTGGCTCGAACATCTGTGTCCTCCGATTCTCTTGTTTGTTTGAACTGCGGCGCGCCCGCTTCACTTGGCGCGGGCTTGAAAATTGCGGCGGGCGCGAAGCACTCGGCGGAAGGCCGACGCGCCCTCCGACTCTGCTTCTCCACTTTCAAAACTCTTGGCGTTTCGCGCGTGAGATTAGCACAAAACGCGCACACGCGGCGCAAGAATCTTCTCGGTAGTCATTAAAGCGTCAACTGCCGGAACGCTTCGCGCAGATGGAGCGTCGGGCTTCCGGCGGGGACGGTGTAGCGGTGGAAGTCGAAGGTCGTGACGAGCGCGACGCCGAGCGCAGCGGAGGTGAGGAAAATCTCTTCGGCGTCGGCCATGTCGTGCAAGCTGTGCGCACCCTCCGAGAGCGGCACGGCCAACTCCTCCGCAAGTTGAATCACGCGTGCGCGCGTCGTGCCGGCGACCGCGCCGGTCGCGAGCGCGGGCGTGTGAACCGTCCCGTGCTTCACCCAAAAGATGTTGGCGGTCGTCGCCGAAGCGACCTCGCCGCGCTCGTTGACCATGACCGCCTCGTCGAAGTCGCGCGAGCGCGCCTCCTCCCACGCGAGCACCTGTTCGAGACGGTTGACGGACTTGACGCCCGCGAGCGGCGAGCAGGTGTTGACGCGATAGGGCGAGACGGTCAGCGACAAGCCTTCGGGCCGCGGCCACTCGTCGGCGGTCATCATCAGGAGGTCTGAGGCGCGACCGTCCCCTTCGTCGTACTTCCAGCGACCGCCGAGCGCCCGCGCGAGCAGGTGCACGCGGGCGCGGCCTCGCTCGACCTTGTTGGCTTCGACGAGACGCGCGAGCGCGAGCGCCGTCTCGTTGTCGCCGAAGTCGCACTCGACCCCGGCGCGCTCGGCGTGCGCGCGCAGGCGCGACCAGTGCTCGTCCCAGAGGAACGGGCGGCCACGATAGACGGCGGCGGTCGTGAAGACTCCGCGACCGTAGAGCGTCGCCGCCGTCACGGCTCGCAGGCGCGCGGAGGCCGCCTTCAGGAGTCGCTGGTTAAGGATGACGTGCTGATGCATCGGGAGTTGCATCCTCGTCGCCGCGTCACTCTACTTCGTGCGGCACAGCGGCGGGCAGCATACACGAAGCGCACGCGCCTTTGCCAACTTTCTGCGCCGCGCGCGGCTGTTGTATGCTCGCCGTCCGGGAGATGGAGAATCACGAAAGCGAAACGGAAGAGGCGGCGAAGCCTCGCCTGCGCGTCAAACTCGCCGTCGTCGCGGCGAGCGTCGTCGTCGCGCTCCTCATCTTTGAAGCCTTCCTGCGCGTAATCGGTTTCACCTACCCGATCTTCTATCAGCCCGACGAGGTGCGCGGCTACTCGCTGCGTCCGGGCATGGAGGGCTGGTATCGCAAAGAGGGCGAGTCGTTCGTCCGCATCAACAGCGACGGCCTGCGCGACCGCGAGCACGCGAAGCAGAAGCCGCCCGGCACGTTCCGAGTCGCCGTCGTCGGCGACTCCTACGCGGAGGCTTTTCAGGTCGAGCAGGACAAGACTTTCTGGGCAGTGATGGAGCGCCGGCTTCAGGACTGCCCCGCGCTCGCGGGCCGCAAGGTTGAGGTCATCAACTTCGGCGTCTCCGGCTACGGCACGGCGCAGGAGTTGTTGACGCTTCGAGAGAAGGTCTGGGCTTACTCGCCCGACCTCGTGCTGCTCGCCGTCACGACGAACAACGACGTGTCCGACAACTCGCGCGCGCTGAAGCTCACCGATGAGATTCCCTACTTCACGCTCGAAGGCGACCGCCTCGTCCTCGACAACTCTTTCCGCGACGCGCCTTCGTTCCGCCTGCGCGACTCCGCGCTCAACCGCCTGGGCCGGTGGCTGCGCGACCACCTGCGCTTCGTGCAGGCGATCCATCTCGCGCAGGTCGCGCTCAAATCCCGCCTCGACGCCTGGCGCGACCGCCGCGCAGCCGCGCAGAAGAAGAACGAACAGGCCGCAACGAATCAAGCCGACGGCTCAAACGCAGACGCGAACGGAAACTCAAACGCGGGCGGCGACCGGCAGAACTCAAAGCCGAACGGCGACCAGCAGAACACTCAACCGGAGGGCGCGCCGACCGAAGAGCCGGGCACGGCGAACATGGTCTATCGCGAGCCTCAGGACGACACCTGGCGCGACGCCTGGCGCGTGACCGAGAAGCTGACGGCGACGATGAACGACGAAGTCAAACAGCACGGCGCTCGCTTCTTCGTCGTCACGCTCAGCAACGGCATTCAAGTCTTCCCGGACGCTGCCGCGCGCCAGCGGTTCGCGCAGAAGCTCGGCGTCCCAGACCTCTTCTACCCGGAGCGCCGCTTCCGCGCGCTCGGCGACCACGAAGGCTTTCCCGTTTACAACCTCGCGCCCGACCTTCAGCTTTACGCCGACGAGCACAAAGTCTTCCTGCACGGCTTCGGCCACGACCTCGGCAACGGCCACTGGAACGAGGAAGGCCACCGCGTCGCGGGCGAACTGCTCACGCAGAAAATCTGCGAGTGGCTCGCACGTTAATTTTCAGGCGGGCAGACAAGACAGTGAGTCGCGGAGTACGAAGGCAGACGCGCCGGAGGCGCGACAAGGCAGGTCTTGTCCTAAATAGACTCTTGAATCGGCGTCCATTTACTCCGCCGCGGCTGCAATCGCCTCGGCCTGCAACTTCCCGGCGAGCGCGGCGCGCCAGAGCCGTTCGAGTTCTGCGACTGACTGATTGATTAACTGCTCTCCGCCGACCTTGACCTGAAGCCGCGCGCCGCCGACCCGACCGATGGCCTTGAGCGGCGCTCCGGCCTGCGCGGCGATTCTTTCAAGGCGCGTGCGCTGCGACTCTTCAAAGCTGATGACGACGCGCGACGGCGTCTCGCCGAAGAGTTGCGCCGCCGCGCCCGGTTCGCCGCCGAGTTCGATTGTCGCGCCGACCGCGTCTCGTCCGAGCGAAGGGAAGCAGCACTCGGCGAGCGCGACGGCGAGTCCTCCGTCCGAGCAGTCGTGCGCCGATTGCAGCAGGCCCTCTTCCGCCGCGAGCAGCACGGCCCCCTGCACGGCCTTCTCGCGACCGAGGTCGAGACGTGGAACGCGCGCGCCCGACGAGATCATCTCTTCGACAGTCCGCCCTCCGACCGTCGCCGCGTACTCGCTCGCCGCGAGGTCGTCGCCCGCTTCGCCGACGAGCGCGATTAAATGTCCCCCGCGTTTGAAGCCTTGCGTGACGATGCGGCGCACGTCATCGATCAGACCGACCATGCCGATGACGGGCGTCGGGTGTATGCCGCGCCCCTCGGTCTCGTTGTAGAAGGAGACGTTGCCGGAGACGACCGGCGTCGCGAACGCCTCGCAAGCCTCGGCCATGCCGTCAATAACTTCGGAGAACGCCCACATCACTTCGGGGCGTTCGGGCGAGGCGAAGTTCAGACAGTTCGTGACCGCAATCGGCCTCGCGCCGACGCAGACGACGTTGCGCGCGGCCTCGGCGACTACGAGCTTCGCACCTTCGCGCGGGTCAATCGCGCAGTAGCGACCGTTGCCGTCGAGGCACATGGCGAGCGCGCGCCGCGTCTCCTTGATTCGCACGACCGCCGCGTCCGCGCCCGGCAAGACGGCAGTGTTCGTGCGAACCATGTGGTCGTACTGCTGATAGACCCACTCCTTCGACGCGACGCCCGGCGCGGCGAGCAGCCGCGCGAGCGCGTCGTTGAAGTCCGCGCCCTCGCCTGACGTGACGGCACTCGGCGCGCCGAGTATCCCGTCCAGCTCGTCAGAGTTCACGACGGACGCGTTCGCGGGCGTGCCGCCCGAATCTTCCTTGACGAGAACGTCGTTCACCTCCACGCCGGACTCGTACCCTTCGGGCGCGCGCATCGGACGCTCGTAGCGCGGCGCTTCGTCGGCCAAGTACGCGGAAGGAATCTCGGCGACGCGCTCGCCCTCGTGGACGACGACGACGCGGCCCGTGTCGGTGACGCGACCGATGACGACCGCGTCCAAGTCCCACTTGCGGAAGATGTCTATCACCTGACGCTCGCGCCCGCTGTGCGCGACGATGAGCATCCGCTCCTGCGACTCCGACAGCATGATCTCGTAAGCGGTCATCCCCGTTTCGCGCTGCGGGACGAGCGAGAGGTCGAGTTCGATGCCGTTGCCGGCGCGCGCGGCCATCTCGCACGAGGACGAAGTGAGGCCGGCAGCGCCCATGTCCTGAATGCCCGCGACCGCGCCCGCGCGCATCGCCTCGAGGCAGGCTTCCAAGAGAAGCTTTTCGAGGAACGGGTCGCCGACCTGCACGGTCGGTCGCTTCTCCAAAGCCTCGTCGTCGAACTCTGCCGAAGCCATCGTCGCGCCGTGGATGCCGTCGCGGCCCGTCTTCGCGCCGACGTACAGGACAGGGTTGCCGACGCCTGCGGCCTTGCCGAAAAAGATTTGGTCGTGGCGCACGAGTCCGAGCGCGAAGGCGTTGACGAGCGGGTTCAGACTGTACGCGTCGTCGAAGACGACTTCGCCGCCGACCGTGGGCACGCCGAACGCGTTGCCGTAGTGCGCTATCCCGGCGACGACTCCGGCGAGCAAGGAGCGGTTGCGACGCCCGTTTTTGGGATCGTCGAGCGTGCCGAAGCGCAGCGAGTTCATCGCGGCGACGGGGCGCGCGCCCATCGTGAAGATGTCGCGCAGGATGCCGCCGACGCCGGTGGCCGCGCCCTGAAAAGGCTCGATGAAAGAAGGATGATTGTGCGACTCGACCTTGAAGGCCGCGCACCAGCCGTCGCCCACGTCAACGATGCCGGCGTTCTCGCCCGGCGGGACGATGACGCGCTCGCCCGTCGTCGGGAGTCGTTTGAGGTGGACGCGCGAAGACTTGTACGAGCAGTGCTCCGACCACATGACGGAGAAGATGCCGAGTTCGACGAACGTCGGCTCGCGCCCCAAAAGCTCCCTGATGCGCGCGAATTCCTCCTGTGTGAGATTGTGTGCGGCGACGACTTCCGAAGTGATTGCTTGAGAGTCCATGACGAGAAAACCGCGGCGAACCTTGCGACCTGTTCAGACTTCCGAAGGACTGCACAGGATAAAGGCTCGCGCCGTTTTCTTCAAACGCGCGGAGACAGAACCGCGAGCGGTAGCGGGTGACGGTAACGCCGGAAGAAATTAACAGGGATGGACAGGACGGGCAGGATAAAAACTTCAATCCTGCCCGTCCTGTCCGTCCCTGTTAATTGATTTTCCCTGAATCGCTGACCCGCTCGCTCACGCTCGCGGTTCTGTTTGGGTGCTAGTGTTGCGCGGCGGCGTCCTGCGGTTTCGCGCCGATGGCTTGTTCGATGGCGGCGCGCAGTTCGTCGGGTTTGATTGCTCCCTTGTGTTTGAAGACGACGCGGCCCGCGCGGTCGTAGAGGAAGGTCGCGGGAAGCTCGCCGTCCCACGCCGGGTCAACGATCTTGATGGCCGCGTCCTCATCGTCGGCGTGGAGGAGGTACGCGGGCAGCGCTGTCGCGTGGACTTCCGCGAGGAACTGCGGCACGGCCTTCGAGATGTCCGACGCGTCGTCGAGCGAGACGACGACGAAGTCGAGTTGGTCTGCGGTGTACTGACCTCTGATCTTTACAAGGTCGGGAAATTCGGCGCGGCAAGGCTCGCACCACGTCGCCCAGAAGTTGACGAGCAGCGGGCGCTGGCGCGAGTCGCCCGCGGCGAGCAGGGATTTCAGCTCGGCCTCTTTGATCACGGTGACTTTCGGACTCGACGCAGCCGTGCCCGCCGAAGAGTCCGGCGAAGCGGCACGCGCGCCCGTCTGCTTCTGCGCCGAAGCGCCGCCCCGCGCCGCGGCGCAGGCGAGCGACGCGACGAGCAGGGCGGCGATGAAGAGAATCTTTCTCATCTTCATTGGGGAATTCCGGGCCGAGCCAGGCTGTCTTAACATTCCATCAATTGTCACGAGCTTCAGCTCGCGGAGAAGGTCTCAAAGAACCTCCGGCTTTAGCCGAAAGATGATTTCATTCGGCTAAAGCCAAAGTCTTCATGCTCAACCCCCATCCACGGGCTGAAGCTCGTGGCAATTGAAAAACCAAACGTCAACGCAGCCTAGCCGCGCTTGATCGAGCAGCCGAACGCCTTGGCCTCCGGCTTCGCGACCGGCTTGCCCGCGAGCATCGCCTCGATGGCGTCGCGCAGGTCGTTCGACGTGATGGCGTCGCCCGCGCGCGAGTTGTCAATGCGACCGTGATAGACGAGCTTGCCCGACGCGTCGAGCACGTAGGCTTCGGGCGTGACCTGCGCGTCGAAGCGGTCGGCGATCTGATCGTTGCCGTCCTTGAGGATCGTGAACGTCAGGCCCTTCTCCGCCGCGTGCTGCTTGACCTCCGAGGCCGGCTCGGTCGAGTTCGCGTTGATGCCGACGACGTTGACTCCGCGCGGTGCGTAATCGTTGGCGAGCTTCTCCATGCGCTCGTTGTAGCCGTTCGAGACCGGGCAGCGCGTCGCGATGAAGATGATGACCGTGCCGTTCCTGCCCTTCAGAGACGCGAGCGTGTGCTCGTGGCCTTCGGGGTCGGGGAGCGTGAAGTCGGCGACGACCGCGCCCAGAGCGACGCCCGCGGCCTTGTCGTCTCGCGCGCCCGCGGTCTTCGACGCGCGCACGGCGACACCCGCGGCGACGAACGTTGCCGCGAGGAGGATGGCGACCGTTGAAAGCTTCTTCATGACTCGAACTCCTTTCCAGAAATATCGGCGGATTGCCGCAAGCTTAGCCGAACGAACTCGCGAGTTCAAAGCTCACACTCCGAACTTCCGTCCCGCCGCGCGAACTTTTACAGATGATTTACAAGCGCGCAGTTTGCGTGCCTTTCATCATCGCGTCGCGCTTGGCCTTGAACTCGGTGCCGGGCTTCCACTCCGGGTACTTGTCGGCCTGCGCCACGTCGTAGCCGACGACGAACAACAACTGCGCGTCCTCGACCGCGCCGGACAAATCCCAGTCTGGCTTCACCTCGTCCGAGGGCTTGTGGTAGTCGTTCGCGGTGTACTCGTCGCGCTTCTGCTTGCCGTAGTTCGACGGCTTGCCGATGTATTCCGTGCCGGATTCGGGGTCGAGCGCGGGTACGCCCTGCTTGGCGAACTCGAAGTGGTCGGAGCGGTAGAAGCTGCCCTTGCCGGGGTCGGGGTCGGGCGAGAGCGTGCGGCCCTGCACGGCGGCCACGTCGCGCGCCACGTCGTCGAGCGTCGAGTTGCCGAGGCCGATGATCGTCAAGTCCTTCGTGCGGCCCCACTGGTTGATGCCGTCAATGTTGATGTCGGCGAGCGTCTTGTCGAGCGGGTAGAGCGGGTGTTCGGCGTAATACTTCGAGCCGAGCAGGCCCTTCTCTTCGGCGGTGACGGCGAGGAAGAGTACCGAGCGCTTGGGCGGCGTCTGAAGCTTCGTGAAAGCCTCGGCCCATTCGAGCAGCGTCGCCACGCCCGAAGCGTTGTCAATCGCGCCGTTGTAAATCTTGTCGCCCGGAAGATTCGGGTCCATGCCGAGGTGATCCCAGTGAGCGGTGAAGACGACGTACTCGTCCGTCAGCTTCGGGTCTGAGCCTTCGAGCTTCGCGACGACGTTCTGCGATTCGATGGGGCGCAGAGTGTTATTGATGTGGAACGTCGCCTTCGCGCCGAGCGCGACGGGCTTGAAGTCTTTGCTCACCGCCGCCTTCTTCAACGCGTCGAAGTCCTGCCCCGCGGCGGAGAAAAGCTCCTTCGCCTTGTCGAGCGTGATCCAGGCCTCGGCCTTCGCGCGGTCGGCGTTCCTGTTCGCGTTCTGCGTGTCGAAGTTCTCGCGGCCCCAACTGCCTTTGACGACCTCGAAGGGGTAGCCGGCGGGGCCTGTCTCGTGGACGATGATCGCGGCGGCAGCGCCCTTCTGCGCGGCGATCTCGTACTTGTAAGTCCAGCGACCGTAGTAGGTCATCGCGTCGCCCTTGAACATGTTGGGGTCGAGCTTCGACGGATCATTCGGGTCGGGCACCGCCGGGTCGTTGACGAGCATGACGATGGTCTTACCTTTCACGTCAACGCCCTTGTAGTCGTCCCAGCCGTACTCGGGCGCGACCACGCCGTAGCCGACGAAGACGATGTCGGAATCGCTCACGTCAACCTGCGGGTCGAAGTGGCGCGAGACGGCGACGTAGTCGTCGGGGAAGTTGTACGAGAGCTGTTTGCCGCCGACGCTGACGGAGAACTGCGGCTGCGAGGTGAAGCCCATGAGCGGGACTTTCTGCACGTACGTCCCGTCGGGGTTGCCGGGCTTGAGTCCGAACTTTTTGAACTGGTCGGTGATGTACGCGACCGAAAGCTCTTCGCCCTTGGTGCCGGGGCCGCGCCCCTCGAACTCGTCGGACGAGAGCGTCTTGATGTGTTTGAGTATGTCGTCCGCGGTGATCGAGTCGAGCGCGGGCTTGAGTTCCGCCGGGAAGTTCGCGGCCTGCGCGGTCGGGGCCGGAGTGGCCTGCGCGTTCGCCTGATTCGTGTTGGTCGTGACGCAAGCGCCCGTTGCCAGAAGCAGGAGCGCGAGCGCAAGGAATGCAAGGGTGCGTCCGTTCATAGTCTGTTAGACTCGCTTCGGAAGAGGGGTCGGAAGATGCCGAAGAGTTTCGCCGCCGCCGCGCGCGAAGTCAAACGCGGTGGTCGAAGTCAAACGCGGCGGTTCTGGCGCGGGCGCGTCTGAGTTACAATCTCGGACGCCGGACGCGCGCCTCGTCTTTCTCTTTTCAAGCCGCCGGACGCGGCGGTCGAGTCTTTCAGAAGTTATGAAGTCGAAAAAAATGTTCCCCCGCCTCGCCCCCGTCGTCGCCGCCGCGTTGCTCCTGAACTTCACGCACGCGACGACCGCCCAGCGGCGACGCCCCGCGCGACGCGCGCAGACGACCTCACGCCCCGCCGCGACACCGCA
>DASRCS010000308.1:0-25057 GCA_035652995.1 Pyrinomonadaceae bacterium
GTGCCGAGCACCGTGCCGATCACGTCAACATAGCCGTCGTTGATGCGGAAGGCGTTCATGTCGCCGATGGTGATGATCTTCTCGTTGGGGTCGGAGACCTGGCGCGACTGGATGTAGTTCGCCAGGAACTCGGCCTGCGCCTTGCGCTTGGCGCGGACGCGGCCTCCTTCGGTGCCCGTGCCGTTCACCGTCACGTCGTCGTCAATGCTTGAGAGCGAGCGAAGGTGATTGACGATGACGGTGAAAGGAATCGTGCCGCCGCCGTAGAGCGCGGGGCGCGGCACCGTCGCCTGAAGCACGAGCGGCGGACGGTCGTTCAGGAGTTCCTGATTGCCCGTGTTCGGGTTGGTGTAGGTGTAGCAGCCCGCGCCGGTGGTGTGGTTGCAGCCCGCAAGCTCTATCTGCGTCACGCCGACGGTCGTGATGCGCGACTCCTTGACGAGGAAGCCCACGTCAATGCCGCCGATGTCGTTGCCCTCGGCGAGGTACGCGACGTAGTTCGGATTGGGCAGGCCGTCAATCGTCTGCGCGTCACTGTTGACCTTGGCGGCGACCGCCTGCAAGGTCGAGAGGTTCTCCATCTCCTCGACGCCGATCACGTCCGGGTAGCGCTGGATGGTGCGGATGATGAGCGAAGCCTTGTTGACGCGTTTGTCGAAGGCCGCCTGCGTCAGCACCGCGTCCTGCGTGTTCGGGTCGTTGACGGTGTCAAAGAAGCGCTCCATGTTGAAGGAGGCGACGGTGAACTCCGTGTCGGTCGGCGTCGGCGCGGCGGTCGGGCCGACGCCCGTGCCCGTCAGGGTCGTGTCGGGAAGAATCGTGTAGGTGCGGAAGCCGTAGTCGAGCGGCCCCGTGACGTTCGTCAACACCGCGCCAGCCGAAACGTCGAGCGCGGTCGTGCCGGGCTGCCCGTCGCTGTCAATGCGAATCCTCTCCGGGTTCTCGTCGAAGCGCGGGACGTTGGCGGGCGAACCCGGCGGGAGCGGGTCGCTGGCGTTGACGCCCGGCTCGCGGAAGGGCCGCGCGACTCCCGTGACGACGCCGTAGAAGACGCCGTTCGAGGAGACGGTGGCGCTCGGCTCGGTGATCGTCCCCTGCGTGCCGGCGACTACGGTGAGCGACGGGACGGTGACGCGCATCCCCTCATACTTCTCAAGGTTGTCGAGGTTGTTGACGAGCGTGTCGGCGGCGGTGATGGTGACGGGCGCGGGGAGCGTGTTGCCAGTCGAGAGGACGGAGGCCGTGATCGTCCCGCTCAGCTCGGTCTCCGGGTGCTGGTTCGGGTCGGCGGAGGGGATGAACTCCTGCACCGTGCCATTGACCTGCACCAGATTGCCGACGACCGCAGCCGCCGGCACAGTCGAACCCGTGAAGACGAAGATGCCTTCGGACGTGTTGGGGTCTGCGTCAACGGTGGCGTCCGGCTCCTGTATGAAGAAGCCGCCCGAAGAGCCGGCCTTGATGGCGGTGACGACGCCGCGCGTGGTGACGTTCTGCCCCGCGATGGGCGAGGTCGTGCCGTTGCCCTGGATGTCGTGAATCTTCGTGAGCGTCACGTCGTCGTTCGTGATCGTGCCCTGCCCCTGCGCGTCCGTGACGCCCGCGCCCGTGACGTTCGTGATGTTGACGAAGAAGGTCTCGTTCGGCTCCTGCGTGGTGTCGCCGTTGACGGAGACGGTGACCTGCGTCGAGCTGCTGCCTTGGGGGATGCTGCCCGCGCCGTTGACGATTGCCGTATAGTCGCTCGGCGCGGTCGCCGTGCCGTCGGCGGTGTTGACGGTGAAGCTGACGCCGCCCGTATTGGCGGGCTGTGAGAGGCTGACGGTGAAGACGAAATTCGTAGTGCCGGAGTCGCCCTCGGCCTGCGTCACGTCGTTGATGGAGAGCGAGGGCGTGGGCGTCGGCGTCGGAGCGCCGCAGACGTTGGCCGATGATGCAGAGTTGCGAGGCACGGGGTTGGTGACAACGTCGAAGTCGTTGTTGTTGTTGTCGGTGTCTTGGCAGCCGTTGAGCTTGCGAACCCCGCCCTTCGTGTTGTCGATGTTCGTGCCGTTGTTGACGGTCGTGCCGCCTTCGCCGTCGTTCGACGCGCCCCACGATACCAAGTCAACTATTCTTGCATCGGGCAGGGTGCAAGGCGTCGCCGTCGCGCCGCAACCCAGCGCCGTCGCCTGGTTGGCGAGCGCCACCTTGCCGGCGGTCGCGCTCATGCTCAGGTTCGTCGTCGAGAGGTCGGGCGTGACGGGGAAGTTGTTGCCGGCTGTGCCCGCCGCGCTCAACTGCACCAGCAGTTACTTGTTGGCGGCGATGGTCGTGCCGGCGGGGAAGGCATAGATGTTTGTGGAGGACGAGCCGAAGTTGCCCGTGGACGAGCCGTATTGAAGCGAGAAGCCGGTGAGCGAGATCGGACTCGAAGTGAGATTGAACAGTTCCACGTAGTCGTTCTTGTAGGTCGGCGACCCGGTGCTTGCGCCGCCGCCGGGGTAAACCTGACTGATGACGATGCTGGTCGAAGGGGCCGCCGAGGTCGGCGCGTAGCCAGCGCCGGGGCCAACGACGACGGCGGCCAGCCCGACGAGCGGGAGAACGATGAAGGCGAGCGTGGCGGCGACGGAGCGCTTGCGACGCGCGGAGGCAGTCTGCCGTCCGTTAGTGGGCGAAGTGGACACTTGGGTGATCCTTTCGTGGTTGGATTGGTTTACGGGGCGGCATCCTTCCCTTCGGCGGGACGCGCGCGTTGCAAGTTGCGGCGCGAGATTTTTAG
Organism: Pyrinomonadaceae bacterium; assembly: GCA_035652995.1. Classification (GTDB taxonomy): domain Bacteria; phylum Acidobacteriota; class Blastocatellia; order Pyrinomonadales; family Pyrinomonadaceae; genus QHXN01. The sequence continues at coordinate 2,765 of DASRCS010000308.1, forward strand.
CCCATGTGCGGCGCGGCGTCAAGCCTTCCGCGACGGCGAAGCGGTACCAAGTTCGCCGCGCAAGAAAAGAAAATTCGCCGCGCAAGAAAAGGGCACGCTAACGGCGTTGGGTTACGCCGCCGTTAGCGTGCTGTTGCCGCCCCGTTAAGAAGCGAATCAGAGGCGCTCGAAGATGATCGCGATGCCTTGCCCGCCGCCGATGCAGGCCGAGGCCAGCCCGTAGCGACCGCCGCGGCGTTTGAGTTCGTTCAGCGCCGTCAGCACGAGCCGCGTGCCCGACGCCGCGAGCGGGTGGCCGAGCGCGATTGCGCCGCCGTTGACGTTCGTCCGCGAGCGGTCGAGTCCGAGTTCCTTCTCGACGGCGAGGTACTGCGCGGCGAAGGCCTCGTTGACTTCGACGAGGTCAATCTCTTCGAGCTTCAGTCCGGCCTTCTCAAGCGCCTTGCGGATCGCGGGCACGGGGCCGATGCCCATCACGTCAGGCTCGACTCCGGCGTAGGCCCAACTGACGACGCGCCCCGCGGGCTTCAAATCCTTCTCCCTGACGTAATCCTCGCCCGCCACGACGAGCATCGCCGCGCCGTCAACTATCCCCGAAGCGTTGCCCGCGGTGACGAAGCCTTCACGGCTGAACGCGGTCGGGAGTTTGGCGAGCACTTCGAGCGTCGTGTCGGGCCGCAGGTGGTCGTCCGCGTCAACGACCTTCACACCTTTGCGCGTCTTCACCTCGACGGGCACGATCTCCTCGGCGAAGATGCCGGCGTCCTGCGCGCGCTTCGCTTCTTGTTGCGAGCGGAGCGCATACTTGTCCTGCTCCTCGCGCGAGATTTCGTACTTGCGCGCGAGGTTCTCGGCGGTGCCCGCCATCGTCGTGTTGCAGTAGGTGTCGAGGAGCGCGACCATCAAGCTGTCTTCGAGCTTGCCCTGTCCGAGAGCGAACCCGCTGCGCGCGCCGTAGATGACGTGCGGGGCCATGGACATTGACTCCATGCCGCCGACCAGGGCGTTGCGCGCCTCGCCCAGCATGATCATCTGCGCGCCGCTGATGATTGACTGAATGCCGCTGCCGCAAAGACGATTCACCGTCAGCGCCGGACGGTCAGCCGGAACGCCCGCCTTCAGGGCGACGTGGCGAGCGCCGTAGATGGCATCGCCCGAAGTCTGCAAGGCGTTGCCGACGACCGCGTGGTCAATCTCGTCAGCCGCCACTCCCGTCGCTTCGAGCGCGCCGCGCGCGGCGGTCGCCGCCAAGTCAATCGCCTTCACGTCCTTCAGAGCGCCGACGTACTCCGTCATCGGCGTGCGCTTGCCGCCGAGTATGAAAATGTCTTTAGTCATGGTGAATATTAGATGAGCCTCACTGCGAAAAATCTGCCCCGCGAAAGAACTCGAAAGTGTAGCCGAGCCGTCGCGGGCAGGTCAATTTGGGGCGGAAGTGACTTTACCGCGCCGATGCGTCCGTGCTAGCCTTTTCGCTCTGTGCTGGCAGTCCCAGGCAAACTGTCCCGACAAAGTTGCCGCATCTTCGTCCTCAAGTTAAGGGGCCAACGTGAAATACTCAAGACCCTCCGACCGAACGCGCCCGCTCGCTTCAGTGCTCTACACTTTGCTGGCAGTCATTTTTGTGTCCGCCTGCCCGGCGGCGCGAGTCACGCGCGCGAAGACGCCCCCGTCGTCTCAAGCCGGACAAAATACCCTTAGCAAAAAGGATCGCGACCGCGGACTCGACATCTTGCAGTCGGTCAAGGACGACCTGAAGAATTTTTATTACGACCCGAACATTCGCGGGATGGATTTGGACGCGCGGGTCGAGGTGGCGAAGGATCGGATCAAAAAGGCCAATTCCAACGGCGAAATATTCAGCATCATCGCCGGACTGCTGGCCGAGCTGAACGACTCGCACACGTTCTTCATCCCGCCCGCTCGGATGTCGAAGGTGGATTACGGCTGGCGGATGCAGATGATCGGCGACAAGTGCTACGTCGTGGACGTAACGCCGGGCAGCGACGCCGAGAGCAAGGGGATGAAGCCGGGCGACGAGGTGTGGTCGGTTGACGGTTTCGAGCCGACGCGCGAGAACATCTGGAAGATCGAATACTCTTACTACGTGCTGAGGCCGCGCCAGGGTATGCGCGTCGTCTTGCAGGACCCGGACGGGCAGCAGCGCGAGTTGGCCGTGATGGCGAAGTTCGACCCGGCGACGCCCGTCCTGTTCGCGGAGAAGAAGAAGAAAGGCGAAGAGGCCGAGCCGTCGCCGTTCTACGAGTCGGGCGGCGTGGTTATTTGGAAGATGGTGAGCTTCTCCATCCCGGAGAAGGACGTTGACGAAGCGATGAAGCGCGTGCAGCCGTCGAGGGCGCTCGTCCTGGACTTACGCGGAAACGGCGGCGGCCACGAGAAGACGCTGCTGCGGCTGCTCGGCTATTTCTTCGACCACGACGTTAAGCTCGGCGAGATCAAGCGGCGGAGCGGGACGAAGCAACTCGTGGCGAAGGGTCAAGGCGATAAGGCGTTCGCCGGTCGTCTCGTCGTCCTCGTTGACAGCAACTCGGCCTCGGCCTCGGAACTGTTCGCGCGCACGATTCAAATCGAAAAGCGCGGCACGGTCTTGGGCGACCGCTCGTCCGGCAAAGTCATGCGGAGCATCCTCCACGGCGAGGTGTCGGAGCACGGTGCGCCCGCCTCGTTCTCCTTCGTGCCATTCGCCGTGAGCGTCACCGACGCGGACATCACGATGAGCGACGGCAGGGGGCTTGAGGGCCTGGGCGTCGCCCCCGACGAGTTGTTGCTGCCGACGCACGACGATCTTGCGCGCGGCCTCGACCCCGCCCTTTCTCGCGCCGCCTCGCTCGCGGGGGGCTCGCTCGACCCGCAGCAGGCCGGCGCGCTCTTCCCGCGCCTGCGTAAGTTAGTTAACGGGGAGAAAAAGAACGGGGACGATGATAAAGACGACAAGGACAGTAAAGACGGCAAAGAGGACAAGGACGACAAGAGTAAAAAGAAGAGTTGACGAATCAACGCACCCGCACATCGCCGTCTTGACGGCTGCTCGCCGGACGGTTCCTGCGTTCCAGACTGTGTGAAGCAAGCTAAAAGCAGTTGCGGGCCGTGACAAGGCGTTCGCCTGATCAGTTGTCACGGCCCGCAACTGCTTTTAGTCCGTGAAGCGGTGCGTGGCGCGGTAGCGGTGGAGGAGTTCTTCGAGGAAGCCTTCGTAGGTGAACTGTACGGGGTCGTATTCGGGGCGGAGCTTGTGGAGGATGGGCGTGGCGACGCGCCAGGCCATCCACTGGCGCGGGGCGTCGTCCAAGTCCCAGCGGCGTCGGAGGAACGCCTCGACGACTTCGATCTCGCCCTCGACGAGCGCGTTGATGTTGGCGACAAACGGCACGGGCTTGAACGAGCGCCGGAGCGCGGCGTCCGAGGTCGGCGCGGAGAAGACCTGGTCGAACGAGGGGGCCTGGTCGGCGCGCTCGCGCACGACGACCGTGCCCGCGACCATGTCGCCGAAGCGCTGGTCGCGGCTGCTCGCGAAGACCGAGACCAGCCCGACCGAGTAGAAGATGCCCGGCTCCATGTCGAAGAGCCGGACGATGTTTCTCACCGCCGCCTCCCAGAAAGTGATGGGCCGCCCGTCCTCTCGAATCACGCGCAGCTTCAGCCAGCGCTTGCCCGGCGTCTGCCCGCTCCAGGCCCACTCGAAGACGGCGAAGTAGCCGACCCAGATCGAGAAGAGCGCGACGATCAGAAGCGCGATGACCCACTTCGGCGCGTCCCGCAGTTGCGCGTAGAGTCCCGCCGTGTCGCCGAGCCAGAGGAACAGAAGGAACAGGACGAGCATGACGGCGAATTGCAGAAGGTGGTCGAAGGCGCACGCGAGGAAGCGGTTGCCGATTGACGCCAGCGCGAAGTGCAGGGGCACGCGCTCCGGCGTCTCGATGATCAAAGTCTCGTCTGTTGGGACTGCCGCCGACATGAACCGTTAACGAGTATCGCTCAAGCCTTCGTGCCCTCTGTGAAATCTTCTGTGACCTCTGTGGTTAAGTCGGCCTCACTTTAACCGCAAAGTACACAAAGGATTTCACAAAGGGCACAAAGGAAATTTCGTCAATCGGCGCTTGCTTCGGGAGTGTCGAGGCGGAGCGCGCCGAGTTGCCGGAACATCGTCATGAAGTCGAAGTTGTTCCAGGCCTCGACGATCTTGCCGTCGCGCACGCGCACAATCGTCATGCCCGTGAACTCGACCGGCTGCTGCGTCGCGGCGAAGCCGAGCGAGTCGCCGCGGTGGTGCCCGCGCACAGAGCAGCGCGCCGCCACACGGTCGCCTTCAGCGAGCGCGTCCTCGACGACGACCTCGATGTTCGGGAACGCCTCGCGGAACTTGCGGAAGAACGGCTTGAACCCCGCGGGGCCGCGCGGCGCTTGGCCCGACTCGTCGGCCAGCCCGTTCGCGACGCACTCCTCGCCCATCATCTCCTCAATCGCCTCCTCGCGCCCCTTGTTCCAGACCTCCTCGAACCAGCGGCGGATGAAGGCCACGTTGTCGTTACCTCTCAGCATCACTTGTCGTCCTTTCTCGGCAGCGACTTTCTCAAACGTTTCTCCCGGGCCGCGCCTGTCACGCGCGAGCTTACTGCACAAGGATTCTGTTGGCAACGTTAAGAAACTCGGTGCTCGTGGTTGGCAATATTCTCGCCGCGCCGTCCGTGTTCACAATTATCAGGCTCGATCCATCAGGGGAGAGTGTGACAGGGTTCATCGGATAATCTTCAGCCGGGAACGGTATCGAGATCAACTGCCTGCCGTTGGCCGCGTCCCACACGTGTATCATCCCGGTCTTGCCGATGACGACGAGCTTTGATCCGTCACATGACCAAGAGGAGAAAAGGACTTCACCCTCCCAGTCTTTACTCTCCGAGTCTTTAAGTTCAGTAATCTTCCCATCGCCCGACTGCCAAACTTCAAGCCCCAAATCGTCTTTCTGTAGTAACACTTTAACAGTGCCCTCGTGGAATGAGACGGCGAGGACGCGGTCGGATGGTAGCGGCCATCGTCCGTTGGGCGTCGGGCTACCGGCCACGTCGCCGTCAAAATTCATGCCGCGCAAGTCCCAGGTGGTCAACATCCGATTCGGATTTTTGTCGAGAGCATCGCCCGAGTATTGCGGCGAGATAGAAACGGCCATCGTCCCATCCTGCGAAAACGCTTCGACATCCGACCCGGATTCGATTTTGAAGGGTTTGCTTGCCGCGCACCTTTGCATATCCCAAATCAACAGGTCGTTGTCACTGTCAATCTTACCGTCAGGATAGTCACGGTATGAGACGATGAGCTTCTGATTGTCCGGCGCCAAAAAAGCCATTGCCTTGACGCTGGGAACTTCAAGCGGCGTCGCACATTCGTTTTGTTTGATCTTCTCACTGAGCGAGTGCGTAAGATTTTCGCCCGTAAGCAAATTCCAAACTTCGGGATGAGACGAATGCGAGATGGCCGCGAAGCGCCTGCCGCCAGTGGAAAAGGCGAAGGCGGTGGTAGCGGAAAGAATCCAGCCCTCGTCTTCGAGGAGGCGCAAAAGTTTTCCCGTATGAACATCCCAGAGCGCGAGCTTGAAATTGTCGGCGGTTAACGCGCGCGAGCCGTCCGGCGAAAATACACCGAATCTGAGATGCTCGTCGTGAATGCGCAGGGTTGCGAAATCTTCATAGTTGCGCGCGCCGTGGATGCGTGCCTGCCCGCCATCAATCGTCACGACGTAGGCACGCTTGCCGACGATTGCAGCAGAGGAGATGTCGCCCGCATAGCCGGAGAAGAATTCCTGATTAAGCAAATCGGGCGTCAATGAGTAGATCAATTGCTTCTCCTCGCTTGGAAAAGTCTTGACCGGCCCTACCGAGGGGTCGTATTTGAAGAAAGGGCGACCCTCACTTGAGACACCCAACAATTCGTCGCTGTAGTTGCTACCCTGGAGAGTTTTCGTTTTCGAGTGATAGATATATCTGTGGTTTTTGGCGGGGTCGAAGATATAGCTCGGGCTTTTGGTGGGGTCTTGGGGATCATTCTTCACGCCGTCTATCAGAAGCTCATCGTCCTGCGAAAAGAGGACGGAGCGCAGATCATATGGGCCAAAGGGTTGATCAATCATCCTCTCCGCATTGGGGTCGTCTGTTTTCCCCTCGCTGACTTTCCTCTCGCTGACGAACATTCTATGGTCTCTGGCCTTGTTTATGAGCGCGATGCAGCTGCCGTCGCTGTTGAGCGCCACGTTTTCGACTATGCTGTCGGGATGTATTTCGAACAGTGGTTTGTCGCCGGCCTTCCTTAAATCCCACACACGTAGAAATACGGGGTCGGACGCAGCGACGCGATTGCCGTCGCGCGAGAAAGAGACCGAAATTACGGAAGTCAACGTCCGAGCATACGACGACGGCTCATACCCTTTCTCCTCATCAAGCTGCTTTAAGAACTTGCCCGTCCTCGCGTCCCACACGCCCCAGTGCCAGATGCCCTTCGTGCGCTCAAGCGTCTCGACGAAGACGAAGCACGCGTCCGGCGAGATTTGCGTGTACGTCACGTCGCCTTTGACGTTACGCAACTGTATCCCGTCGTCCACGGCCATCACGGAGTCAACAAGCCCTTTAGCGATTGGCGCGGCGAGATTACTCGCCGACTTTTTCATCTCCGGCACCGCCGCTTCGACGGCAAGCTGTAGCGCCTTGAAATCCTGTCCCGGAACTCGCGCAAGGACGCTCGCACTTGAGCCTTTTGCCAGCCGCGCCGCTTCGGCGGCGTTCTCCCGCGCTTCCAGCTCAAGCCTTTGGGCTTCGGCCATTCGGCCCTCGGCCATCTTCCGCTGCTCGTCGGCGAGGTCTTTCGTCTTGATAGCCTCGGTAGCTTGGATCGCCGCGTTGTCGGCGTTCCCTTCGGCCAACCGCTCTTGGATCGCCGCCTCTTGCTGCTTGGCCGTCGCTTCTCCTTCCCTTTTTGCCGCATCGTCGGCGGCCTTCACGGCGGTAATCTTTTCCGCCGTTGCCTCGGCGGCTTGTGCACCGGCTATGACGCTGGAAGCGTAGCTCGTAGCGGCCACAACCAGCATCAAGGCGACGATGGAGAAGCCGGTGATAAGTGAGAGACGGAGCCACTGGTTGCGACGCCGGTAGCGCGTAGAGTTCTTCAACTGTGTGATCGTGCCCTCTGACGGCTTCCCCTCCGCTACGTTCTTCAGCGATTCGGGAATCCACGAAAGCCCGGCGAGTTCCGGCCATTCTTCCTTCGAGAGCGCGTCGTCAACGCTGATGGGGTGGATGGGCCGCTTGCTCTCTTTGAAGATGTCCACCTCCTCGCGGACGTAGCGCGAAACCGCAGCCCCCTCCGTGCCAATTAGGACGAGGGCGGTACTCGCCCTGACCTTCGTCTTGAGGGAGTCGGGCATATTCCTATTAACGTCCGTCCCCAGTTGATCGAGGAAGCAGAGGTAGCCTTGTTCAGACATCTTCACCGCCAGCGCCGTCGCGTACTTGCCGGAATCGGCGCGGGAGTAAGAGATGAAAATGTCGTCGCCGAAAAAGAGCCTTCGCAGCCATTGGCGAAAGCCCTTCGCGGGAGGCGCGGGCTTTTTGTAGAAGTCATCGAACAGTAGTAGCTGCTTGGTCATGACGCGCTCCGAAACAGACAAGGCAGGCGGACTTTATAAGTCGGATGCGGCGTGAGAGTCGTTGCGCCGCGGTTTTATGACTTACCTTCGGGCAGCTTGACGAGCACCGAATGCTGACAGGGTGGATATTGTATTCGTATCGGTAAAGAAGTCCAGAGATGATTGCGCGGCTTTAAACGCCGCGCACGCGCAGGAAGCGGCGCTTCCCCACTTGAATGAGTAATGCGTGGCCTGCGCTCACCTCCGCGTCCGCGTCGCCGCGCGCGGCACGCTCGCCGTCAACGCGGACGCCGCCCTGCTCGATGAGGCGGCGCGCTTCGGCCATCGAGGGCGCGAGTCCGACTTCGACGAGCAGGCGCGGCAACTTCCAAACTTGTGATGTGACCGCGCGCTCTTCGATCTCGTCAGGAATCTCTTTGCGCCTGAAGACGCGGTTGAACTCTTCCTCGGCGGCGTCGGCGTCCGGCTTCGAGTGGAAATCGGTGATGACGCGCTTGGCGAGTTCGACCTTGAGGTCGCGCGGGTTGACCTCGCCGTTCGACGCGCGCGAGCGCATCCGTTCGATCTCGCCCGCGCTCACGTCGGTCAGGAGTTCGTAGTAGCGCCACATCAGTTCGTCGGAGACGGACATGACCTTGCCGAACATCTCCGGCGGCGGTTCGTCAATGCCGATGTAGTTGCCGAGAGACTTCGACATCTTTTGCACGCCGTCCGTGCCTTCCAGAAGCGGCGTGATGAGCGCGACCTGCGGCTCCTGTTTGTACTCGCGTTGCAGGTTGCGGCCCAAGAGAAGGTTGAACTTCTGATCCGTCCCGCCGAGTTCAACGTCCGCTTCGAGCGCGACCGAGTCGTAGGCTTGCGTGAGCGGGTAGAGCAGTTCGTGGAGCGCGACGGGACGCTCCTCGGCGAGACGTTTTTGAAAATCGTCGCGCTCCAAAATCTGTTTGACCGTGACGTGCGAGGCGAGGCGGATGAAGCCGTCGGAGCCGAGAGCGTCCATCCACTCGGAGTTGAAGCGTATCTCGGTCCTGTCGGGGTCGAGCAGCTTGAATATCTGTCGCTTGTAGGTCTCGGCGTTCGCGTTGATCTCTTCGCGCGTGAGCTGGGGGCGGGTCGCCGACTTGCCCGAAGGGTCGCCGATGAGTCCCGTGAAGTCGCCGATGAGGAAGATGACCGTGTGGCCGAGTTCCTGAAAGTGGCGGAGCTTGCGTATGACTACGGTGTGGCCGAGGTGTATGTCGGGCGCGGTCGGGTCAGCGCCGAGCTTGACGCGCAGGGAATTTCCCGTCCGCGCGCTCTTCTCCAGCTTCGCGCGCAAGTCCTCCTCGCGGATGATCTCGACCGCGCCCTTCCTTAAAAATTCGAGTTGCTCGTCAATCGTCATGGGCGACAGTTTAAAGTTCAAGATTCAAAGTTCAAAGTTATGAGTGATGTCTGACCGCCGGAACGTTCCGTCAAGAAGTCCTGCGGCGGGCGATGAACAAGCCCACGAGCGCAAGCGACAAGCCGATGATGAAAAGAAAAGGGATGAGAAAGATGAGACCCATAAACGCCATTCCCTGCACGTCACTCACCTCGCCGGGATGTTCAGCCGCGTAACGACTTCCGTTGTAAATGACAGTCGCGGCTGCGACGGCGGGCCAGAGACACGCGACCGCGAACGCCAGGAGGACACCCGCCCACGCCGGCCACCTGCGCCGTCGCGTCCAGAATCCGGCGAGGTAGCCGAGGCCGGTGCAACTCGTGACCAAGACGATGATCGCCGCCGCCAGGGGAATCCAGCTCATAATCTTTACTCACTCCACAGCGCCTCGGTTAACAACGATTGCCGTCTAGCCATTTCTGATGACACGACGCCCGACGACTTCGTACTTGCCGCTACAGACGAGCGCGAGGGCTTCCGGGTAAGCCTTGTGCTCTTCGAGGAGGATGCGCGCGGCGAGGGTCTCTTCGGTGTCGGCGTCGAGGACGGGGACGACGCGCTGCGTGATGATGGGGCCGCCGTCGAGCGTCTCGTCAACGAAGTGGACGGTGCAGCCTGAGAATTTTACGCCGTGCTCGATTGCCTGCCGCTGCGCGTCGAGGCCGGGGAAGGCGGGCAGCAGCGACGGGTGGATGTTGATGATTCGCCCTCGGAACTCTTCGACGAAGCACGGCGAGAGCAGGCGCATGAAGCCCGCGAGACACACAAGCTCGACGCCGTGCGCGCGCAGGGTCGAAACCATCGCGCGCTCATGCTCCTCGCGCGTGCGACCTTTGCGCTCGACGAGCGCGGTCTTCAGTCCGCGGTCGCGCGCTCGGATGCGCCCCGCCGCCGAAGGCTTGTCGCTCAAGACGACGGCGATCTCCGCGCCCGGCACGCGACCGTCGCGCACGGCGTCGGCGAGCGCCACCATGTTCGACCCGCGGCCTGAGATGAGAATGCCGATTCGCATGAGTTTAGAAAAAGCCGGAAAATTGAGGCTCGGAACACGAAGGCCCGAGTATTTTTCTCGGCGATTCGGGTAAATTACTCGAATCGCCGAGTAATTTACCCGAATCGCCGAGAAATTTTCTCGGAGTTCCGAGCATTTTCGCTCGAACCGCCGAGAAATTTTCTCGGATTCCCAAGCTTTTTTGCTCGACCTTCCGAGTAATTTTCTCGGAAGGTCGAGCTTTTTTCTCGAACCTCCGAGTTCCGGGTCTGAAATCCCATGCTCCGAGCAGAAAACGCGCGCCCGTGACCTCTGCCTTCGGGCGGCTAAACCAGCCTGACCTCGCGCGCGCCCTCGACGACGCGCCCAATCGTGTAGCACTCGCCGGGGCTGTCGAAGTGGTATCGAATCGTGGCGGCGTCTTCGGGCGCGCAGATGATGACCATGCCGACGCCCATGTTGAAGGTGCGGTACATCTCGCTTTCGGCGACGTTGCCGATCTCCTGCATGACCTTGAAGACGGGAAGCACGGGCCAACTGCCGCGCTCGATCTCGACCGCAGCGCCTTCGGGCAGCACGCGCGGGATGTTCTCTAACAGCCCGCCGCCCGTGATGTGCGCGAGCGCCTTGATCGCGCCCGTGTCGAGCAGACCTTCGAGCGGTCGGAGGTAACTCAGGTGCGGTCGAAGCAGCGCCTCGCCGACCGTCATGCCGAGCGCGTCGAGTCGCGTGTCCGTCTTGTAACCGGCGACCTCGAAGAAGAGTTTGCGCGCGAGCGAGTAGCCGTTGGTGTGGAGGCCGGCGGAGGGGAGCGCGAGCAGCGTGTCGCCGGCGGCGACGCGGCCCCCGTCAATCACGCGCTCGCGCTCGACCACGCCGACGACGAAGCCCGCCACGTCGTACTCGCCCGCTGGGTAGAAGCCGGGCATCTCAGCGGTCTCGCCGCCCAGAAGCACGCACCCGTTCTCGCGGCACCCGTTCGCTATTCCGGCGACGACCGAGACGATCACTTCGGGCGAGAGCACTCCGGTGGCGACGTAGTCGAGGAAGAAGAGCGGGCGCGCGCCCTGCACGAGTATGTCGTTCGTGCAGTGGTTGACGAGGTCGCGCCCCACCGTGTCGTGCACGCCCGTCATGAATGCGATCTTCAGCTTCGTGCCCACCCCGTCCGCCGAGGCGACGAGCACGGGCGACTGCATTCCCGGAAACGCGCCGTCGAACATCCCGCCGAAGGTGCCGATCTCGGAGAGCGTCCGCGCGTTGAACGTCCCGCGCGCCAGAGTCTTTATCTTCTCGACCGCCGCGTTCGCCGCGTCAATCGAGACGCCCGCGTCGGAATACGTGATTGACTTGCTCATCTTGTTTCTTCAATCTCACGACAGAGGTTCGGGCAGAAGCTCGCCGTTGTGGTGCGCGCAGTCCACGTCCGCGATGATTTTCAGAGAGGTGCGCTCGCGCTTCCTCGCGTCAACCTTGTATCTCAGTTCGCAGACGTTCTCCCGCGAAACCCTCAGAACATATCTGCCGGGTCTGACCGAGTCGAAGTCGAAGCTCCAGCCGTCGTCGAGCCTCTTCGACGCGACCAGCCGCTTCATGTCGCGCGTGTAGAGTTCGACCAGGACGCTCCCTTTCGGCGGCGTGTTGTTCGTGAAATAGACGACGCCTGAGACGGAATGCCCGCGCTCCGCCGCGAGTTCCGCGGAAGGCGCGAAGAGGGCGACTGCTAACAGCAAAGTCAGAGTGGCTTTCATGCAGTAACTCACCTCGCGCGGCTGTTCGCGTTCCGGTTCGTGTTGGTGTTGGCTCGCTGCGGCGTCGGCTTGGGCGCGGGCGCGAGGTCGCCGTAATTGATGAAGCCGCGCTTGGCCGAGTCGTCGCGGAGCGGCTGGAGGCCGGCCCAGATGTCCTGACCCTGCTTCGGCTCGCGCGCGGTCGTGATCTTCGCGTCGTCTCGCTGCCCGCGCGTCGAGATGGTGATCTCGCCCTGCTGGTCTGTACGGTAGAGTTTGACGTTCGCGGCCTTCAATCTATCGAGCGTCTCCTGCGAGGGCAGGCCGTAGCGGTTGTCGCCGCTCGTCGAGATGATCGCCACGCGGAAGCCGCCGCGCTTGAGGAAGTCTGCGGAGGTCGCGTACTTCGAGCCGTGGTGCGCGACCTTCAAAACTTCCGCAGCGAGGTTTCGGCCCTGCTCGACCATGCGCCGCTCGGTCTGCTCCTCTGCGTCGCCGGGCAGAAGCATCGAGAACTCGCCGTAGTCGAGACGCATGACGACCGAGTTAGCGTTCGGCTCGTTGCCGCCGTTGCTCAACTCCTTCGCCGTAAAGTACGGCTCGGTCGGCGCAAGCACCCGCAGGATCGCTCCGTCGCCGAGGTCAACGGGCGGCATGTCGGGCGTCGCCTTGTCGAGTTGAACGTTCTTCTCCTTGACCGCCTTCAGGAAGTCGTCGTACTCGCGCGTCGTCTGCGGGTAGCCGCTGTAAATGATGCGCCCCACGTTCAACGCCTTCAGCACGTCGCCCGCGCCGCCGATCTGATCCGCGTGCGGGTTCGGCGCGACGAAGAGGTCAACGTGGTCAACGCCGTCGCGCTTCAGCGCGTCGAGCAGCTTCTTCCCTCCGCCCGGCGGCCCCGCGCCGATGAGAACGGTCTTGCCCGACGGCGCGACGATCAGGATGGAGTCGCCGAGTCCAACGTCGAGCACGTGCACCTGCAACTCCTTGCCCGAAGCGGGCGGCACCTGGTTCGCGCGCCGCGCCTCCCACCAGGGCTTCAAAAACTTCCACCCGACCACGCTGGCGGCCAGCCCGACGACCAGCAGCGCCGCCCCCAAACACCCGCACCCGCGCCTACCTTGCGCCACTTAGCTTTGACCTCCGTAGCAAAAGCACGAATGCGTGAAGTCCCGCGTCCTCATTCACCATATACTAAGTCGTCCATCATCTCGGCGAACTTTGACCATGAAAGACGCTTCTCACGCTGGCGCTTGCCGCCGCGCCACGTCAGCGAGCCGCGACCGATGATGATGGTGCCGATCTTCTCCTCGTTGGAATAGATCATCAGCTCCATCGAACTGCCTGCTTTTGTGAGGTCAAGTATTTGGACGTGCGCCGTCACGGTGTGCTTCTTAATGGCCTTCTTCTTTTTCATGATGTTCCCAACTAACGACCACGGGCGCGGGCAGTTTAATCGTCGCCCGACGGCACCGGCTCGTGCTCGCGCGCGTACATCGTCTCGGCGCGGGCGTTGATGCGCGTGGGATAGTCGCCCGTCCAGCAGGCGGCGCAGGAGGTTTCGGCGGGCAGGCCGCAGGCTTCGAGCATCCCTTCGAGCGAGAGGTAGCCGAGCGAGTCGGCCTCGATGAAGTCGCGGACTCCCTCGACCGTCATCCGCGCCGCGATCAGCTCCGCCTTGTCCGGCGTGTCAACGCCGTAATAGCACGGGCTGACCGTCGGCGGGCAACTGATGCGAACGTGAACTTCGCGCGCGCCGGCCTCGCGCACGAGACGGACGATCTTCTTCGAGGTCGTGCCGCGCACAATCGAGTCGTCAATCAGGACGACCCGCCGCCCCTGAATCAGATCGCGCACGGGGTTGAGCTTCAGACGCACGCCGAAAGATCGTATGGACTGCTTCGGCTCGATGAACGTGCGACCGATGTAGTGGTTACGCACTAAGCCGAAGCGGAACGGGAGGCCGGACTGCGAGGCGTAGCCGATTGAGGCCGCCACGCCGGAGTCGGGCACGGGCACGACGATGTCCGCGGCGGCGGGCTGCTCGACGGCGAGCCGCTTGCCCATCTTGTGGCGCGACTCGTTGACCGAGCGACCGTAGATGAGCGAGTCCGGGCGCGAGAAATAGACGTGCTCGAAGACACAGAACGAGTGGCGGCGTCGCGGCAGAGGGAAGCTTGAGCGCAAGCCCTCGCGCGTGACCGTGATCATCTCGCCCGGCTCCACGTCTCGGACGTACTCGGCGTCAATCAGGTCGAACGCGCACGTCTCGGACGCGAAGACCCACGCGTCGCCGAGGCGTCCCAGAGCGAGCGGTCGAAAGCCGCGCGGGTCGCGAACGGCGATGAGCGAGTCGGGCGTGAGGAAAAGCATCGAGAACGCGCCCTCGGTCTCGCAGAGAACTTCGGGTATCGCCCCTTCGATGGTCGCGGCGCGAGAGCGTGCTATTTGATGGAGGATGACTTCGGTGTCCGAGGTCGAAGAGAAGATCGCGCCGTCGCGTTCGAGTCGTTTGCGCTCCTCGGTCGCGAACGGGAGGTTGCCGTTGTGGCAGACGGCGACCTGTCCGTGTTTGCAGGCGATGAGGAACGGCTGCGCCTCGCGGATGGAGACCGCGCCCGCCGTCGAGTAGCGCGTGTGGCCGATGGCCGCGTCGCCGGGCAGTTGGTTCAGACGCGCCTCGCCAAAGACTTCGGAGACGAGTCCCATCGCGCGCTCCGAGCGCAGCATTTCCGAGTCGGACGCGACGATGCCGCACGACTCCTGCCCGCGGTGCTGCAACTGGTAGAGGCCGAGGTAGGCCATGCGCGCGGCCTCGGCGTGGCCGAAGACGCCGAAGACGCCGCACTCGTCGTGAAAACCGTCCTTGATAATTTCGCTCACGTCGTTCGGGAGTCGGTCTGTACGAAAACTGGCGGAGGCCGGAAGCGGCATTGTACCACTCGCGCCGTTCGTTACAGAGTGAACGTTGCGGGGAGAAAAACAGAACCGCGAGCGGGCCACGGGATTTTGGATTTCGGATTTTAGATTTTGGATTGGGTCGAAGGACAGCGCGGCTCTCGTCCATCGTCAACCTTTAATCCAAAATCTAAAATCCGAAATCGGCACTCTGCTCGCGGTTCTGGCGGAAACGCGCCCGTGTTATGATGACCGCGAAATCTCAAGGGGCGGAGGTGACGCTCATGTTCGGTGTCAAAGTTTACGGCGCGGATTGGTGCGAGGACACGCAGCACGCGCGCGAGTTTCTTGAGCGGCTCGGCGTCGCATACGACTACGTCAACATCGAGCAGGACGAGAGCGCGCGCGCGTGGGTGCGCGAGCAGAACGGGGGCAAGGAGCGCAAGCCGACCGTTGACGTGGCCGGGCAAATCCTGAGCGAGCCGAGCGACCACGATCTGACGAGCGCGCTGCGCGAGCGCGGCCTGATGGCTTGAAATCATCGGCGCATTGAGACTCGAAACTTAAAATATTTCGCGAGGGGTATTTGATGAAGAGGACTGTTCAACTCGCGGCGCTCGCCGCGGCGCTCGTCTGCGCTGGTGTCGTCGTCTCGGTCGCGGCGCGCGGGCAGGGGCACGGGCCGACGCCGATCAACCCCGCCGTGACCTACGAGAAGAACTGCGCGACGTGCCACGGCAAGGACGGGAGCGCGCGCACCTTCAAGTCGAGACACCACGAGCACGCGCGCGACCTGACCGACCCGAAGTGGCAGACGGACGTGACGGACGAGCGCATCTACAACACCATCGCGAACGGCAAAGGCAAGATGCCCGCGTTCAAGCGCAAGCTGACCGACGAGCAGATCACTTCGCTCGTCGCCTACGTCCGCGGGCTGAAGCGATAGACCGGAAGACTCGATGGACACGACGCCAAGCTTCACGCGCCGCGCGCTCGCCGTTCTTTTCAGCGTCGCGCTCGTCGCCGCGCTCGCCGCCGCCGTGTGGGGCGTGTACAGTCGCCTGCCGCGCGACGAGCGTGGCTCGACGGCGAGCGCGGGCACGGGCGGCGAAGGCGCGACCGTGCTTCGCATCCGGCTCAGGCTCGAAGGCACGGGCACGCCCGTCTCGGCGCAGAAGATTCCCGTCCAACTCTTCCCCATCAACATGACTGCGGCGCGCGAGGAGTTCGACTCGGAGCACCGGCCCGGCCAGCGCTTCGAGGACTTCGCGACGAAGCAGATGGGCGACCGCCAGCCGCTCTCGGCGGAACTCGACGAGCGCGGCGAGGCGACGCTCGCCGTCCCGCCCGGCAAGTGGTGGATTCACGCGACCGTCGAGGGCGAGCGCGAACTCACGTGGCGTCTGCCCGTCAACCTTTCCGGCGGCGAGAAGACCGTCGAACTCACGCCCGACAACGCCTACACCCGCGCGAAGAAATTTTAGAAGGCGATGGCCGCACGCCGTCGTCGCCGGTTTTCTTGAAGCGGTATGGTGAAGACTTCACCCGCTCGCGGCGGCGGCCTGAATGACGGGAAGCGCGGGGCGGGCGCGCGGTCGGCGCTCTGCCTCGAACTCGCGAATCAGCGAAGGGTCTGCGGTCGCGAGCGGGACGAAGAAGGAGTCCAGCTCGACGACGAGGCGCGCATCGAGCGCCCATTCGATCTCCTCGCGCTCGCCGAGGCTCGCGCCCGCGAGCGCCACCGCCGCCTGCTCGCGGCTCAGGAACTGTATCTCCTCCGCGCCGTCCAGCCCGCGCGTGTCCATCAGCAGGAACGCCTCGTCGCCGAACGGCGTGACGGCCAGAGCGGGCAGCGCCTCTTCTTCCGTCCGCCAGAGCTTCATCCAGCGGTTGACCTCCTCCGCGAGCCGGTCTATCAGCTCGCCCGCCTCGCGCGAGGCGCTCTCGTAGTCGCCGACGAAGTGGTAGGCGACCTTCGACACGTCCGCGTGCGGCGGGAGCACCGAGGCGTAGCTCTCCATCGGTCGCAGGTTCGTGATTCGGTAGCGTTCGGCGTAGTCGAAGTAGGGGCTGAAGCGGTCAATGCTCAGGTGCGAGAGTCCGCCCGGCGGCATCAGGTGGCGGAGCAGCGGGACGAGCGCGAGCGTCTGCTCGTAGTCTTCCGCGCGGTCGCCGGGGAAGGCATAGAGCAGGTTCCAGGTGAGGTTCACGCCGGCGGCGCGCGCGTAGCGCAGCAGCGCCACGTTCTGCCGCGCCGAGACGCCCTTGTCCATGCGCTTCAGAAGCGAGGTCGAGAGCGCCTCGATCCCCGGCTGAATCTCGGTGACGCCCGCCGACTTCAGGGCGAGGACGTTGTCGAGCGAGAGGTTGGCCTTCTCCTCGTAGAAGCCGCGCAGGTTCGGCACCTCTTCGGCGAGCCGCGGCAGGAGCGTCTTGAAGTAAGAGCGCGGCATGATGTTGTCAACGAAGCAGACCTTGCGCGTCGGGTGCTTTTCCAGAAGCAGCTTCAACTCTTCGACGACGCGTTCGGGCGACTTCTCGCGGTGCGCCATCGTCTGCGCGTTCAGCCCGCAGAAGGTGCAGTGGTGCTTCTCGCCCCACCAGCAGCCGCGGCTCGTCTCGTAGGGGAGCAGGATGAGTTCGTTCGCGGCGAGCGCGCTGTCGGGGATGAGATGCGCGAACTGCTCGTAGAACTCCGAGAAGTCCGGCGTCGGCAGCGCGTCGAGGTTCATGCACGCGCCCCCCTCGACGATGCGCCTGCGCGGTCGCTTGCCTGAGAGGACGCGCCGCATGAAGTCGGGGAACGTCTCCTCGCTCTCGCCGGAGAAGACGTAGTCAACGGATGCGCCGAGCGAGAGGATGCCCTCGGCCATCTCGCCGTCGCAGTTCGCGCCACCGATGATCGTCACGGTGTCGGGGCGCGCGCGCTTGATTCGCGCGAGCAGCGCGACGCTGGCCGCCGTCTGCTCGAAGGTCGTCGTGCAGCCGACGACCTTGTAGCCGCGCGCGGCGATGGCCGACGCGACCTCGTCCGCCCACTCCGCGACTCCGGGTTCGAGGCGTTGCAGCTCGGCGAGGTCAACCTGCACCACGCCCTCCAACTTCTCGGACGGCTGGTCGAAGAAGGTCTGGTAGCCCGAGTCTGTGCCGAACGGGGGCAGCCCGTAGGCGGCGGCGGCGAAGAAGCGCTCGCCGAGCAGCGCGCCGCTCGCGGCGTAGCAGACGGCCTCGTAGTTGATCTCGCCGATCTCGGCCCCGAGCAGGAGGCTCGCGTAGAGCACGCGCACGCTCGCGCCCGCCCGCGCCGCGCACGCTTGGAGCAGGTGCGCCGCGAGCGAAGGGCGGTCGAGTCCCGCGAACGGCGGGACGATGATGAGGGCGTCGCCCTCGCGCAAAAACTGGCTGATGTCGGGCAGCGCCATCGCTCGCCTCCTTCGGGCGCGAGGTTGCTCCTTCGCGCGTGAGTTTGTGGCGGCCCTCGCGGAACGCGAAGCTGCGCGCCGCGAGGGCCGAGTCGTCGCCGACATCGGTCGCGTCACTTCGACGAGATGCCGATGCCGATCCTGATGATGATCGTGATGCGTATGCGCAGGGCGAGCGCCTCGCGCTGAATCTCCGCCCCGAAGAACTGGCGCTGCGGGGCGGTCATCTCGTTCGTGAACTGCGCGAGTTGTTTCTCGTTGTCCGCGCCCACGTCAACGCCCGACTTCCTCAGAACGCCGCCGGGGTCTTTGAGGAACTGGGCGCGCAGGCGCGCGTCCGTGTTCAGCCGATTCTGAAGGTCTTTGAGATCGGCGGCTGACGGCCCTTTCGGGGCGGCGCTTTTTTTGGTCGCGCCCTTCTTTCCGGCCTTCTTGGTTGCCATTGATTTTGTCCTCCGCTTGGGCGAGACGCGCCGGCTTCGGCAAACGCCCCGGCCCTTTGAAAGTGGGAGCCGGTCGGAGGCTCTGAGTGATGATCGAGATGAGACTCCGGCGGGCTATCACAGGTTAGCCTTTAAGGTTTAGTGACGGTTGCGAAACCCACCCCGTGCTCGGACGCTTGAAAGGAAAGTGAGAAAACAGGGGCGCGACCGCCGCATCCTAATTCATAGTCGTCGCGTAAATCAATATAATTTTGGTTTTCGGGCGCGAGAAAATCGGGCGGCGCGGAAGGCGCGGGGAGGAAGGGCTTTGATGAAAGCTTTGCGTTACCAGGAGGGTCGGCTGTCGGTGTGCGAGGTCTCAGCGCCGTCGCGCGGGGGCGAGGCTCTGGTGCGCGTCAGGCTCGCGGGCGTGTGCAACACGGACGTTGAGGTCGTGCGCGGCTACGCCGGATTTCAGGGCACGCTCGGACACGAGTTCGTCGGGACGGTCGAGAGCGCGCCGGGCGCGGGCGCGCTGGTAGGTCGCCGCGTCGTCGGCGAGATCAACGCGGGCTGCGGCGCGTGCGAGTTGTGCCACGCGGGCGACCCGCGCCACTGCGCGACGCGCACGGTGCTCGGCATCCACGGTCGCGACGGCGCGTTGGCGGAGTTCCTGCAACTGCCGGTCGCGAACCTCCTGCCCGTCCCCGACGAAATACCCGACGAGCGCGCTGTCTTCACCGAGCCGCTCGCCGCCGCGTGCGGCATCACCGAGCGCGTGTGGATCGAACCCGGCGCGCGCGTCGCGGTCGTCGGCGACGGCAAACTCGGACTGCTCTGCGCGCAGGCTCTGAAAGTTCTGACCGGCGCAGGCGTGACGCTCGTCGGTCGTCATCAAACGAAGCTCGACATCGCGCGCCGTCGCGGAATCGAAACGGCGAAGGCCGAAGAGTTGCCGCCTTCGTTCGACCGCGCCTTCGACGTGACGGTCGAAGCCTCCGGCTCAAGCTCAGGGTTCGAGACGGCGCTGCGAATGCTCAGGCCGCGCGGCACGCTCGTCCTCAAGTCAACCTTCCACGGCAAGACCGAGCTTGACGCCGCGCCCGTCGTCGTTGACGAGATCAGTATCGTCGGCTCGCGCTGCGGACGTTTCGCGCCCGCGCTCGAACTCTTGCGCCGCGGCGCGGTTGACGTTGACTCTCTCGTCCACGAAGAGTTCCCGCTCGCCGAAGGAGTCCGCGCCATGAGCCGCGCCGCCGAGCCGGGCGTGCTGAAAGTCCTCATCAGGCCGTGAGTGGTCTGGGGTCTGGAGTCTGGAGTCTGGAGTCAATGCCACTTGTCTTTTCTTGACTCCAGCCTCCAGACTTCGGACTCCAGACTTTTTATTATGAAGCTCAAATCACATCTCGGCGCGGACGCCGCGATACTCCTGACGACGCTCATCTGGGGTTCGACCTTCGCCGTCGCGCGCGGCGTGCTCGACCACTGGCCGCCGCTCACGTACCTCGCGATACGGATGCCGCTCGCGGCGCTTCTGTTCGCGGCCATCTTCCCGCGGCAGGTCTTCGGCGCTGGCCGGCAGGTCTGGCGCGCGGGCGCGACGCTCGGAGTTTTGATCGGCGTCGCCTTCGTGATGCAGACGACCGGGTTGCTGTTCACGACGCCCGCGAAGTCGGCCTTCATCTCAGGGCTGACGACGCCGCTCGTGCCCCTAGTCGCGTACCTTCTCTACCGCGCGCGACCGAGCCGCGAAAATTTAGCGGGCATCGTCCTCGCGTCCGTCGGCGGCGCGCTGATACTCGCGCCGGTCGGGGCGCGCGGCTTCAACACGGGCGACCTCATCACGCTCGGCACGACCGCCATCTTCGCGACGCACGTCTCGCTGATGAGCGCCTACGCGCGCCGCTTCGACGTGCGGCAGTTGAGCGCGCTGCAAATCATCGTCGCCGCCGCGGTCATCCTCGCCGCGTGGCTCGCGCTTCGCGGTTACGCCGCGCTCGCCGGAGCTTCCGCGCTGCCGGCGGGACTCGCGCGCGAGGCCGAGCCGGTCGCGTGGGACGCGAGCGCCGCGTGGCAACTCGCCTACCTCGCGACGGTCGCGACCGTCCTGGTCTTCCTGCTCTGGACTTGGGGTCAGGCGCGCATGTCTGCGACGCACGCCGCGGTCATTTTCAGCCTCGAACCCGTCTTCGCCACCGGCTTCGCGATACTGCTCAGAGGCTCAGCCGAGTGGACGGGCGCGCGCGCAACCTTCGGCGCTCTGCTCGTCGTCGCGGGCGTCGTGGTTTCGGAACTCCGCTGGGGCAACGAAAGGCGAGAGGAGGGCGTCGGGCAGAAGGCAATCGACGAAGGGCGCGGCACGTGAGGGCGGAAAGCCGTCGGGCGAATCAGGGGTGTCTGTTCGCGGCGGGGTCGGAAGTCGTCTCGTCGCGGACGAAGAAGATGCTCGTCTCTTTCCTTTTGTCGTCGGTCGCGGCGACGACGACCAGCCCGATGTACTTATCGCCCGCGCGCTTCGTGAAGCCGCAGAGCATGGCCTGGTCGCTGTTCAAGTTCGTGCAGGCGGCGTCCCCCCTCCGATCCCACCCGTAAGTCGCCATGCGTTCGGGCGTGTAAAAATCCTTAACGTCTTTCGGCGTCTTGCCCGCGGCGGTGAAGAAAACGGCGTCCCATTCGCCCGCGTCCTTGCCGTTGTTGACTCCCTTCATCATCGTGCTAAGCATCGGGCGCACCATCAGCCTGAGCCACGTCGGCATCTCGCCGTCGGACTTCGTGGTGCCCTCCATGCGCGGCACGTCGCTCCACAGGTCGGGGGCGGTTTTTATGCCGCCGCCCGTGAACCTGTCGGTGATGCCGCAGGCGAGGGCGCTGAGTATCAGCAGGAACAAAACGGCTTTCGGCGTTATCTGCTTCATGATCATCCTCCCCGCCGCTGCCGGCGGCGACAAATGATACTTCAAAGCCCGAAGTCTTCAAACGCCTCAAACGCCGTCCCTGCCGCCGCGCGACACGCTTTGCGGCGGCTGGCGGCATTGGTTATACTCGTGGCTCGCCCCTGTGCTTCAAAGTTTCCCCTCGTTCGACGCACAGCCCGGCGGCAACGGCCCGCGAGGCGCGTTGCTCGCATGACCTTTCTCGCTCCCGAAGTTGAAGGTGGGAAGTTTTATGTTGCAAATCCCGAAGGGTCAGACGACCGAGGCGGAGCGCGAGATACTGCGTAAGCTCCGCGTGTGGATCGCGGCGCTCGCCGCCGCGTGCCTGGTTGTGGGCGTCGGCGTCGGCGCGATGCTGAGCCACACCCGCGTGGCCGCGCTCGACGACTCGCCGCCGAGCGCCGCGCAGATCGCCCGCGCGCCCGAAGCGCTCTCCGCCTCGTTCGCCGAGATCGCTAGGCGCGTCGAGCCGTCGGTCGTCAACATTGATACCGTCTCGGCAGCGCCGCAGGTCGCGGGCAAGGACGACGACGAGGATAACGACAACGACGGCGGCGACAACCCTCTGCTCGACATGCTGCGCCGTCGCGCGCGACGCCCCTCGCGCGGAGTGGGGAGCGGCTTCATCGTTGACCCGAAAGGGCTGATCCTGACGAATTACCACGTCGTCGAGGGCATGACCGGCATCATGGTCAAGCTCCAGTCGGGCGAGCAACTGCGCGGCACCGTCATCGGCACCGACGACGAGACAGACCTCGCGGTCGTCAAAGTCAACGCGGGCCGAGACCTGCCGGCGGTGACGCTCGGCAACTCCGACGACATG
>DASRCS010000309.1:0-5005 GCA_035652995.1 Pyrinomonadaceae bacterium
AGGAGGCCGCGCGCCTCGGCAAGCCCGAAGCGCTCCTGCGCCTCGCGCTCCTCTACGACCGCGCGGGGGCGAAGGACAAAGCCGCCGCCGTCTATGAACAGTTCCTCGCCGCCCGCCCCGACTACCCCGACCGGAAGAAGCTTGAGGAGTACATCAAAGAGAACAAGAAGCAGTAAACCTCGATTACTCGTCACGACGTGACATGAAGCTTCCTAACCGAGAGACCGCCCACATCCCGCCGCCCAAGCTGGTAAACTACCTGCTGTCGCCGTCGCATCCGGTCGGCGGGCCGAAGGCGCGGTTCTTCCGCTCAGCCGGTTTCGACGAGACGAATGTGGCGTCGCTTGAGCAGGCGCTGATTGACATCGCACGTGGCGAGGATGTAACAGAGGTGGAGCAAACTGGGTACGGAACGAAGTATGCCGTCGAAGGCGACATTCAAACTCCCTCCGGCGGAGTGAGGAGAATCAGAACGGTCTGGATTATTGACGCGGGGCAGACGCGCCCGCGTTTCGTCACGGCTTACCCGTTGTGAGCGACACGGAGGCAGACATGATTAATGAACTGGACACCGTCGTCCTTAAGCGCGACGTGGTGGAGCACGGGCTGAAGGAAGGCGACGTTGGTGCGGTAGTACATCGGTACGCGGACGGCGAAGCGTTCGAGGTCGAGTTCGTCACAGCCGCAGGTCGAACGGTCGCGCTCCTGACCCTGACCGCGCAGGACATCAGGCCGCTCGGCGGACGAGACATTCTGCACGCCCGCGAGCTTGCCGTCGCCTGACGTAAGAACGAGAAAGATTACAGCGAGGCCAGTCTTGTCCGAGCGCATCTACCGCGACCCCGTACACAACATCATCCGCCTGCGAACCGACACGGACGAAGGCCGGCTGATGGTGCGCCTCGTTGACTCGTTCGAGTTCCAGCGCCTCCGCCGCATCAAGCAACTCGGCCTCGCGCTCTTCACGTATCAAGGGGCAGAGCACTCGCGCTTCGCGCACTCTCTGGGCGCGCTCCACCTGATGACGCGCGTGCTCGACCGCCTCTCCGAGAGGTACAAGATCGCCGAAGAGGCTCGCGCGGCTGCCCGCGCCGCGGCCCTCCTGCACGACACGGGGCACGGCCCCTTCTCGCACGTCATGGAGAAAGTCCTGCACTTCCACCACGAGGACTGGACGCGGCGCATCATGCTGAGCGAAGAGACGGAGGTGGGGCAGGTGCTGCGCGACTACTCGCCGGAACTCCCCGGTAGCGTCGCCGCGATCATCGCGGGCACGTTCCAGCCCGCCTTCCTCGCGCAACTCGTCTCGTCGCAGCTCGACGTTGACCGCATGGACTACCTGCTGCGCGACTCGCTGATGACCGGCGCGAAGTACGGCAACTACGACCTCGAATGGATAGTCAACGCCATCGAGATTGACGAGGCGGCGGATCGCGTTTACGTCGCGGCGCGCGGACTCTACGCCGTCGAAGAATATTTGCAGGCGCGCTACTACATGTTCCGGCAGGTCTATTTTCACCGCACGCTGCGCTCGGCGGAGGCCGTCCTGCGCTCGGCGCTGCGGCGCGCGCTCGAACTCATGGCGGCTGGCGAAAAAGTATGGTGCGCGCCCGGCACGGCCTTCGAGAAAGTCTTGAACGGCGCGCCGCTCTCGCTCGCCGACCACCTCGAACTCGACGACGCCGAAGTTACCTTCCACCTCAAGCAGTGGCAGCGCTCCGAGGACGCGGTGCTGAGCGACCTGAGCCGACGCTTCGTCGGTCGCCGTCTCTTCAAGGCCGTTGACCTCGACATGGCCGAGGGCGAACGCGCGGACTTCATCGCCGAGGCGCGCGCGGCGGTCGAACGCCGCGGCTTCGACCCCGCTTACTACTTCGTCGAAGACGCGGCGGGCGACATCCCTTACTACTCCTACTACACCGCCGAAGGCGCGGAGCCGAAGTCGCTCATCTACGTCGAGGACGGCTACGCGCACCCGCGCGTGCGCGAGATCAGCGAGGTGAGCGACGCCGTGCGCGGGCTGCGCCGCTACAGTTTGCTTCGCGTCTGCTTCCCGCCCGAAGCGAAGGAAGAGGTTTACGCGCTCTACCACCGCCACCCCAGCGCGGGCGCGGCGGCCAGTCAACAATCATGAAGTCGAGGGCCTTTGCGACGTGCCCGACATGCTCGTCAACCTGCTGCGTCTGCCGCCGCTCGAACCCGCTTTGGAAGAGGTGAGGGGCGCGGGACTCGTCGTGCGCCGCGCGCAGCCGTGGGAGTTGACGCCCGTGCGCGAGTTCGTCGCGCGCGAGTTCGAGGCGGCTTGGGCCGACGAGATTTCGGTCGGGTTCGCGCGTCAGCCCGTGAGCGTCTTCGTCGCGCTGCGCGGAGGTGGTCTCGTCGGCTTCGCCGCGTACGAGTGCACGCGCAAAAACTTCTTCGGCCCGACCGGCGTCGTCGAGCGGGAGCGCGGTCGCGGGCTTGGGCGCGCGCTGCTGCTCGCGTCGCTCTGGGCCTTGCGCGAGTCGGGCTACGCCTATGCGATAATCGGCGGCGTCGGCCCCGCCGCATTCTACGAGCGCGCGGTCGGCGCGACCCTAATCCCCGACAGCACGCCCGGCATCTACGCAGACCCTCTGCGGGCCGACGAAGAGCCGGAATAAAAAATATGCCGGGCGGTCATGACGGTTAACCGATGACCATCAAAAAGTGACCGACGATCAATGTCGCCGCGCGCCGCGCTCATCTTCCTGTCGGCAATCGTGCTCGCCTCCGTCGCGACGCAGCATCGTGCGGCCACTCGACCGAACGAATCCGCAATCCGCAATCCGCAATCCGCAATCATCCGCGTGGCCCTGCTCGACCTCGGCAAGACCGAGACCGCCGCGCGCGTCTCGGAGCGACTGACGAAACTTCTCTCCTCGCCCGACTCGGCGGGCGCGACGCACCTCGCATTGCTCGACCGCGGGATGAGCGGCGCGGCGGCGCGCGGCGTGGGCTACGACGGCTCGCTCAACATGACGCTCGCCGACGCGCGCGACCTCGGCACGGCCATCGGCTGCGACTTCTTCGTCATCGGCGACGCGCAGACCATCCGCCGCTCGTCGTCCGCGCGCCCCGTCTATTTCGAGTCCTACGCCTCGCTCCTCTTCGTCAGCGCGCGCACGGGCCGGCTCGTCAAGTGGGATCGCCCCGAAGCGGAAGCCGACACGCCCGCCGAGGCCGAGCGCCGTTTGCTCGCCTCGCTCGACGCGAAGCTGACGGCGGGTTACGCCGCGGCCATCCTCGACGCGGGCGGCGCGGAGGAGCGCGAGCGCGTCGAGCGCGCCTCGGCAGACGCGGCGGACGCGTTCGTTGACCTCTCGACCGACGAAGGCGCGGCGGCGAACAGAGACCTGCGCGAGCCTGCGCCGTACAACCGTCTGCGCCCCGCGTACCCCGACACGGCTTCGCGCGCCGAGGCCGAGGCCACCGTTGACGCCGTCGCCGACATCGGCACGGACGGCGAGGTCGCGCGCGTCGAGATCGTCCGCTGGGGCGGCTTCGGCCTCGACGAGTCGGTCGCCGCGACGATCCGCCGGATGCACTTCCGCCCGGCCACGCGCGACGGCGTGCCTGTTCCCGTGCGCGTGCTGTTGCGCTACAATTTCCGAAAGCCCGCTAAAACTAATTGACGGCGAGCGCGCGAAAGGGCGATTCTTGGGCGCACATGGAGCTTGATTCATCACAGAGGCACGGAGAACGCGGAACGGAGACGCCTGCCTGCGAGTCGTGCGGCGGCGAGTTCACGTGCGGCGCGACGCTCAAGGGCTGCTGGTGCAGTGAGGTTAAGTTGAGCGACGCGACGCTCGCGGAGTTGCGCTCGCGTTTCAAAGGCTGCCTGTGTCGCGAGTGCCTTGAACGGTTCGCCGCGCGCGAACGAAGCGCGGTCGAAGCCTGAACGTTTATGAAGTCGAATCGCACGCGCGGAAAGTTCATGCGGGCGACGCTCGCGGCGTTCGCGCTCGCCTCGGCGCTCGCGTTCGCGGGCGGCGGGCGTCGCGCCTTCGTCGCGCGGGCGGCGGGCGACGGCGGCGGCGACACGGAGTCTTCGGCGACGCGCGAGGGGCGTCTGCGAATCTTCGACGAGGTCTGGGAGCAGGTGCGCGAGCGCTACTTCGACCCGACGATGCGCGGCGTTGACTGGCAGGAGGCGCGCAAGAGTTTCAGGCCGCGCGCGGCGGAGGCGCACGACGAGACGGAGTTGTACGCGGTGCTCCGTTCGATGCTCGGCGAGCTGCGCGACCCGCACACGCGCGTCTTCGCGCCGGGCGAGAACACGGACTGGCGCGTGCAGCGCTACGTCTCCGTCGGGGTGGCCGTGCGCGAACTCGCGGGCGCGATTGTGGTGACTGATGTCGAGCGCGACTCGAACGCTTCGCTCGCGGGGCTTCGCGCGGGCGACGAGATCGTGAGCGTTGACGGGGTGCCGGCGGAGGCGCTCGTCGCGCGGCGTCTGGCGGAGCAGTCGGCGGGCGACTCGAAGCCGGCGCGTCTGCTCGCCGTCACGCGTCTCTTCGACGGGCAGCGCGACACATATACGACGGTCGCCTTCCGACACGTCAGCGAGGAGCGCGAGCGCACGGTCGTGCTCGGGCGCGAGACGCACACGCGAAAGCCGACGTTCGAAATCAGGAGCGAGCGCGGCGGCGTCCGCGTCGTGCGCTTCAACCTCTTCACGCCGGAGGCCGCCGTCGAGTTCGCGCGCGCGCTCGTCGGCAAACTCCGCGGCGCGCGCGCCATCGTCATAGACCTGCGCGACAACGGCGGCGGCGAGGCCGACGCGATGGCCGACTTCGCCTCGACGCTCCTGCCTTCGGGCGTCAGCCTCGGTCGCTTCACCGACCGCGAGGGCCGCGTGCGCCTGGAGCCGACGACGCGATCCGTCCTGCTCTCGTCCGCCGACTCGATTGCGCGCTTCCACGGTCGCGTCGTCCTGCTCACGAACGAACGCACGGCGAGCGCGGCGGAAGTCTTCACGGCGGCG
>DASRCS010000310.1:0-33985 GCA_035652995.1 Pyrinomonadaceae bacterium
CTTCCCGCAGGTCATCACCCGACTCGACGCGTCCTCGCTCGCCGCCGCGCATCTTACTGTCAACGCGGAACTCCACAACGCGACGAGCCATTCAGTCGAGGGTGTGCTCAAGGGTAGTATCGAGAAGATTCAATTCTCAAGGCGCGTGCATCTCGAACCGAACGAGACAAGCGTCGTCAGCTTCACGCCCGAAGAGTTCCAACAGCTCAACGTCGCGAACCCGCGCCTCTGGTGGCCCGTCAACCTCGGAGCGCCGAACCTCTACGAACTCTCGATGCAGTTCGAGACGGCGGGCCGCGTCTCGGACAGCCTGACCACGCACTTCGGAATCAGGGAAGTCACGTCCGAGATGGACGAGGGCGGCCACCGCGTCTTCAAGGTCAACGGCCAGAAGGTTCTGATACGCGGCGGCGGCTGGGCGTCAGACATGTTCCTGCGCTTCAACCCGCGGCGGCTCGAAGAGGAGTTTCGTTATGTTAAGGACATGAACCTGAACGCCATCCGGCTCGAAGGCAAACTGGAGTCAGACTACTTCTACGACCTCGCCGACCGCAACGGGATACTCGTGCTGGCCGGCTGGTGCTGTTGCAGCCACTGGGAGCATTGGACGCACCGCGACGACTACAACGAAGGCCCCGTGTGGGGGCCGGAGGACTACAAGGTCGCCGCCGCCTCGGAGACCGACCAGATCAAGCGCCTGAGGAATCATCCGAGCCTGCTCGTCTGGCTCTACGGCAGCGACAACCCGCCGCCCGCCGACGTTGAGAAGATGTACCTCGACGTTCTGCAAAAAGAGAACTGGCCCAACCCCTCGCTCTCTTCGGCTGCCGCCGAGCCTACGGAAGTGACCGGCCCGTCGGGCGTGAAGATGGAAGGCCCGTACGAGTGGGTGCCGCCCGCCTACTGGCTTCAGGACGAAAAGCGCGGCGGCGCGCACGGCTTCGCCACCGAGATCAGCCCCGGCCCGGCGGTGCCGCCCGTCGAGAGCATCCGCAAGATGATTCCGCCCGAACACCTCTGGCCGATTGACGACGTTTGGAGCTATCACGCGGGCGGCGGGCAGTTCAAGACGCTCGACGTTTTCAACGCCGCGATGACGGCGCGCTACGGCGAGGCGAAGGGTCTGGAGGACTACGCGGCGAAGTCGCAGTTGATGACCTACGAGGGGCAGCGCGCGATGTTCGAGGGCTACGCGCGCAACAGGTACGCGTCGTCGGGCGTCATCCAGTGGATGCTCAACAACGCCTGGCCGTCGCTCATCTGGCACCTCTACGACTACTACCTGCGGCCCGGCGGCGGCTACTTCGGCACGAAGAAGGCGTGCGAACCCGTCCACGTCCAATACTCTTACGACGACGCCTCGGTCGTCGCCGTCAACAACACGCGCCAGCCGCGCGCGGGCTTGCGGCTGACGGCCAAACTCTACGACATCAACCTCGCGGAGAAGAACACGCAGACCGCGGACATAGACCTGCCCGCGAACGCGAACGTCCGGGCCTTCACGGTCGCGAAGCCCGACGACATCACGCCGACCTACTTCATCAAGCTCACGCTCGAAACGAAGGACGGCACGCTCGTCAGCTCAAACTTCTACTGGCTCTCGGCGAAGCCGGACGTGCTCGACTGGGACAAGTCAACCTGGTACTACACGCCGACGCAAAGCTTCGCCGACTTCACGCAGCTTCAAAGCCTGCCGCAGGCGGCGCTCAGCGTGTCGGGCAGAGTCGTGCGGCGCGGCGACGAAGAGTTGGCGCGCGTGACGCTCCAGAATCCGGGCCGCGGCCTCGCCTTCTTCGTCCGCCTGCAAATCCAGCGCGGGCGCGGCGGCGAGGAGGTCTTGCCCGTCGTCTGGGAGGACAACTACGTCTCGCTGATGCCGGGCGAGAGGCGAGAGTTGACGGCCACGTACCGCGTCAGGGATTTGGCTGGAGCGCGACCGTCGCTCGCCGTCGCGGGCTTCAACGTCCCGGCGAAGCACCAGGAGCTTTTGACCGCCGGGGCGAGGGCCGGACGCGCGGCGGAATGAGCGGCGGCCCGCCCGTCGCGCTTCTGCTGCGCGCGTTGGTCAGGGCCGTGGCGACAGAATTCAAACGGCTCTTTAATAAGACGAGGCGTTGAAGCGGACTCCCCGGTCGGAGCCGCGGCGGAGTCTCTTTGCGGCGGCGGTCAGATTTCCCCCCTGAAGACTGGATAAAATTTCCCGCCTTGAATTTTGAAGACGACGGTCAGCTTGACGGCGTTGCGCTCGGCGTTGAAGGAGAGTTCGCCCGTCACGCCCTTGAAGCCGGAGGTCTGTGCGACGGCGTCGCGCAGTTTCGCGCCGTCGGTCGCGCCCGCGCGCGCGACGGCGTCGGCCAACAGTTTCGTCGCGTCGTAGGCGAGCGCGGCCTGCGCGGGCGGAGGGCCGCCGAAACGCGCCGCGTAGTCCGACGCGAATTTGCGAACCTGCGGGTCGGGGTCGTTCGCGGAGAAGAGTCCCGTCGTGTACGAGCCGTCGAGCGCGTCCGCGCCCGCGTCGAAGAGGTGCGGGTCGTTCCAGCGGTCGCCTCCGAGCAGCGTGGCCTTGACGCCGAGTTCCTTCGCCTGCTTGGCGATCTTCCCGGCCTGCGCGTAGCCGACGGGGATGAAGAGAGCTTCCGGGTTCGAGTCGCGAATCGCCGTCAACTGCGCCTTGAAGTCGGCGTCCGCCGGCGCGTAGGTCTGTTTCTGCGTGACCTGCCCGCCGAGCTTGACGAAGTTCTCCTCGAATGAGCGCGCGAGCGCGTCGCTGTAATCCGAGTTCGACTCGGAGAGTATCGCGACGGTCTTCGCGTGAAGGTTGTTCGCGGCCCACTTCGCCATCGCCTCGCCCTGAAACGCATCGAGGAGCGAGACGCGGAAGACGTAGTCGCCTGCGCCCGTCACCTTCGGGTCTTTTGAAGTCGTGAGCAGGGGCACGCCCGCCTGCTGCGCCTTCGTCGCCGCCGCGAGAGCGCCGGGCGAAGCCCCGCCGATGACGGCGCGCGCGCGCGCATCCGCCAGGCGCGCGACCGCCGACGCCTCGCCGTCCGCCGTCCCGTGGTCGTCCTCGAAAACGACCTCAAGCTTGCGACCGCCGACTCCGCCCGCGTTATTGATTTCGTCCGCGGCCAACTCGACGCCGTTCTTCGTCGCCTGACCTTCGGCGGCGTTCGGGCCGGACGTGTCTGCGTAAACTCCGAGCTTGACGTTGCCGTTGTCTGGGGTCGCGGGCGTCTGCGTGTTACTGCCGCCGCCGCGGCACGCCGTCGCGGCGAGAAGCGTCAAGGCCAACCCGATTGACGTGAGAGTGCGTTTCATCGGCTTTCCTCTCAGGACTGAAATTTTTATTAAGCTGTGGCCCGAATGGCTTGGGCCGAAAGAACGGCCCGGCGGCATTTCATAAGGCGACCGCCGCTGCCGCGCGGGCGCGTGATTATAACAGCGCCGCGCCGCCGCGGACAGCGCGCCGGTTGCGGATTGTGGCCCGCGGCGTTTGACGGGGCGGCTCATTTCGCAATATTGTTCCGCGAGTCCAGGGTCGTTACTCATCCCCCGCGCGCCGCGAAGGGAACGCCGGGACGAAACTTTTGGCGCGCGCATTCGCCGGCTTATTACTTAAACCTGATGTCATCAACGAACGGTAAGGCGAAGCCTGCCGCGCCCGCGCGCGTGAACGCCGCGCGGCGCTCGGGCGCGTCTTACGTGCCGACGGCCTTCCAGTCGGCTGACGACCGCATCATCGGGCTGGTGAGGCTGGCGCTGGCGCTGGCCGCCCTCGCGATCATCTACATCGACCCGTCCGAGCCGGACAAGAACGTCGCGCTCACCTACGTCGCGCTCGTCCTCTACGCGCTCTACAGCGCGACCGTCTATGCGCTCTCGCTGCGGCGCGGCGCGTGGCGACCGGGGCGCGTCACGCACTGGATTGACGTGGCGTGCTACCTCGTCCTCGTCTCGCTTTCGAGCGGCACGAGCAGCATCTATTTCTTCTTCTTCTTCTTCGCCATCATCATCGCCTCGTTCCGCTTCGGCTTCGTCGAGGGGCTGAAGGTGACGGTGGCCTCCGCCGTCCTCTTCACGCTCATCGGGTTCGCCACGTCGCCGGGCGGCGAAAAGTTCGAGATGGATCGCTTCCTCATGCGCCCCGTCTATCTGCTCACGCTCGGTTACATGATGGCCTACTGGGGCGGGTGGGAGATCAAGCTCAGGCAGCAGTCGGAACTCATGCGCGGCGTCACGCGGCTGTCGAACCCGCGCTTCGACGTTGGCTACACCATCGGCTCGATGCTCGAAAAGCTGCGCGCCTTCTACGACGCCGACGAGTGCCTGATGGTTCTCACAGACCCGCGCGACAACGAGTACCGCCTCTTCCGCCTGCGCCGCGGCGAGTCGGCGGAGTCCGTGCAGGCCGAACTCATCCCGCCGGGGCTTGCGCGGCAACTCCTGTCGCTCCCGGAAAACTGCTCAGCCGTCCACAGGGGGAAGTCGCGCCTGCGCTCGCTCCTCGACTCCGGCTACTACTCTTCGGACGCCGAGGGGTCGGAGGCGCGCGCCGCGGGCCGCGACGGCGAATCGCTCGCGGCGAAGCTCGGCGCGGAGTCGTTCATCTGCGTCCCGCTCCACTACCGCGAGAAGTCCATCGGGCGGCTTTACATGACCGCGCCGCGCGGCGTCTTCGAGGGCGCGGATGTCGCCTACCTGACGCAGGTCGGCGAGCAGATCATGCCCGTCATCCACAACATACGGCTCCTCGAACGGCTCGCCTCCAACTCCGCCGAGCAGGAGCGGCAGCGCCTCGCGCGCGACATCCACGACAGCGTCATACAGCCTTACATCGGACTCCAGTACAAGCTGGCCGCCATCCGCAACAAGGTGGCGGAGGGGAAGGACGTGGGCGACGACATCGAGCGCGCGTTCCGCATGACCGTCGAGGAGATCGCGGGGCTGCGCGGCTTCGTGCGCGGGCTGAGGAAGGGCGAGGGCCGGGAGGGGGACTTCGTCTCGGCGGTCGAGCGCTTCGCCGCGCAGTTTGCGCAGAACTACGATTTGGATGTAAAAGTTGAGTGCAAAGGCGACTTCAGGGTCAACGACCGGCTCGCCTCCGATCTCATCCAGATCGTCCACGAAGGGCTGAGCAACGTCAGGAAACACACCGCCGCCAACGCCAGCAAGGTCACGCTGGAACGCGCCGATGGCTTGCTCCGGGTCTCGGTCGAGAACGACGACCCGCGCGGCGAGGAGTCGGCGGGCGCGGCCTTCACGCCGCGCTCGATAGCCGAGCGCGCGGAGGTTCTGGGCGGCCACGTCGCGGTCGAGCGGACGCGCGAAGGCCACACGCTCGTCCGAGTAGAGATACCACTTTAAGAGAGGCTTTCAGGACGGATGTCGAAGGCTACGGAAAAACCCATCCGCGTCATGCTCGTTGACGACCACCGGATCATACGCGAAGGGCTGCGCGACCTGATAGGGAGCCGCGGCGGGATGACCGTGGTGGGTGACGCCGGGAACCGCGACGACGCGCTCGCGCTCGCCGCGCGCGAGAAGCCGGATGTCGTCGTGCTCGACCTCGACCTCGGCTCCGACAGCGGCCTCGCGCTCATCCCGGAGCTGCACAAGGCTTCGCCCGCGACGAGCATCATCATCCTCACGGGCCTGCGCGACGTTGACAAGCGCGACAAGGCGATGGAGCTGGGCGCGAAGGGCGTGGTGTTGAAGGACGAGGGCGCGACCGAACTGCTGAGCGCCATCGAGAAGGTTCACCGCACGGGCGACTACTGGCTCGAACCCGGCGCGGCCAGGAGGCTTCTTGAGAGGCGTTCGCGCGCGGCGTCAGACCCGGACGCGGCGAAAATAGCCACGCTCACGGAGCGCGAGCGCGAGATCATCGCGCTCGTCGGCGAGGGGCTTGAGAACAAAGAGATAGCCGAACGCCTGCGCCCCGTCGTCGCCGAGCCGACAGTCCGCAACAACCTCTCTATTATATATGACAAGCTGGACATCAAAGGCGGTCGCCTCGGCCTCCTCGTCTATGCATACAAGCACGGACTCGTCCCGCCCTCCGACTAGCCGCCGCGCCCCGCGAACGTTTCAGCCGACACAAATTCTCAACCGAATTTCCGCCCGGCCTCGCTCGCCACGCTCGACGCTGCGACGGGATTAATCTTTTCCCTTCAACACGAGTCGTGACATCCGTCGCCGCGCGCCGTGACAAATGTCACGGGTCGGGCGGGGCAAATAGTGATAATTGTCGAAAAAATTTTGTGATAAATGGCAGATGCGCCAAACGACCGCCTGGCCTATCCTGCCCACCTACTATCGAGAGCAGTACGCCTGCCGCTAGTAGTCCCCGGCACAAAGTTTCAGCGTGAAGAGGCCCGACCTGAAGTCCGAGAAATCAGTGAGAACCCTGTTAGCGGTCGAACGTCGCGGGGAGACGCGCATCAGCGGCCCTTTCCCGGCGCTGGCGCTCGACCTCTCGTCCGAGTGCAAAAAGCTCGGCGTCTATACGGTACTCGAAGACTTCAGCGCGAGCGGCTTCTACATGCTCCGCGAGCGACCCGCCGAGTTCGGCGAGACCATCGTCGTCATAACACAGATTTCTCAAGCCATCGTGATGCTTCGGGGCACGGTCGTCCGTGTCGAAAAGCAGCCGGACGGGACTTACGGTTTGGGAGTCGCGGTGAAGCGGCACCAGATTTTTTCTTTGAAGAAGATTGCAGCCTGACCCGGAGCGCCGGCCCGCCGTACTGCGGCGCGCGGCAAATAAATAGTCGTCATCTCTTGACCCCGGCGCGAGCCGAACGAAGGAACCAAAAAATAAATGAGAAAGAAGCTTTCCCAGCCCGCCTCAAATAACACCCCGACGTTCACGCGTAAGCTGTTTACGGCGAACAGGCGCAGCCGCTTGGCTGCGCTTTTTATTTTGGTCGTGGTGGCCGCGTCAGTCGCGGCTATTTCTATCGCCTCAGCCGCGTCTAAGGAGACGGTCAAGAGTGAGCAGCGTGACTCGGCGGCTGTCGTCAAGCCCCAAGCCGCCGACCCGGATTCAGCCGGGCGCGCGGAGAGGCGGGTGGCGGCTCAGGATCAGGACAGGATTGACCCCGGCGTCACCCCGCAGAAGCGAACCGTCCCCGTCGTCACGATGGCGAACGCACCGGACGTGCCGCAGTGCCGCGAGATTCTGAATCAGGACATTCTCGACGTGGTCAACACGTCGGAGGAAGACCCCGGCGAGACTTTCGAGGCGAACCGCCGCGCGCACCCGCACATGATCGAGATGCCGCCGACCACCGAGTGCGCCAGCGAGATATGGCAGGAGGTGCGGAACCCCGAACGCGCGCCGGCCATCCCCGAACTGATTAACTCGCGCCAGTATTCGTTCGACTCGGTTTACAGCCTGAACGCCCTCGCGGCCTCGATAGGCACGAACACCGACCCGTCGAGCGGCGTCGAGGGCTACCAGGGCGAGAACAGCATCTCGATAAACCCCAACAACCCGCAGCAGATGATCGCCCACTCGAACACCTTCTTCCGCGACACGACCGCGCAGTGCCAGTCGCCGACGGGCGGCGCGGCGCTGACGTTCGGCACGATGGCGCTCTTCGGCTCGTCCGACGGCGGGCAGACGTGGAAGTACAACTGCGCCCCTTGGCACACGGCGGTGACGGGCGGCGTCACGAGCGCCAACGCCTACTTCGGCAGCGACCCCGCGCTCGCATGGGACGCGAATGGCAACGCCTACGCCTGCTACATGCTCATCTCGCAGAACTCTTCGGGCAGCTCGGGCGCGTCAATCGTCGTCGCGAAATCCACGGACGTGGGCCAGTCGTGGCAGCAGCTCGGCAGCCCCGTCGTCAACCGCATCGGCGTCACCACCAGCCTCGACGACAAGGAGATGATGGCGATTGACACAACGTCGGGGCAGGCGCACTCCTTCCCCGGTCGCATCTACGTCATCTGGGACGAGGGCAACGCCGAGCGCATCGCGCACTCGGACGACGGCACGACGTGGACGACCGTCACGCCCACGGGCAACACGACCTCAATCGGCGGCAACCTCGTCATCGGCCCGGACGGGACGGTCTATGCGATCTGGACTCACTACAACGTCGAGACCATCGTCTTCTCGAAGTCAACCGACGGCGGCACGACGTGGACGACGCCCGCGGTCATCGCCACGCTCGCGCTTCAGTCCTTCGGCACGAACAACCTTCCGCCCGCGCAGGACACGCGCGGCATCAACGGCTTCGGCGCGATAGACGTTGACAAGAACCCGAACTCCCCCTTCTTCGGCAACCTCTACGTCTCCTTCACCGACTTCCCTTCGGGCGTGACCACGGGCGCAGACCTCAACGCCTACCTCATCCGCTCGACGAACGGCGGCACAACGTGGGGCACGCGCGTCAAGGTCAACGACGACAACTTCGGCGCGTCGCAGTTCTTCCCGTGGGTGGCCGTTGACCAGTCCGACGGCACGGTCAACATGTCTTGGATTGACTCGCGCATCGACCCGCTCAACCGCAAGACGCAGGCGGTCTATGCCCGCTCCTCGGACGGCGGCCAATCGTTCGAGCCGAACATCCCCCTCGACGACAACGGCGCGTCGTTCGTGAACAACGTCAACTACTCCGACGAGAACACCACGGACAACACGTCCTACAACGGCAACCAGTACGGCGATTACACCGGCATCGCCGCGCTCAACCGACAGGTTCACCCCCTCTGGACTGACTCGCGAATGTTCTTCCCCTCGGCTGACACGCACTCGCCGACGCGCAGGGAAGACAACGCGACCACCGTCATCACGAACTGCTCCGCCCCCGTGACCGTCAACGCCCCCACGGTTAACTCTTCGACGGCCCCGAACGTAACCGTCTCGTGGAGCGCGCCCGCCGGCTGGGGCACGAACGCGACGAACGGAACTTACTCCGTCTATCGCAACACGGCCCCGACTTTCCCCGGCGGGACGCCCCTCGCTTCCGGCCTGACCGCGACGAGCTTCGTTGACACGACGGGCACGCCGGGCACGACCTACTTCTACTTCGTCAGCGCGAAGAACAACTGCCCCGGCACGGCGCTCACTCCTATGAGCACGTCGTCGTCGGCCTCCGCCGCCGTCGTCTTCGGCTCGGCGGGCACCGCGACGGGCATTCTTCAGGGCACCGTGACTTCGGGCGGCAGCGCCCTGAGCGGCGTCGTCGTCAGCGCGGGCGCTTACTCGGCGACGACCAACGCGAGCGGCTTCTACCAGATTCCCGGCATCGGCGCGGGCAGCTACACCGTCTCGGCCAGCCCCGCGGGCTACAACGCGGCGACGATCAACAACGTCGCCGTCACGGACGGCGCGACGACCACGCAGGACATCGCGCTCACCCCAATCACCTCGAACAACTGCTTCACCGATACGGCCTTCGGAGACTTCTCGACCGGGTCGGGCACGAACGCAGACATCGCCGCCAGCCCCGGCGACGTGAGGCTTTCGAGCAGCGGCGGCGAGGCGATTGACCAGAACCAGACCGGGGCTACGACGATTAGTACTACCCCGACATCCACCACGTGGGCCGGGCAGACATTCACAGCCGGCAAGACCGGCAACCTGACGAAGATTTCCGTCGGCCTCGGTCTCAACTCCGGCACGACGGGCACGGTCACCGTGGAGATTCACAACGCCAGCTCGAACCTGCCGGGTTCGACCGTCCTCTCGTCGGTCGCCACGCTCGGGCCTGTGACGAACGCCAGCGGCACGGTGGCGACGTACACTGCGACCTTCTCAAGCCCGGCGGCGGTGGTCAGCGGCACGCAGTACTCCATCGTTGTCAAGGGCGGCACCGGCAGCGTCTATGTCGTTCGTTCTAGCGGGAACCCGTACTCGGGCGGTCAATACTCCAGCACGGCCAACAGCGGCTCGTCGTGGACGGCGGCGAGCACCGCTGACATGACCTTCACGACCTACGTCACGTCGCCGGTGACCTATCAGGCGTCCGGCAACTTCATCTCGTCGGTCAAGGACAGCGGCGCGGTCGTCGGCTCGACGGCGAACTGGGGCACGCTCTCCTGGAACAACTCGGCCCTGCCTTCGGGCACGTCCATCAAGTTCCAGGCGGCGGCCAGCAGCAGCGCCTCCGGCCCCTTCAACTTCGTCGGCCCTGACGGCACGGCCTCGACCTTCTTCACGAGCGGCGCGTCGCTCTCGCAGTTCAACGGCCTCCGCTATCTGAAGTACAAAGCCCTTCTGGCTACGACCGTCAACACCAACACGCCGACACTGAACGACGTGACCGTCTGCGTCGCCGACCAGCCCAGCATCGTCACCACGACGCTCGCGGCTGCGCCCGCCACCGGAACCTACGGCGGCACGGTCAACCTCTCCGCGACGCTCACCGGCAACTCGGTCGGCGTCAGCGGCAAGACCGTCACGTTCACGCTCAACGGCAACCCGGTCGGCAGCGGCACGACGGATCCCTCCGGCGTCGCCACCGTCTCGAACGTCTCGCTCGCGGGCATCAACGCGGGCAGCTACCCGAACGCCATCGGCGCGAGCTTCGCCGGTGACGGTGGCTACACGAGCAGCACCAGCAACGCGACGCTCAACGTCAACAAGGCTTCGCAGACCATCACCTTCGGCACGCTCAACGACAAGACCTACGGCGACGCAGACTTTAACGTCAGCGCCTCCGCGTCTTCGGGCTTGACGGTCAGCTTCAACGCTTCGGGCAACTGCACGAACACGGGCAACACGATTCACATCACCGGCGCAGGCTCCTGCACCGTCACGGCCTCGCAGGGCGGCGACACGAACTACAACGCGGCGACCGACGTTCCGCAGTCGTTCAACATCGCGAAGGCCGGGACGACGACGACCGTCACCGTGTCGAACGCGGGCTATGACGGCCAGCCGCACGGCGGCTCGGCCAACGTCACGGGCGCGTTCAATTTCAGCCAGAACCTGACGGTCACGTACTTCGGGCGCAACGGCACGACCTACGCCCCGACCACCACAGCGCCGACGAACGCCGGCGATTACAGCGCCGTCGCAAATTTCGCGGGCGACTCGAACTACGCCGCCAGCAGCGACAGCAAGGACTATTCAATCACGAAGGCATCGCAGACGATCACCTTCGGCACGCTCAACGACAAGACCTTCGGCGACCCTGATTTCAACGTCAGCGCGTCGGCCTCTTCGGGCCTCGCGGTGAGCTTCGGGGCTTCGGGCAACTGCTCCGTGAACGGCAACACGGTTCATATCACGGGCGCAGGCTCTTGCATCATCACCGCCTCGCAAGCCGGTGACACGAACTACAACGCGGCGACCGACGTGCCGCAGTCGTTCAACATCGGGAAGGCCACGGCCACCATCACGCTCGGCGGCCTGAGCCAGACCTACGACGGGACGGCGAAGTCGGCGACGGCCACGACCAACCCGTCGGGCCTGAGCGTCACCTTCACCTACGCGCCCACGCAGCAAGCGCAGCGCGTCAGGAGCACCGTCGCGACCAGCCCCGTCAACGCGGGCAGCTACACCGTGACGGCGACCATCAACGACCCGAACTATCAGGGCACGGCGAGCGACACGCTCGTCATCAACAAGGCCGACGCGAACGTCTCGGTGACGGGCTACACCGGCGCTTACGACGGCAGCTCGCACGGCGCGACGGGCACGGCCACGGGCGCGCAGAACGAAGACCTTTCGAGCCTGTTCGACTTCGGCGCGACCTACAAGAACGTCCCCGGCGGGACGGCCCACTGGACGTTCAACTCCGGCAACACGAACGCGAACTACAACTCTGCGAGCGGCGACGCGCAGATAGCCATCTCGAAGGCGACGCCCGTCATCACCTGGTCTAACCCGGCGGACATCGTTTACGGCACGGCTCTCGGCGCGGCGCAGTTGAACGCGACGGCGAACACTCCGGGCGCGTTCACCTACACGCCGGCGGCGGGCACGGTTCTCGCATCGGGCAACAGCCAGAACCTGCACGTCTCGTTCGCGCCGACCGACACGACGAACTACAACAACGCGTCGAAGGACGTTTCCATCAACGTGCTCTCGGCGGTTCTCTCCGTCTCGATGACCGCCGACCGCAACCCCGCGCCGGTGGGGATGAATTTCAACTACAAGGCGACCATCGCCAACGTCGGCAACGCGGCGTCCACGAACACCGTGCTGACCGACGTGCTGCCGTCGCTCGTGACCTTCACGGCGGCCTCGGCGTCGCAGGGCGCTTGCTCGTACAACTCGACGACGCGCGCCGTGACCTGCAACGTCGGCTCGATACCGGCAGGCTCAAGCGCGACGGTGCAGATCACCGTGAAGCCGCGCGACGAGGGCACGCTCGACGACACGGCGACCGTCACGGCGGGGCAGTGGGACCCGGCGACGGGCAACTCGTCCGCCTCGGTCAACGGGCTTCAGTCCATCAAGCTGGTTGACCTGTCCGTGTCGCTCACGGACTCGAACGACCCGATCTTCGTCGGCGACCAGACGACCTACACGATGGTCGTCAAGAACGCCAACACGACCATCAACGCGACGGGCGTCAGCTTGCAAGACGCACTGCCTTCTGGTATGACATTCGTCGCCGCGACGACGACTCAAGGCTCGCTCGTCACCCCGCCCGTCGGCTCGACGGGCATCGTGACCGCGAACATCGGCACGGTGGCCCCGAACGCCACGGTGACGGTGACAGTGACCGCGAAGGGGGCGACCGCGGGCGTCCAAACCAGCACCGCGTCGGTGTCGTCAACCGAGACCGACTCGAACACATCGAACAACACGGCCACGCAATCAACGACGGTGAAGGCGGTCGTAGTGGTCGGCCTGCAAAAAGTTCTCTTAGCCAAGCAGGTGATGACCGGTGGGTGTGAGAACACGACGGGCAACGTTTACCTGACCGCGCCCGCGCCCGACGGTGGTGTGACCGTAGCGCTGTCGAGCAACATCAGCGGCGTGACGGTCCCCTCGTCGGTATTCATCCCGCAGGGTGCGATGGTGAGTCCGGCCTTCAACGTCACGACGAGTCAGGTGACGGCCAAGCAGGTGGGGCTGGTGACGGCCACGAGCGGCCAGAACAGCGTCTCGCGCAGCGTCACCATCAACGTCGGCAACGGCACTTGCACGCCGTGAGGCGCGCGGGCGCGACCGGTTAAATATTGGCGCAACTCAATGGCCGCCGTCGCGGGAAACGACGGCGGCCACGGCCACAAACGTAATCGCTTACAGGGAGAGCGACCCTGAGAACCCCTAAGGAGAAATAAAAAATACATGTTCGCCAGACAAAATACGCCACGCAGTAGTAGGCGCGTCGCATTAATCCTCCTGTTCGTCCTGCTGACCTGCCAGGCCGGCATCGTCACGCAGGCGAACCCCTCGAACGGCAAGCGCGCCGCGCGCCGCGCGAAGGCGGCGGGCGTCGCCGCGAAGGGTCGCTCCGACAGGGCGGCCAACCTCCGCCGCGTCTCCCGGCGCGGCAACCCGCTCGCGAGCGAAGAGGGCGACCGCGAGCGCGCCGAGCGCCGCGAGCGCCGCCGCGGGCGCGGCCACAACGAGCGCAGCGCGCGCACCGACCAGCCCGCCGAGGCGATGAAGGCGGAACTCGACGCACGCCTGCCCAAGGGCGCGAAGGAACTCCCGATGGAGCGCTACTTCGAGGCCAAGGAGCAGATCAAACAGATGCCGCGCTACTCGACGGCGACGGGCGAGACGCTCCCCTCCGAGGCCGAGACGGGCGAGGGCGACGCCGATCTGCTTTCGGCGCGCGCCAGCGCCAAGGGGCTTTCGGCCCCCGCGGCGGACGCCGGCTCGACCAGCGGCATCCTCGGCACGTGGCAGCCGCTCGGCCCCGGCAACGTCGGCGGTCGCACGCGCGCCATCATCATTGACCCGAACACCCCGGCCACGATGTACGCGGCGGGCGTCGCGGGCGGCGTCTGGAAGTCCACGAACGGCGGCGCATCTTGGGCCGCGCTCGACGACTTCATGGCGAACATCGCCGTCACCTGCCTCGCCTTCGACCCGAGCAATTCGAGCACGATCTACGCGGGCACGGGCGAAGGCTTCTTCAACGCCGACGCCGTGCAGGGCGCGGGCATCTTCAAGTCCACGGACGCGGGCGCGACTTGGACTCGCCTCGCCTCGACGACGACCTCTGACTTCTTCTTCGTCAACGACATCGTCGTCAGCAACGTCAACACGCAGCACCTCTACGCCGCGACCCGCAGCGGCGTCTGGCGCTCGCTCGACGGCGGCGCGACGTGGGCGATGATTCTGAATGTCCCGACCGTCGCGCCGAGCGCGACCGGCGTCCGCGGCGCGACCGACCTCGTGATGCGCACCGATCAGGCGACCGACTACCTCTTCGTCGCGGCGGGCACGGCCTTCAACCCCGGCGAGCCGGCCTCACACATCTACCGCAGCACTGATGCCGCGAACGCCACAGTCGTTCCTACCGGCAGCACTCCCAACGCCGGCTCCTTTACGGACGTGTACTCGGAATCCGGCATGGGCCGCACGTCGCTCGCCATCGCGCCCTCGAACCAGAACGTCATCTACGCGATGGCCGACACCTCCAACTCCGGCAACTACAACCTCGGCCTGCTCGGCGTCTTCCGCTCGACCTCTTCGGGCGACGTGGGCACGTGGACGACGCAGGTGCGCAACACGAGCGCCAACAAGCAGGACACGCTGCTGCTCTCGAACCCCGTCAACGCCGTGCTGACCGAGTGCGGCTTCGGCACGAGCCAGTTCATCAATCAGGGCTGGTACGACAACCAGATCGCCGTTGACCCGACCGACGAGAATAAGGTCTGGGCCGCCGGCACAGACCTCTTCCGCTCCGACAACGGCGGCGTCAACTGGGGCGTCGCCTCCTACTGGTGGTTCCAGGGCAACGGCACGCCGCCGAACAACGGCGACCCGCAGCTCGTCCACGCCGACAACCACACCATCGTCTTCGCGCCCGGCTACAACGGCACGACCAACCAGACGATGATCGTCGGCGACGACGGCGGCATCTACAAGACCGACAACGCGCACGACGGCAACGTCGGCTACGTCAACGGCACGACGCCTTCGGGCGGCACCGTCACCTCGTCCAGCCCGATCTGCGGCAACGAGTTCACGCCCGGCGGCTTCTACACCGTCCCGAACCCCGTCATCTGGGGGCCGCTCAACAACGGCTACGCCGTGACGCAGTTCTGGCCCGGCACGGTCTATCCGAACGGCGCGACCTACTTCGGCGGCACGCAGGACAACGGCACCAACCGCGGCACCGACGCCAACGGCCCGAACGCCTGGGAGCGCATCATCGGCGGCGACGGCGGCTACTCGGCGGTTGACTTCAACAACACGAATATCCTCTACGGCGAGAACACCGGCAACACCTTCCAGAAGTCCACGAACGGCGGCGCGAGCTTCGTAGCCGCGCGCACAGGGATCAGCGGCGACACCTTCCCGTTCACCTCGGTCTTCAGGATGGACCCGAACAACT
This sequence comes from Pyrinomonadaceae bacterium, assembly GCA_035652995.1. Lineage (GTDB taxonomy): Bacteria > Acidobacteriota > Blastocatellia > Pyrinomonadales > Pyrinomonadaceae > QHXN01. Next base: position 15,486 of record DASRCS010000310.1, read on the forward strand.
CCGCGCGCCTCTGGTACGCGGGCCGCTTCATGTGGCGCACGGACAACTCTGCCGCTAGCTGGACGCGCACGAGCAGCGCGCAGCAGACCGGCGGCAACATATCGGCCATGGCGATTGCGCCCGGCAACTCGAACCTCGTCATTGACGGCGCGGCTTCGGGTCAGATTCGTCGCACGTCCATCGGCACGACCGCGACCACGACGACCCCGTTGACGGGTGCCGGGAGCGACCCCAGCACCTCCTGGGTGCAGACCTTCACGCCGCGCGGCAACGGCTTCGGCGGCATCTCGTGGCTCGAATACGACCCGTCGAACACGAACATCGTCTGGGCCACGGTCTCGAACTTCAACTCCGCGTCTTCCGGCAACGGCTTCGGCCACGTCTTCAAGTCGGCGGACGGCGGCGCGACGTGGACTCTCGCCGACGGCAGCCAGTCGGTGGGTAACACCCGCGCGATACCCGACATCCCGGCGTGGAGCGTCGCCGTTGATCCGAGCAACGGCAACCGCGTCTATGTCGGCACCGACCTCGGCGTCTTCGTGACACTCGACGGCGGCGCGACGTGGGCGAAGGAGACGACGGGCTTCTCGAACGCCGTCGTCAAGTCGCTCACCATCCTGAACGTCGGCGGCGTCTCGACGATCTACGCCTTCACGCACGGGCGCGGCGCGTTCAAGGTCGCCATCCCGGCCTCGTGCGCGTCGGTTCCGGCCAACGTCGCGGTCGGCGCGGCGGGCGGCGCGACCAACGTCAACGTGACGAGCGCGAGCGGCACCTGCACGTGGAACGCGGTGAGCAACAACACCGACTTCATCCACGTCACGGGCGGCTCGAGCGGCGCGGGCAACGGCACCGTCAACCTCAGCGTTGACGCCAACACGACCGGCTCGCCCCGCACGGGCACGATCACGGTCGCGGGCCAGACCGTGACGATCTTCCAGAGGGCGTTCCCCACGATCACGTGGTCGAACCCGGCGGACATCGTTTACGGCACGGCTCTCGACGGGACGCAGTTGAACGCGACGGCCAACACGCCGGGCACGTTCACCTACACGCCCGCCGCGGGCACCGTGCTCTCGAAGGGCAACGGGCAGAACCTGCACGTTGACTTCGCGCCGACCGACACGACCAACTTCGACGCCACGTCGAAGGACGTTTCGATCAACGTCCTCTCGGCGGTGCTCAACCTCTCGATGACCGCCGACCGCAACCCGGCGGGCGTCGAGCTGAACCTGAACTACAACGCGACGATCACCAACACGGGCAACGCCTCGGCGACGAACACGGTTCTCTCCGACGTTCTGCCCGCGGGCGTGACCTTCACGGCGGCTTCGCCGTCGCAGGGCACCTGCTCGTACAACACTGTGACGCGCACCGTGACCTGCAACGTCGGCACGATAGCCGCAAGCTCGAACGCGACGGTGCAGATCACCGTGAAGCCGCGCAGCGAGGGCACGCTCAACAACACGGCGACCATCACGGCCTCGCAGTGGGACCCGGCGACGGGTAACAGCAGCGCGTCCGTCAACGGCCTGCCGGCGGTGAAGTTCGTTGACCTCGCCACGCAGGTGACGAGTTCGGCCAACCCGATCTTCGCCGGTCAGAACGTGACCTACACGATCACGGTGAAGAACGTCGGCACGACCTTCGGCGCGACGGGCGTCACGATGACTGACGTGCTGCCGGCCTCGATGAACTTCGTCTCGGCCACAACGTCGCAAGGCTCGCTCATCACCCCGCCGGTCGGTTCCAACGGCACGGTGACGGCGAACCTCGGCTCGCTCGCCACGGGCGCGATGGCGACCGTGACGGTCACGGTCTCGTCCACGGCGGCGGGCGTCGTGGTCAACTCGGCCTCGGCGACGAGCACGGAGAGCGAAAGCACGCCGGCCAACAACACCGGCAGCGCGAGCACGACCGTCAACGGGGCGAGCTTGCTGAAGGTGCTCTTGGCGTCGCAGGTGCTCATCGGCGGCTGCCAGAACACGACGGGCAACGTCTATCTGACCGGCCCCGCCGGCCCCGGCGGCGTGACCGTCAACCTGTCAACCACGAGCCTCGCGGGCGTCACGGTGCCCGCGTCGGTGTTCATCCCCGCGGGCCAGTCGGTCAGCCCGGCCTTCAACGTCACGACCTCGCCGGTCGGGACGAAGCAGGTCGGCACTGTCAACGCGTCGAGCGGCCAGACCGTGGTCAGCCGCGGCCTGACCATCAACGTCGGCTCCGGCGTCTGCCCCCCGTAACGGGGGCGGCGGCCTCCGGGCCTTTGCAGCGTGCGGCGCGGGAGTGTTGATTCACTCCCGCGCCCTCTCCCCCACGCAAGTTTCCTGCATCGTCGAAACCACCTTCGTCACTGCCGGATTGATAACCCTCTCGAAAGACCTCGCGGTAAGCAGTGACGGCGAAGTCGCCCCCGGCGACCGAGCCTTCAACTAAAACCCGGCCCGACAGAGAAGTTATACAAACCGTTCGGCACGACGCCGAGTGACGGAGGATTGGTTTACATGACGACAGCCCCGCGTTCCGAATCGTCCGCCCTAAATTTATTTAAAGGCAGGCGCGGTCGCCTTGCCGCGCTGCTCTTTTTAATCACGCTGGCCGCACTCGTGGCCGTCTCGGCGATCTCCTTCGTAACCCTCGCCAAGAAGAAGCCCCGCAAGTCCCCCGACAAATCGGTCGCGTCCGTCCGGCAGACGCGCAGGCACTCGCGCAGGCGCGCGCACGACAAGTCAGCGCGCGCCGAGAGGAAGGGCGCCGCGCGCGAAGAGGCGTCGGCGGTCGAGCCTGCGGGCGAGCGCGACGAGGCGCTGCTCGAACAGGAAGAGTTCTGGGCCGCGCGCCTGACCTATCCGACGGGCCGCTTCGACCCCGCGTGGGTGCGCGAGGCGTTGAAGCAGGACGAGGCGGTCGAGCGCGCCGTCCCCGCGGGGCGCGTCAACAGAAGTCTCCTCAACAGCCCCAGCCCGCTCTCGCTCAGCACGAGCAGCTTCACAGCCCTCGGCCCCCAGCCCGAACACATGACGGGCTGTTCGGGCTGCTTCGACTACGGCACGACCGAGGGGCGCGTCAACTCAATCGCCGTTGACCCGACCACGACGACGAACGGCTCCATCGTCGCCTACATCGCGACCGTCGGCGGCGGCGTCTGGAAGACGACGAACTGTTGCAGCGCCGCGACCACCTGGTCTTCCACCACCGACACCGCCAACGTCTCGACGACGAGCGTTGACACCGTCACGGTTGACCCGAACAACCACAACACGATCTACGCGGGCACGGGCGACCTCAACTACGGCTCGTTCTCGATGGGCAGCCAGGGCATCCTGAAGTCAACGGACGCGGGCGCCTCGTGGGGCGTCGTCGGCGCGGACGTGTTCGGCGCGGCGCTGCCCGAACCCGCGGGACAGTTCCCGCAGTACAACGCGGTCGGCAAGGTTCGCGTTGACCCGAACAACAGCAGCAACGTCGTCGCCGGCACGAAGACCGGACTCTACCTCTCATACGACGGCGGGACGAACTGGACTGGCCCCTGCCTGACGAACGCATTCAACACGCAGCGGCAGGACATCACGGGCCTTGAGCTGACGAACATGGGCGGCGTGACGCGCATACTCGCCGCCGTCGGCACGCGCGGCTTCGCCACGCCCGTGCAGTACAACCTCGACCAGAACGGCGCGAACGGACTCTACAAGGGCACGATGCCCGCGAGCGGCTGCCCCTCGGACTTCACGCTGCTCACGCGCAACGACAACGGCTTCGTCTTCGGCACCGCGGTGACGGGCAGCCCCTACGCGACCGGCGCTCTGCTGAACGCCGGATCGGGCACGCCCACCGGCGGCATCGTCAACAACGCGCCCGTCGGCAACCAGCTCGGTCGCATGGACATCGCGGTCGCGCCCTCGAACCCGAACGTCATCTATGCTCAGGTCGGCTCAATCGCCGCCAACAACAATTCGGGATGCGGCAACACTTCTGGCTGCCAACTCGGCGTCTGGGCCAGCACCGACGGCGGCGCGACGTGGTCGTTCCTCGCAGGCTCGGCGGGCGGCGCGCTACGCAACTGCGCGGGCGGCAACACCTCCGGCAACCCCGGCGACTACCCGCAGAACTGGTACGACCAGGGCATCGCGGTTGACCCGAACAACCCCGACCGCGTCTTCATAGACACCTACGACACGTGGCTCGTCTCGCGCACCGGCACGTCCTTCTACAACACGACATGCGGCTACAACGGCTCGAGCCTCTCGGCCCACGTCGTCCACGTTGATCACCACGCGCTCGCCTTCGTCCCCGGCTCTTCGAGCATCCTGCTCGAAGGCAGCGACGGCGGCATCTTCTCCACGTCGAACGCCGACCAGGCCGTCAACGGCGTGACGCGCCCGACGTGGGTGAACATGGACACGGGCCTGAACACGATTGAATTCTATTCGGGCGACATCAGCGGCAACTTCGCGACCTCCCCGGCGCCCTCGGCGGCTGGCGGCGCGCAGGACAACGGCCCCAGCACGGTACTCTTCACGGGCACGCCTTCGGCCTCGCAGTGGCAGATGGGCACGGGCGGCGACGGCTTCTTCGCGCGCATTGACCCGGTGGGCACGGGCACGAGCCTGCGCTACTGGCTCGGCAACAACTCCGGCGGCCTGAGCCGCTGCACCGCCAACTGCACAAGCCCCGGCGCGACGTGGTCGAGCCGGCGCGGCGCTTGGACGGGCGACACGCAGTCCTTCGTTCTGCCCTTCGAGCTGTTCCACGGCGACGTTAACAACCCCGCGAACGACTGCGGCGCGGCGGGCGCGACGACGGGCTGCGGCCACCTGATCGCGGGCACAGTCCGCGTCTGGGAGACCGTCAGCGGCGCGACCGCCACGAATACGTGGTACGTCAACAGCCCGGCGAACCTGACCAAGCAGACGCTCGGCAACCGCTCCTACATCAACCAACTCGCCTTCGAGCCTTCGTCGCAGAACACCGTCATCGTCGGCACCAACGACGGTAACGTGCAGGTCGGCTTCGGCATGGGCGGCGGCTCGTTCACGTCCACATGGGTGAACCTGACGGACGGCAACAACGTCCTCCCGAACCGCCCCATCCTCGACGTGGCGTTCGACCCGAAGACGACGACCGCGCCCGTCGCATACGCGGCGGTCGGCGGCTTCGACCAGAACACGCCGACGACGCCGGGCCACGTTTACAAGGTGACCTGCACGGCGAACTGCGCCTCGTTCAACTGGGTGGACAAGACCGGCAACCTGCCGAACATCCCCGTTGACTCGATCATCGCCAACCCGAACTTCCCGCAGCAGGTCTTCGCGGGCACGGACTTCGGCCTCTACTACACGGATGACATCAGGGTCGCGTCGCCCGTCTGGTACCGCTTCAACGCGGGCCTGCCGAACGTGATGGTCTGGGACATGCAGACCGACCGCGGCAACACGACGCTCGCGCTCTTTACGCGCGGGCGCGGCGCGTTCGCGTGGCCGCTTCCCGTCGGGCCGGTGCAGCCGCTCGCGACTTCGACCGACGCGGCGTCGGGCAGCGGCACTTACGGCTCGACGGCGACGCTTCAGGCGACGCTCACCGAAGGCGGATTCCCGCTCGCCGGCAAGAGCGTCAGCTTCACGGTCAACGGCAGCGGCGCGGGCAGCGCGACGACCGACTCCAACGGCGTCGCAACGCTTTCGGGCGTGAGCCTCTCAGGCGTCAACGCGGGCGACTACCCGACCGGCGTCGGCGCGAGCTTCGCGGGCGACAGCGGCTATCTCGCCAGCAACACGACGGGCGACCTGAGCGTCGCGAAGGCTTCGACCTCTGTGACGTGGTCGAATCCGGCGGACATCATCTACGGCACGGCCTTGAGCGGCACGCAGTTGAACGCTTCGGCCAGCGTGCCCGGCTCGTTCACCTACACCCCGGCGGCGGGCACCGTGCTCTCTTCCGGCAACAACCAGAACCTGCACGCGGACTTCACGCCGACCGACACGACGAACTACAACGGCTCGTCGAAGGACGTTTCGATAAACGTCCTCACGGCGGTTCTCTCCGTCTCGATGACGGCGGACAGGAACCCCGCGCCCGTCGGGTTGAACTTCAACTACAAGCCCGCGGTCTCGAACACTGGCAACGCCTCGGCGACGAACGTCGTGCTGACCGACGTTCTGCCTTCGCTCGTGACGTTCACGTCCGCGTCGGCCTCGCAAGGGACTTGCTCCTACGCCTCGGCCACGCGCACGGTCACCTGCAACTTCGGCACGATAGCCAACGGCTCATCGGCCAACGCGCAGATCACCGTGAAGCCGCGCGACGAGGGCACGCTCGACGACACGGCGAGCATCGCCGGGGGGCAGTGGGACGCCGCCGCCGCGGGGAGCGTCGGCAGCGCGTCGGTCAACGGCCTGTCGGCGGTCAAGCAGACCGACCTCTCGGCTTCAATGTCCAACGCGCCCGACCCCGTCTTCGCGGGCCAGAACACGACCTACACGACGGTCGTGAAAAACATGAGCACCGTGACGGGCGCGACGGGCGTCGCGCTGACGGACAGCCTGCCGGCCTCGATGACGTTCGTCTCGGCGACCACAAGCCAAGGCTCACTCGTCACCCCGCCCGTCGGCTCGACGGGAACTGTGACGGCCAACGTCGGCGCGCTCGCCACGGGCGCGACGGCGACCGTGACGGTGACGGTCAAGTCAACGGTCTCCGGCGTCATCACCAACTCGGCCACGGTGGCGGGCAACGAGCAAGACCCGAACTCGTCGAACAACAGTTCGAGTCAGGCGACGACGGTCAAGGACGCGGCGTTGCAGAAAGTCCTGCTCGCGTCGCAGGTCTTGATCGGCGGCTGCCAGAACACCACCGGCAACGTTTACCTGACCGGCCCCGCCGGCCCCGGCGGCGTGACCGTGCCGCTCTCGACGACGAGCCTCGCGGGCGTGACCGTGCCCGCGTCGGTGTTCATTCCCGAAGGCCAGTCGGTCAGCCCGGCCTTCAACGTCACGACCTCGCCGGTCGGGACGAAGCAGGTCGGGTTGGTCACGGCGGGGAGCGGACAGGGAAGCGTCTCGCGCGGGTTGACGATAAACGTCGGCTCCGGCGTCTGCCCCCCGTAGGCGGCGACGGCCATTAGAAAGTGTCGCGCGGGAGCGGCCATCGCTCCCGCGCGACACTAAACCGAAGCTTTGCGGTTTGACGAAGTGAGCCGGGCGGGTCGGCTCAGTGGCACTTGAAGACGCGACCGGGCTTGCCGAAGGTGAGCGTGTATTTGCCCGGCTCTTCTTTCGAGTCCTTGAGCGTGATGGTGAGCGACATCTCCTGATCTTTGACCGTGCCGCTGAAGACTGCGGGCTGGCTCTTCGGCGGGTTGTCCTCGTAGAGAGGCCCCATGGCCTCCGCCGTCATCGTCCCTTTCGCGTTGAAGCGGCCTTCCGAGTCGAGCGTGATGGGTTCTTCGATGCTCGCGTGCGCGCAGCTAAAACGGAGGCGCGCGCCCTTCTCGGTGACTTCCATCTGGACGTTCTGGCCGCCCCAATGTCCGGTCGCCACGCGGTTCTGTTCCTGAGTCGCTGTGTTCGTATTCATCTTACTTTTACCGCAGGAGCCGTTCTGCCAGAGAGCTACGAATAACAGCGAGAAGACGCAGAGGCTGTAGCTGACAGTGTTTGGCTGCACGCCCTTCCCTCCGAGCACGGGCTGGTTTCCAACAGGGTAAAGATACATCCGGTTTTACCATCAGGCAATCCCGGTCGCAGATTCTCTTCGCGCTTGAGGTCGGAGCGACGGACCGTTCGATGCAGCGTGCCGGTGAGCACGCGGATGCCTCCGCCGCGGATCGCTCCGAACACACGATTGAATGGCGAGGAGATTCCCCTAATCTCGGCAGTCGTGATTTCGGCGCGTGTGCTGGTCCGTAGCTCCGCCGCGACTCACGACCTCACGGGCCGCGCGCCCCGCGCGGCGGAGGAAAAAAGATGAGCAGCTTTAAGGACTCGCGTTTGTTCGGAAGGCGCGCAAGGTGGGCTTTCGTCACGCTGCTGGCGCTGCTCGCGCCGGCCATGCTTCTGCTGCCGAAGGGCAGCGCGCAGAACGGGGCGCAGAGGAACCCGCCGCCCGACGTGGTCAGGATGATCGGCCCCGTCTCGGAGGACAGAGACCTCCGCGAACTGCCCTACATCGCCCCGAAGCCGGAGAGCGACGAGGTTCGACTGACGCGCCACCTCCCGAACGAAGGGCGAGGCATGCGCGGGCCGCGCGCGGCGCGCGCAGCCGAGCGCGACTCCGACCGCGACGCCGCGCCGTCGAAGCAACAGACCAAAGCGGCCAAGCCCGCCAAGTCCGCGCGCTCTTCCGCCAAAGTTCAGCGCGCGTCTGCATCCCCGCGCGCTCTGAGGCAGGACGCGGTCTCCTCGAACATGCCCAGCCCGACGCTGACCTTCGCGGGCATGAACTCGAACCTCGGTTGCGGCGGGTGTCTGCCGCCCGACACCGACGGCGACGTTGGCCCGAACCACTACGTTCAGTCGGTCAACTCCTCCATCCGAGTCCACGACAAGGCGGGCAACGTCCTCGCCGGCCCCGTCACGTACAACTCCTTCTTCTCCGCGATGGGCACCTCGACGCCCTGCGGCAACAACCTGAACGACGGCGACGGCATAGTCTTCTACGACCACATGGCCGACCGCTGGATCGTCAGCGACTTCGCCTTCTCGGCCTTCCCCGGCGCCGGCCCCTTCTTCCAGTGCATCGGCGTCTCGAAGACCTCAGACCCCGTTTCGGGCGGCTACTGGCTCTACGCCGTACAGGTTGACCCCGCGAACTCAGGCTACATCGGCGACTACCCGAAGTTCGGCCTCTGGGCCGACGGCTACTACATGGCCGTCAACGAATTCTCCGGCCTGACCACCGCGACCGAGGCGTTCAACGGCGTGCGCGTCTATGCGCTCGACCGCAACTCGATGATCAACGGCGGCTCGGCGAACACCATCGCCTTCTCGATTCTGCCCGCAGACCTCGGCGACCAGTACAGCCTCCTGCCCGCCACGTTCCGCGCAGGCTCGCCGCCGCCCGCGGGACAGCCCGAATGGTTCATGGACGTTAACAGTTCGGCGACCGCGGGCACGGTCGAGAATCAAGTCTTCGTCCGGCGCTTTCACGCCGACTTCGCCAACCCGGCCAACTCCACCTTCGGCGTCGGCGCGTCGCACTCGCCCGACGCCATCATCACCGTCAACGGCTTCGTTGACGCCTTCGACGGGACGAGCGGAACCGACATCGTTCCGAACGGGACGGGCACGACGACGCAGTACCTCGACACCCTCGGCGACAAGCTGATGTACCCGCTCGTCTATCAGAACCTCGGCGGCGTCGAGTCGGTCTATGCCTCCCAGACGGTCAACAACAACCAGAACGGCACGGGGCCGGCGGCAATACGCTGGTACCAGTTCAACGTCACGGGCAACACCATCGCAACGACGCCCGTCCAGCAGCAGACCTACAACAACAACAACGACGGCCTCTGGCGCTGGATGCCGAGCATCAACGTGGACAACGCGGGCAACGTCGCCATCGGCTACTCGGCTTCGAGCGCGACCGTTGACCCCGGCATACGCTACGCCGGACGCCTCGCCACAGACCCCTTGAACACGTTGACGCAGGGCGAGACGGTCATGACGCCGGGCACGGGCCACCAGACCAGCACGAGCGACCGCTGGGGCGACTACAGCTCAATGTTCGTTGACCCGACCGACACCTGCACCTTCTACCATACGAACGAGTACTACTCCTCGAACGGCAGCGCGACCTGGAACACGCGCGTCGGCGCGTTCAGGTTCCCGTCCTGCGTCTCCTCGCCGATTACGACGCCGACTCCCACGCCGACGCCGACTCCGACTCCGACGCCTCCGCCCGTCGTCTCGGCAGGCCCCGTGACGGTCACGGCGTCCGCGGGGACGCCCGGCCCGACCGACTACGCGACCGTCAAGGCCGCGTTCGACGCCATCAACGCGGGCACGCATCAAGGCAACATCAACATCTACGTCCTCGGCGACACGTCCGAGGCCGCGTCGGCAGTCCTGAACGCGAGCGGCTCAGGCTCCGCGAGCTACACTTCGATTCGCATGACGCCTTCGGGCGCGCGCACCGTCTCCGGCAATCTGGCCGCGCCACTGATTGACCTCAACGGCGCGGACGTGGTCACGATTGACGGCCTGAACGCGGGCGGCAACTCGCTCACGCTCTCGAACACGAACACGACCGCGACGGCGGGCACGAGCACGATTCGCTTCATCAACGGCGCGCAGAACAACGTCGTCAAGAACTGTTCGATACTCGGCTCGTCAACCGTCCTTCCGGGTTCGGCTGGCGGCACAGTCCTCTTCAGCACGACGACCGTCACGGGTGCCGGCGCTGGCAACAACAACAACACGATTACGGGAAACAACATCGGCCCCGCCGGGGCGAACCTGCCGACCAAGGCCGTCACCGGACTCGGCACCACCGGCAACAACACGAGGAACATCGGAGATGTCATTGACAACAACAACATCTTCGACTTCTTCAACAACACGGCAACGACGGTGCCGTCCACGACCGGCGTTGACCTTCGGGCCGGCAACGTGAGCTGGACGATCTCCAACAACCGGATTTACCAGACCGCCGCCCGAACCTTTACGGTCGCCGCGGAACGCTACGACGGCATTGCTCTTAGTGGGACTACCGGCGCTAACGGTGACTTCCACACCATCACGGGGAACACAATCGGCTTCGGCGCGGCCAACGGGACGGGCACGACGACGATCAGCGGCTCCTCGAACGAGGTGAGGGGCATCGACATTCTCGGCGCGAGCAGCGGCACGGCCACGAGCATTCAGGGCAACACCGTCTCCGGCATCAACCAGACTTCGAGCCGCGCCTCGACGACCACGGGCTTCGCCTCGTTCACCGGCATCGCCGTGAGTACGAGCGCGGGCGCGTCCGCCACGGCCATCGTTGACATCGGCACCGTCACGGGCAACACCATCGGCAGTCTCGACGGCTCTTCGACCATCGTCGTCAACGCGACCTCGACGACCGCCACGACCACGCCGGTCTTCGGCATCCTCGCCTTCAGCGGGAGTTCCGACACCGTCTCGAACAACAAGATCGGGGCGATAACCATCCAGGGTACGGGCACCGTGACGGGCTTCCGCGGCATCTTCGCGGGCGCGACCGCGGGCGCGACCCACACCATCAACAACAACACCATCGGCGGCGCGACCGCCGCCGGCGCAATCACCGACACGCAGGTCGGCGACTACGGCGTCTATGGCATCCAGACCTCGACCTCCTCGGTCTCGATAACCGGCAACACGATCCGCAACCTGATCGGCAACGCCACGAGCAACGCCACGGGCACGGTCGTCGAGAGCGGCATCGCGACGACGGTCACAGGCACCGCCAACTCGAACATCATCTCGCGCAACGTCGTCCACTCTCTGAGAAACGACACGGCGAGCGCGAACCTCGGCGCGATCTACGCCATCGACGTGACGCTGCCCGCGAACGCGGGCGTCTTCGGCAACGTCATCGAGAGGAACCTCGTCCACTCAATCGCGTTGACCTCCGGCAGCACGAGCAGCCAAATCTTCGGCATCGTGCTGCGCGGCTCAGGCACGGCGGGCGTGGCGACCACGGGCGTGGTCAGAAACAACATGGTTCGTCTCGGCCTCGACAAAGACGGCAACTCGATTACGAGCGGCCTCTCAATCGTCGGCATCCGAGACATTCAAGGCGCGACCGGCGGCAACGGAACGTCGGTCATCAGCTACCAGTTCAACAGCGTCTATATCGGCGGCACGGGCGTCGCTTCGGCGTCGAACACATTCGCCTTCAACAGCAGCTCTTTGAATGCCACGCGCAGCTACGTTGACAACATCTTCTGGAACGCGCGCTCGAACGCTTCGGGCGCGGGCAAGAACTACGCCGTCGCCGTCGGCGGCACAGCGCCCAACCCGACGGGCCTGACGATGAACTTCAACGACCTGCTCGCCACGGGCACGGGCGGCTTCGTCGGCCTCTTCAACGGGGCAGACCAGACGACGCTCGCCAACTGGCAGACGGCCACGGGTCAGGGCGCGAACAGCCTTTCGGTTGACCCGCTCTTCGTCGCCCCGAACGGCACCGCCGCGACCGGCGACATTCACATCCAGAACGGCAGCCCCGTGCTCGCGGCGGGCACGCCCGTCGTCGGAATCTCTAACGACTTCGACGGCGACCCGCGCGACGCCGTGCCCGACATCGGCGCGGACGAGATAGTCGCGCCGACTTCCATCGCCACGACGCTGACCGCGGCCCCGGCCACGGGAACCTTCGGCGGCACGGTCAACCTGTCCGCGACGCTCACGGACGGCACGAACGGCATCAGCGGCCAGAGCGTCAGCTTCACGCTCAACGGCAGCCCGGTCGGCAGCGCCAACACGAACGGCTCGGGCGTGGCTTCGCTCTCGAACGTCTCGCTCTCCGGCATCAACGCAGGCTCCTACCCGACGGGCGTCGGCGCGAGCTTCGCGGGCGCGGGCGTTTACACCGCGAGCAGCAACACGGCGGCCCTGACGGTCAACAAGGCCGACACGACGACGACCGTCACGGTCTCGAACGCGAACTATGACGGCAACCCGCACGGCGGCACTGCCAGCGTCACCGGCCCAAGTCTCAGCCAGAGTCTGACCGTCACGTACACGGGACGCAACACGACCGTTTACGGGCCTTCGACCACGGCACCGACGAACGCCGGCGACTACACGGCGAGCGCGTCCTACGCGGGCGACACGAACTACAACGCGAGCAGCGACAGCAAGGATTACAGCATCGCGAAGGCGACGCCTGTCATCACCTGGTCTAACCCCGCGGACATCATCTACGGGACTGCTCTCGGCGGCACGCAGTTGAACGCGACGGCGAACGTGCCCGGCTCGTTCACCTACACGCCCGCTTCGGGCACGGTGCTCGCATCGGGCAACAACCAGAACCTGCACGTTGACTTCTCGCCGACCGACACGACGAACTACAACAACGCGTCGAAGGACGTTTCCATCAACGTCCTGAGCGCGCGGCTGTCAACGACCATGACCGTTGACCGCAACCCTGCGCTCGTCGGCTACAACTACAACTACATGATCGCCGTCACCAACAACGGGAACGCGGCGGCGACCAGCATGACGCTCTCCGACCCGCTGCCCTCGGCCACGCTGGTCAGGTTCACCGCCGTGACCAGCTCGCAGGGCACCTGCTCCTACGACCCCGGCCTGCACGCGATCAACTGCACGCTGGGCACGCTGGGCACTGGCGCGACCGTCAACATCCAGATCACCGTGAAGTCCTTGCAGCCGGGGACGCTCAACAACACGGCGACCGTCAACGCGTCGCAGTGGGACCCCGCGACCGGCGGCAACACGGCCTCGGTCAACGGCCTGCAAGCCATCACGCAGGTTGACCTGTCGGTGTCGAATGTGGACTCGGCAGACCCGATCTACGTCAGCCAGCAGACGACCTACACGATGGTCGTCAAGAACTACAACACGCCGAACAGCGCGACGGGCGTCGTGCTGACGGACAACCTGCCGGCCTCGATGACGTTCGTCTCGGCGACCACAAGCCAAGGCTCGCTCGTCACCCCGCCCGTCGGCTCGACGGGCATCGTGACGGCGAACATCGGGACGCTCGGAGTCAACGCGACGGCGACCATCACGGTGACGGTCACGGCAACGCAGTCCGGCACTATCACCAACACGGCCTCGGCCTCTGCCAACGAGAACGAGGCGAACCCCGCGAACAACAGCGCGCCGCAGGCGACGACCGTCAAGGACGCCGCCTTGCAGAAGGTGCTCTTGGCGTCGCAGGTCTTGACGGGCGGCTGCCAGAACACCACCGGCAACGTTTACCTGACCGGCCCTGCTCCGGCAGGCGGGCTGACCGTCAACCTCTCGACGACGAGCCTCGCGGGCGTGACCGTGCCCGCGTCCGTGTTCATCCCCGCGGGTTCGACGGCAAGCCCGAACTTCAACGTGACGACCTCGCAGGTCGCGACGAAGCAGGTCGGGACGGTCAACGCGACGCTGGGCGCGAGCACGGTCTCGCGCGGGCTGACCATCAACGTCGGCAACGGCTCCTGTCCTCCGTAACGGGCAGGTAGCCGCGGCCTTGAGCACGCGTGCCGGGCGGAATCTTTAACGACTTCCGCCCGGCACCTCGTGCGTTGCAACGCAAGGCTCGGATAGATCAAGCACCGCGCACCTGGCCGAGGGCGGGAGGGTTCACGCCATCGGCGTCTTTACAGAATTTCGCAATCTCAGTTTTCCGTTCCGAGAAGATGGCAGCGACGCGGCGTCGGTTCCCTGAACGTCAAACGCGACGCGACGCTGTCCGGCCCCGACCCGGAGGAGCCGCACATCTGCCGTGCGGCGAAGGAGGAAGAATGAAGCGTACTGCCTTAACGCTCGCCTTTACGAAGAAACGAACACGTTGGGTTCTGCTCGTACTGCTCGCCGCGATCCTGCCGCTCGCGCTCCTGTCGCAGAGCGGGAGCGCGCAGAAGAACAGATTGAGGAGAGAGGAAGATAAGAACGCCGCCGCGCCCCACAAGAAAGAGACCGCCGCGCCGCCGTCGGAGATGGACGACGAGACGAAGCGACGCCTCGCCGCCGCAGCCGCGCCGAAGATGTTCAGACAGTCGGGCCTGAGTCCCGAACCCGTCTCGTCGCAGGCCGTCGGCTTCGCCGTCTCGCGCCCGCTCGCCGAAGTCGCGAAGCAGAAGAGCAAGACCGCCGCCGCGGCCAACGCAGACCGCGAATCCGAGGAACACGAGGCCGCGGAGAACCATTCGACGCGCTTCGTCACGCCGCAGGCGCGGGCCGAGGCCGACGAGGCCGCCGCGCGCGGCGTCACGCGCGACACGGCCATCCAGTTGAAGGCCCCCGCGCTCGCCATGCCCACGCCGATAATGACCATCGAGGGTCTGGGCAGCGGGGACAACACAGCCGCCGGCTTCGGCAGCCTCTCGCCGCCCGACACGAACGGCGCGGTCGGCTCGAACCACTACGTCCAGGAGACCAACCTGCTCGTGCGCGTCTTTAACAAGGCGGGCACGGCGCTCACCGCGCCCTTCAAGCTGAGCAGCCTCTTCACACCACTCGGCGGCATTTGCTCGACGAACAACAACGGCGATCCCATAGTTCTCTACGACGAGATGGCCGACCGCTGGCTGCTCAGCCAGTTCGCCTTCACCGGCTCGGGCACGGCCCCGCCCTTCCACGAGTGCATCGCCGTCTCGAAGACGGGCGACCCCACGGGCGCGTACTACATCTACGACTTCGTCACGCCCGGCTCGGAGTTCCCCGACTACCCGCACCTCGGCGTCTGGCCCGACGGCTACTACATGACCGTCAACCAATTCACAGAGCCGGGCGACAGCTTCAACGGCACGGGCGCATACGCCTTCAACCGCACGAAGATGCTCGCGGGCGATCCGACGGCCAGCTACATCTACTTCGGCCTCAACCTCACGGCCTTCCCCGAAGGCATCGGCGGCATGCAGCCGTCGGACATGGACGGCATCAACCCGCCGCCGCCCGGCAGGCCGAACGTCTTCGCCTACTTCACCGCGACCGACTTCGGCGACCCCGCGAACGGACTCAGGCTTTTCAACTTCCACGCCGACTTCGCGACGCCTGCCAACTCGACCTTCACCGAGCGCGCCGAGAGCACCTACGCCGCGCCGCTCGCCGTCGCGCCCTTCAGCGTCGTCTCGCCGGCGACCAGCTTGACCAGATCGGCTGTGCCGCAGCCGTCGCCCTCCACCTCGTCGTCGGGCCTCGACGCCATCAACGACCGCCTCATGTTCCGCCTCCAGTACCGCAACCGCGGCGGCTTCGAGACGCTCGTGACGAACCACACCGTCGGCGCTCCCGCTTCGACCACCTTCGGCACGTACCGCGCCGCGCCGCGCTACTACGAGCTTCGCAGCACCGCGGGCGGCCCCTACGCCGTGCAGGAGCAGGCGACCTACGCGCCCGGCGACGGCGTCAGCCGCTGGATGGGAAGCGCCGCCGAGGACAATCAGGGCAACCTCGCCCTCGGCTTCAGCGTGTCGAGCACGACGGTCTTCCCCGGCCTGAGCTACGCGGGCCGGCTCGCCACAGACCCGGCGGGCGGACTCGCGCAGGGCGAGTCCAGTCTCGTCGCGGGCGCGGGCGTGCAGACGAGCACCGGCAACCGCTGGGGCGACTACCACGCGCTGACGGTTGACCCCGTGGACGACTGCACCTTCTGGTACACGGGCGAGTATTACGCCACCACGAGCACCGTCGGCTGGCAGACCAAAATCGGCAACTTCAAGTTCGCGCAGTGCACAGCGCCCGCGAAGGGCACGGCCCACTTCACCGTCACGAACTGCTCGACCACGGCCAACATCCAGAACGCCGTCGTCACCATTGACGGCTTGAGCTACGGCGTCAGCGCGGCGGACGGAAGCTTCAACGCGACGCTCGCTCCGGGCGCGCACACCTACACCGTCTCCAAGTCGGGCGCGTCGGACACCGCCGGCAACTTCAACATCACCGACGGCAACACGACGAACGTGCCCGTCTGCCTGACGGGCGTGCCCGCGCTCGCGGCCAACGGCGCGACGCTCACGTCCGACCCGAACTCTAACGGCGCGATTGATCCGGGCGAGACCGTCACGGTCAACTTCGGGCTGATCAACAACGGCCAAGGCTCGACCACGAGTCTGACCGCGACGCTTCAGGCCACCGGCGGCGTGACCAGCCCCGGCGCTCCGGCGAACTTCGGGGTCGTGAACGCGGGCGGAGGCACGGGCGCTCAGCCCATCTCGTTCACGGCGAGCAACTCGCTCACCTGCGGCAGCACGCTCACCGCGACGCTGCACTTGCAGGACGGCGCGTCCGACCTCGGCAACGTGACCTACAACTTCACGATCTGCCCGGTAGTCACCGTGACCGCGACGGCGGGGACGACAGGCCCGACCGCGTACACGACCTTGAAGGCCGCGTTCGACGCGATCAACGCGGGCACGCACCAGGGCGCGGTCACCGTCAACATCATCGGGAGCACGACCGAAGGCTCGACGCCCGCGACCCTGAACGGGAGCGGCGCAGGCTCGGCCAGTTACACGTCCGTCCTGATTCGCGCGGCGAGCGACAACGTCACCGTCAGCGGCAACCCCGCGAGCGGCCTCGGCGTCATCCAGCTCAACGGCGCGAGCAACGTCACGATTGACGGCGACAACCCGAACACCGCGGGCACGAACCGCAACCTGACGGTTCAGAACACCGCGTCGAGCACGACGACGTTTACGTCCGGCATACGCATCGCACTCGCGACGACGGGCGCGACCGCCGCCAACAACGACACGATCAAGAACGTCAACGTCCTCGGCAGCGCGACCGGGCGCAACACCTCCGGCGCGGCCACCAGCACAGGCTCGGAGAATACGACCTACGGCATCCTCGCCTCGTCCGGCTCGACCGGCGCGACGAGTGCGCCCGCGGCTGTCACCTCCATCACCGCGACCATCGGCAGCCCGGCCACGGCCTCGAACCTGCTCATACAGAACAACACGGTGAACACGGCGGCGCGCGCCATCTCGCTTCAGGGTGCCGCGACGACCGTCTTCCCCGGCTTGCAAATCAAGGACAACGTCATCGGCAACCCGACGACGCTCGCCGTTGACCAGGTTTACTCAATCGGCGTCATGGTGAACGGAACGAGCGGCGGCATCGTCTCCGGCAACACCATCTATGTCGAGGGCTTCGTCGTCGCCAGTTCGAGCGGCGCGAACCAGGCCATCTCGCTCGGCGCGCTCAACACGGCCACGAACGCCGTCACCGTCGAGAAGAACCGCGTCGCCCGCGTCCACAACAACGCGACCGACTCTTGGCCGGCCATCGGCATCAACATGGGCGGCGGCAACAACCACGTCGTTCAGAACAACTTCGTTTACAACATCCTGAACAATCAGGTCGCAGGCTCCGGTGCCTCCGGCACCACTTTCAGCGCCTACGGCATACGCGCCAACGCGGGCACGGGCCACAAGGTCTATCACAACTCCGTGCATCTGTTCGGCGTGCTTCCGGGCGCGACGAGCACCGACTGGACGGTGGCGTTCATGATCGTCAACACCACGCAGACCGGCATGGACGTGAGGAATAACATCTTCTCGAACCAGGTTACCGGCGGCAACGCCGTGGGGACGAACACGCGCCACATCGTGCTCTACCTGCCGGCGAGCGCGACGAGCGCGATGAACCTGACGCTGAACAACAACGCGTACCTGCAAGGGCCGGCGACGACGGGCGCTCTGAGCCTGCTCGCGAAGTCCGGCACGACAGCCGGCACGGGCGAGTTCCTCGCCGCAAACTTCGTCGCGGGCGCGACCACTCCCGCGACGAACCTCCGCAGCTACACGTCCACGCTCTCCGCCGCGGGCACGAACGACAACGCCTCGAACGCGATAGCGT
>DASRCS010000311.1:0-34400 GCA_035652995.1 Pyrinomonadaceae bacterium
ACCGTGCCCGCGAGCGTCTTTATCCCCGCGGGTCAGACCGCAAGCCCGTCCTTCAACGTCACGACCTCGCCGGTCGCGACGAAGCAGGTCGGGCTGGTGATCGCCGCCATCGGCAACGCGAGCGTCTCGCGCGGCCTGACCGTCAACGTCGGCTCCGGCGTCTGCCCCCCGTAAGTCCGGGCGCTTGCGCTAACGCCGGCTTTACCGAAGGGCTAACGCCCGAAGGTTAACCCTTAAAACGGCGGCGCGTGGAGAGAGTCTTCCCCGACTCTCTCCACGCGCCGCCCGCATTTTCGCCCGCCCGCGCGCGCCCGGCCTTGCGAAGCGATGGCCGACCGCGAGAAACTAAGAGTAAGCTCTCAGGCCGCGCGCACATCCGAAGCCAAGTCTTATCCGCACGCCCGGCCTGAGTCGCTGCGACTCCGAACGTCACAGAGGGTTTATCCTTGAAAGAGCCTTTGTCTTACAACAAGTACCTGCGCGTCCGCGAGCTTGTCGGCTTGCAGACCTGCCTCTCCGACCCGGCGCACCACGACGAGCTTCTCTTCATCACCGTGCATCAGGCCTACGAGCTTTGGTTCAAACAGGTGCTGCACGAACTGGACGCGGCGGCGGCGGCGATGCGCGAAGACCGCCCGCCCGCGGCGGCCCGCGCGATGACGCGAGTCGTCGAGATCGAGAAACTTCTCGTCGCGCAGATTCACACGTTAGAGACGATGACGCCGATCAACTTCCTCGCCTTCCGCGACCAGCTCAACCCGGCGAGCGGCTTCCAGTCAATGCAGTTCCGCGAGGTCGAGTTCGCTTCGGGGCTGAAGGACGAGGCGATCATGAGCGCGTTCCGCGACGACGAGTTCGCCGCCGACCGCCTGCGCGCGCGCCTCGACGCGCCGACGCTCGGCGAAGAATTCTTCGCGCTGCTTCAGCGCCGCGGACTCGACGCGCCGCCCGACGACGCTTCGCTCTCGGACGAAGAGCGCCGCAGGCTCTACGGCAAACGCGTGCGCGCCGCGCTCGAAATCCTGACGCACTTCGAGTCGCGCTACGAGGAGTTCCAACTCGCCGAGTCGCTCATCGCCCACGACGAATTCTTCTCGCTCTGGCGCTACCACCACGTCGCGATGGTCGAGCGAATGCTCGGCGCGAAACGGGGCACGGGCGGCAGCGAGGGCGTCGGGTATTTGAAGACCACGCTCGACAAAAAATTCTTCCCCGAACTCTGGGAGGCGCGCACCTACCTCGACAGCCGTCACGGCGAAGCGGGCTGCCCCTTCGCTAATTAGTTTTTTTCAGATTAGGAGAAACCGAATGTCAACCGAGGCCGAACAAAAACCAAAAATTTGTTTTGTGATCATGCCTATTTCTGATGTTGATGGGTATGAGGTGGGGCATTTCGCTCGCGTTTATGACTACCTCATAGGACCCGCCTGCATAAAAGCCAGATTCAGGCCAACTCGCGCGGATGAAGTTCAGCGAACCAACCATATCATCATTGATGTAGTTAAAAGAGTCGTTGAGGCAGATATGGTTCTATGTGACCTTAGTTCAAGAAATCCCAATGTCATGTATGAACTTGGTATCAGACAGGCTTTTGATAAGCCTGTAACAATCATCAAAGATATGAGAACTCCTCGCATATTTGATATACAGGGCTTACGTGACGTTGAATATGATGAAACTCTGAGAATTGACAAAATAGAAGATGCGATTTCAAGAATTTCTGGGACATTAATTAATACATACAATCAGGGCGACAGCGATGTAAATTCTGTTATCCAGTTACTTGGGATTACAGCAGCTAGCATTTCAACACCACTAGAAGTGTCGAAGGAAGGTAGTTTGCTGCTTGATGCAATAACAGACCTTGGAAGTCGCCTCTCTAGAATTGAAGACGATGTAAAGAGAACGCGCGCTTCTTTGAAACCACGCAACCGCCCACAAATTCAGCAAGCACCATCAGCATATAATTCCGATACTGATTTCACGTTAAGCATGGCGCACGCGCTGCAAATGCCAGGCTCAAAAGTGCGCCACGATATTCTGGGAGATGGGACTGTTGTTTCTGGTGCGCCTCTGGGATACCTTCATGTGCAATTTGCTGATGGGAAAACCTATTCCTTCAAATTAGGAGACAAGTCACTAAAAATCCCTCCCCCATCACCGCAATGAATATCGAGTTCTCCGAACGCTTCCGAATGAGCGACTACTTCCTCTACCACAACGTCGAGGAAGGGCGCGAGAACAAGACTTGTCTTTACTTCGGCGACGAGACTTTCACATACGCGGACGCGGTGAGACGGTCGAACCGCGCGGGCGGCGCTTTGCGCGAGTTGGGTGTCGAGGTCGAAGACAGAGTTCTCATCGCGCTGCCGGACTGCCCGGAGTTCGTCTGGACCTGGTTCGGGGCGAGCCGCGCGGGCGGCGTCATCACGATGGTCAACCCGCTGCTGCCCGCGGACGACTACCGCTACTACCTCGAATACACGCGCGCCCGCGTCGCCGTCATACACGAGTCTCTGCTTGAGAACTTCGCGCGCGCGGCGGAAGGGGCGCGGCATTTAAAAAATGTTCTCGTCGTGGGCCGCGAGCGCGGGCGCTTTCACTCGTTCGCCGAAAGCTTGGGCGCGCAGTCCGACGAGTTGACGCCCGCCGACACGCACCGCGACGACCCGGCCATCTGGCTCTTCACTTCCGGCTCGACCGGACACCCGAAGGGCGCGGTTCACCTGCAACACGACCTGCCTTACAACACCGAGTGCTACGCGAAGCGCGTGCTCGGCGTCGGCGAAGATGACCTGACCGTCTCCGTGCCCAAACTCTTCTTCGGCTACGCGACGGGCACGAACCTCCTCTTCCCCTTCGCCGCGGGCGGCGCGACGGCGCTCTTCCCCGAAAGGTCAACGCCGGAAAAGTTGTTCGAGGTCATCGAACGCTACCGCCCGACGATACTCACCAGCGTGCCGACGATGATCAACTCGATGCTCAATCTCGAAGGCGGGGCGCGGAGGCACTTGTCTTCCCTGCGGATGTGTCTTTCGGCGGGCGAGGCTCTGCCGGTCGAGCTTTACCGGCGCTGGGTCGAGACCTTCGGCGTCGAGATTTACGACGGCATCGGCTCGGCGGAGATGTTCCACATCTACATCACGAACCGGCCCGGCGACGTGAAGCCGGGAAGCCTCGGTCGCGTCGTCGAAGGCTACGAGGCCGAGGTCGTTGATGCCGAAGGCCGCAGCGTTCCTTCGGGCGAGATGGGGACGCTTCGGATCAAGGGCGACTCGGCGGCGCTCTGCTACTGGCAGGCGCACGAGAAATCGAAGGCGACGTTCGCGGGCGACTGGTGCACGACGGGCGACCAGTTCCACGTTGACGAGGAAGGTTACTACTGGTACCACGGGCGCACCGACGAGATGCTCAAAGTCTCCGGCGTCTTCGTCGCGCCCGCGGAGATCGAGAACTGTCTGATCCAACACGACGCGGTTCTCGAAGCGGCGGTCGTCGGCTTCGACGACGGCTCCGGCCTCGTCAAGCCCAAAGCTTTCATCGTCCTGCGCGAAGGCCGCGAGCCTTCGGACGAACTCGCGCAGGCGATCAAAGAGTTCGTCAAGTCGCGCCTCGCGCTCTACAAGTACCCGCGCCGCGTCGAGTTCGTCGCGTCGCTCCCGAAGAACGACCGCGGCAAGATTGATCGGAAGAAGCTGAAAAGCAGTGATGAGTGATGAGTGATGAGTGATGAGTTAAGGCCATCTGCTTTTCAACTCATCACTCATCACTCATCACTCATCACTTATCACTCCTCTTATGCCTTTCAAAACGCGCATCGAAGTCCGCTTCGGCGACTGCGACCCGGCGGGGCTGGTTTACTACCCCGTTCTGTTCCACTACTGCCACGCGGCGATGGAGGAGTTCTTCGCCGGGCGCTGCGGCATCTCTTACGCGCGGCTCGTCGCGGAGGAGCGTCTGGGATTTCCGACCGTAAACGCGCGCGCCGAGTTCTTCGCGCCGCTCGTTTACGGCGACGAGGCGGAGGTCGAGGTCTGGGTGTCGGGCGTCGGTCGAAGCTCCGCCACGTTCGAGTACCGCCTGCGACGCGCCGCCGACGGACTTCTGTGCGCGAGCGCGACGCTCGTGCAGGTGGCGATGAGCCTCGACGCGCGGCGGGCGGTACCAATCCCCGCCGCCCTGCGCGAAGCTTTCGAGCGGAGCGCCGCCTGAGCGCCCCGAACGCGCGCGGACGCTCTCACCAAAAAATCACCTCAACCCATCAACGCAAGCAACGCGCGAACAAAAGGCTTGCGGCGATTTCCGAGACTCATCCGAGGCAAAACGGCCCCGCGTTTTTCTCTCGCCCGCGGTTTAGTTTTGGAAAATCGTCCGCAATCAACCTTTAACTTTACAGCAGACAAAAACAAGCGGCGCGTGAAGCACCGGACGGGTAGCCAGCGCTCGCCTTCAGCCAACAAAGCACTTCGGAATCGGAGGAAAGAAACCCGTGAAAAAGTTCGCCATCTCTCTTGCAGTCCTCTTCGTCCTGTGCCTGTCTTCAGCGGCGAAGGCCGACACGCTGACGTTTCAGCCCAACCCGGTTGACCTGAACGACCTCGACCACCACGACGTTTACACGTGGCGCGTTGACAACGTGAACCTTCACGGCCAGCAGATAACGGGCGCGCGCATCACCATCAGCGGCATCGCCAACTGGGACAGCAACGCCAACCGCCTCTTCATTCACCTGCTCGACACGGCGCGTTCCGCAGGCGTCGCGTCGTTCCAGGACGAGCCGTCGGACGCAGTCCCCGTTGACCACATTGACGACGACTTTGTTGACACTCGCTACCACAGTCTGTCTAGCTGGCTCGTCGCGCCGGGCACGGCGGACACGTTCCTGACTTCGCAGTCGTTCACGACGACGCCCACGAACTTCGTTTACAACTTCACGGCGGCGCAGGTGAACGCGCTCATCGCCTACATCTCGAACGGCGGCAACTTCGCGCTCGGCTTCGACCCCGACTGCCACTTCTTCAACAACGGCATCACGCTGCAAATCTTCACCGCCCCGGCGCAGACGACGCCGGAGCCTGCGACGCTCGCGCTGCTCGGCACAGGGCTAGCCGGACTCTACGCCCGCCGGCGACGACGCCAGGCGCGCGCTTAGCGTCTTGAGCTTTCACGTCCGTTCCTAAAATCGCGGCGGCGCGCGAGGCTTCGACGGCCCGCGCGCCGCCGCGATTTTTTTCAGCGCTTTGACACCCCGAGTCGGGAGATATATGATTCGCGCCGCTCCGACATCTGATTCGATACAACAAGCACTTCCGGCGCGCTTGCACGTTCCAGACTCTACTTGTCGGGAAGACGCAAGGGTCAACCAGCAGGCTTTCACCTGCCTTTCCCCTGCCGCCTCTTTTTCAATCTTCTGAGAAACACTGCAACCGCCGCTCGGTCGCGCGCCGACGCCCGCCCCGGCCTCGCTCCTTGACAAACTTCCCCGCGCCAGCCGTCTTCCCGGTCGGCGCCGGATAGAAGTACATCGAGCCGACACGAGTTCCGTTCAACGGGGATGCACTCTTGCCACCCGACGAAACTGAAGTTCAGTGATGAGGAAAGAGGATGAGGGCGAAGAACACGCTCTCACTCGTCGTGGTGGCCGCCGCCGCCTGTCTCGCCAACGCGGGCATCAGGACGGACGCGCGCCGCAGGCAAGTAGCAGCTTCCGTCAAGCAAAGGGGCTTTCCACCGAAAGCCCTCCCTTCAACTCGACGCAGCGTTTTTTCGCGTCATCTTGCCCAAAGGAGATCAAGAAAGATGAAAGCCAGAAAAACATTCATAACCGCTCTTCTAGCGGCCATCGCCGCGCTGGTCCTCACGACAGCCGGCATCGCCGCGCGCGACGCCTGTCGGCGGATCGTCGTCACGAACGACGACGTTTCACGTCAAGCGGAAGACACTCCCCCGCTGAAGAACTGGGTGCTCTACACGGGCGCGCCCTCTTCGCACCACACGCCGGGCGTCGGCAACTTCGTCGTCGGCCCCGCCGCGCCGCCGAGCGGCGTCGGCAGCCTTGAGACGATCACGACAGCCGGCACGGACAAAGTCTTCCTGAACAACTACGACTATGCGAATCAACCGCTCTCCGGCCTCATGCAGATTAGCTACTCGACCTACCGCTTCGGCGATTCGAGCGCGGCGGCGGTCGCAGCCGGACAGCTACCCTCGATCAACATCGCCATCTGCGCCAACGGCATCGTCAACAACGTCTGCTCCGGCTTCACGACGCTCGTCTATGAGCCGACCTACAACGACGCGTCGCGCGCGGCACTCAACGACACTTGGGAGACCTGGGACGCCTACAGCGGAGTCTGGTGGTCAACGCGCGCGATCAATAACCAGTGCGCCGGCGCGGTGTACGGCTGCTTCGAGACGCTCGGCTACATCGAAGCCAACAACCCCAACGCCGTGATCCTCTCCATCGGCGTCAATCAGGGCAGCGGCAACACCGGCCTGCACGCCGCCTCCGACGCGCTCTCGCTCACTTACAACGGCAACTGCGTCACCTACGACTTCGAGCCGTATCGCGTCGCCGAGACGAAGGATCAGTGCAAGAACGGCGGCTTCGCCAACGTGAAGCGCGCCGACGGCTCCTCGTTCAAGAACCAGGGCGACTGCATCCAGTACGTCAACACCGGGAAGTAAGACAAAGGTTTTCGAGGACGTAGAAAGCGGCCTCGATTTTTAAGACGGGGCGAGGCTTCTGAACCTGCCGCGGCAAGGTTGAGCATTTTAGAGTTTGCCGCAGAGCGTTCGGGCCTCGCCCTTTCTGTTTTGTTAGACCTCGACGTTGGAAGGGATAGCAAATCCTGTCCCGCCGCGAGGCCGCGGGTTTTACATCGGGTCTCGATGGCTTATAATTCGTGCGCCCTCCGGGACTCGCCGCGAAAGTCTTTCCGTCGAAAGCCTCGAACACGAACCGCCCGGAGCGTCAGGAGGTCGCAGCCGTGTCGAAAAGTAGAACCGCCTCGCTCGCATTCGCAATCATCGTCGTCGTCAGCGTCTGCGCGCCGCAGGTCGCGTTCGGCAACCGCGTGCTCTATTCGCCCGCTCCCGCCCGCGACGCGACGACCGCCGACGCGCCCCGGCCCGCGACGGATGATGCGACCGACGTGACGACGACCGCAGACGCGACGGCGAGCGCAGCAGCCGCGACCGACGACACGAAGCCGAAGCGTAAGGAGAACGGGCTGGCGCGCGCACTCGCTGCCCCTTTCCGCGCGCTCGCAAGACTCTTCGGCGGCGGCTCGAAGAAGTCGGAAGAGGCGAAGAAGTCCGCGCCCCTCCCCGCGCCTGCGACAGCCGCGAGCGCCGTCGAAAAGAATGATGAGCGGAACGCTTCGCGCGACAGATCGAAGAGCAAGGCAGCCGCGGAGACTTCCGCCGCCGCTCAGAGCGCGAGCGCACAAGGGCAGAAGACGACGCCAGCCGTGCAGGAGGCGAGCGCGTTGACGCGCGGCGTCGTCAGCGGCACGCAGCAAACGGTCGCGCCCGACTCGCGACAACAGTCCGCGAGCGACGCCCAGCCGACGGAGGCCGCACGCGTCGTCAGGCCGGACGCGAACGGAGACGTTGCCGACAAGCCGCGGATGTGGATTCCCGTCATCGAGGGCATCCCCAAAGACCCGCTCACGCAGGGCCGCGCGCTGCTCGAACACGGCTACTTGCAGGAGGCGATGGCCGAACTCTCGGTCGCCGCGACCGTCGGCCCCGACCTCGTCGAAGCCAACAACCTGCTCGGCGTCGCCTACGACCGACTCGGCCAGCACCAACAGGCAAGGGAGTGTTACGAGCGCGCGCTGACCGTCTCGCCGAACAACGCGGTGGTGATCGCGAACCTCGGCTACTCGCTCTACCTCGCGGACGACTACGACGGCGCGCTCCGACGTCTGAAGCAGGCGGCGAAGCTCGCGCCCGGCACGCCCGTCATCTACGACAACCTCGGCATCGTCTATGCGCGCCTGCGCCGCTACGACGACGCGTTCAAGTATTTCGCCATCGCCTCGAACGAGTACGACGCTCACCTCAAGCTCGCCGCCGTGCTCGAAGACCAGAAGCGCGACCGCGACGCCATCAAGCACTACGAGGCCGCTTTGAAGATGCAGCCCGGCACGTCCGCCGTCCTCGAACGCCTCGTCACGCTCTACGAGCGCGTCGGCGAGCACGACAAGGCCGACTCCGCGCGCCGCACCCTCGGCCAGCCGAAGAACCCGCAGAAGACCACGACGGGCGGAGGCGGAGGCGGAGACTGAACCGGAACAGGGACTGAGCGAAAATGAAAGCCCCGTCAGGGGCGATAGAATGTAGCCCACGGCGTCGGGCCGTGGGAATCGAGCGAGACAAAAACATCAAAGCCCCGGAGGGGCGAAAGAAGTTGACCGCGGCCAGGAATCCGCGTCAAACCTCTATCGCCCCTCCGGGGCTTCAAAACTATTTCTGTTCTGCGTCACCCACGGACGGACGCCGTGGGCTACATTCTGCCGCCGACTCCGTCGGCTAAACTTTTTCCGCTGGCTCGAATTTTCTGGCACTAAAACATCAATCACCCTTTGTCTCTACTATCTTTTCGTCAGGTTGTAATCACGAAGCCTTCGGTAAAGCGTCGAGGGTGAGATGCCGAGAATCTCGGCGGTCTTGCCGCGGTGCCAGCCGGTCTGTTCCAGCGCGGCGATGATCTGCTGGCGCTCGACTTCGCGGAGCGGCGGCGGGACGTTCGGCGCTTGCGCCGCGCCCTGCGCGCCGGAAGCGTCGGGCGCGACCGCGACGGGGCGGAACGTGGGGACGGGGCTGACGATTTCGGGGGGAAGCTCCGCCGTCGTGATGCGTCCGTCGTTCGCGAGAAGCACCGCGCGCTCCAGAGTGTTCCGCAGTTGGCGGACGTTGCCGGGCCAACTGTAAGACTTGAGCGCGGCGAGCACTTCGGGCGTCAGCTCAGGCGTGTTCGCGCCCGCGAGTTGTTTGAGCAAGTGCGCGGCAATCGGCTCGATGTCTTCGGGGCGGTCGCGCAGGGCGGGCAGGTTGATCTGGAAGCTGTTGATTCGGTAGAGGAGGTCTGCGCGGAACCGCCCGTCGCTCGTCACCTCGTTCACGTCGCGGTTTGTCGCCGCGACGACGCGCACGTTGACCTGAACC
This sequence comes from Pyrinomonadaceae bacterium, assembly GCA_035652995.1. Lineage (GTDB taxonomy): Bacteria > Acidobacteriota > Blastocatellia > Pyrinomonadales > Pyrinomonadaceae > QHXN01. Next base: position 9,175 of record DASRCS010000311.1, read on the forward strand.
TTCCTGACCGCGCCGACGCGGTAGAACGAGTTGGTCTCAATCGCGCGCAGCAGCTTCGATTGAAGCTGCGGCGGAAGCTCCGTCACTTCGTCGAGGAAGATCGTGCCGTTGTCGGCCAACTCCCACAGCCCCAGCTTGCGCCCCTTCGCGCCGGAGAATGCGCCCGCCTCGTAGCCGAAAAGCTCGGACTCCAAAAGCGACTCCTGAAACGCCGCGCAGTTCAAATCAATGAATGAGCCTTCGGCGCGGTTCGAGAGCTTGTGAATCGCGTTGGCGACGAGTTCCTTGCCCGTGCCCGACTCGCCCGTGATTAAGACTGACGCGTCCGAAGGCGCGACGCGCTCGACGAGCCGCATCACCTCGCGCATCGCGTCCGAGACGAAGACGATCTCCGGCGTCGCCGTCTGCCGCTCGACGAGCGTCCGCAGGCGCGCGTTGTCAACGCGGAGTCTTCTCTTCTCGGCGGCCTGCTTCACCAGCGCGTCGAGTTCGGCGATGCGGTAGGGCTTCGAGAGGTAGTCGTATGCGCCGAGCTTCATCGCCTCGATGGCCGACTCGACCGTCGCGTGGCCGGTGAGCATGATGACTTCGGGCGGGTTCGGGCGCTGGAAGACGCGGCGCAGGAGTTCCATGCCGTCCATGTTCGGCATCGAGATGTCGGAGAGCAGCACGTCAACGTTGCTCTCTTCCAGAAGCTTCAGCGCGGCCTCGCCGTCCGCGGCGGCGCGAACGTCGTGGCCCATGCGTTGGAGTTCTTTTTGCAGGACGAGCCGGAGGTTGGCTTCGTCTTCGGCGACGAGTATGCGCGCGGGCTGTCGGTTCTCGCTCAACAGGGTAGGTCTCCGTCAGAAGTTTTCATCGCGGGCAGCGAAATCTGAAAGGCCGTCCCGTGCCCCGCGGTCGAATCAACGGTGATGCGACCGCCGTGCTCGGTAACAATACCATAACAGACCGCGAGTCCGAGACCCGTCCCGCGCCCGACCTCCTTCGTCGTGAAGAACGGGTCGAAGATGCGCTCGCGAATCTCGGCGGGGATGCCGTGCCCCGTGTCGCGCACCTCGATGAAAACCGCGCCGCCGTCTTCGGCGCTCTGGAACGTGCGGAGCGTGAGCGTGCCCCCTTCGGGCATCGCGTCCATCCCGTTCTCGGCGAGAATGATGACGGCCTGCTGCAACTGGCCCATGTCGCCGGAGACGAGCGGAAGGCCGTCGGCGAGTTCAACGTCAATCCTGATCGAGACGCCGCGCTTCTGGTGCATGAGAAGGCGCGCGGCGGACTCGACGACTTCCGAGACGCTGACGGGCGCGTGCTCGGCGGCGCGCGCGCGGCTGAAGTCGAGCAGGCCGTTCGTGATCTGCTTGCAGCGGAAAGCCTCGCCGCGGATGAGTCGAAGGTACTCGCGCAGGTCTTCGACATCCGCGCCCGCGCCGTAAACGCCCTCGTCGGCGCGCGACTCAAGCGCCTCGGCGCAGGCGGCAATCGTCGCGAGCGGGTTGTTGATCTCGTGGACGACTCCGGCGGCGAGCCGACCGACCGCCGCGAGTTTTTCCGTGCGCGCGACGGCGCGGTTGGCGTTGACGCGCGCGGTGATGTCCTCGCCGACCGTGATGACGTGCGAGACCTCGTCGCCGTCAATCTTCATCGGCACTTTGCTGACGAGCCAGTGGCGCGTCGTCCCGTCGGGCGATGGCGACTCCTGCTCGATGTGCTCGATCTCGCCCGTGCGGAACGCGCGCTCGAACTCATCCCGCATCGCGGCGCGCGGCTGGCGCGTCAGCACGTCGAAGATTTTTCTTCCGAGAACGTCGCGCCGCGGGATGCCCTGCCCGCCGAGTTCGCGGTTGCGGTTCCACGCGACGACGCGGTACTCGCGGTCAATCGCGTAGAGCGAGACCGGCAGGCTGTCAATGATCGCCTCGGTGAAGCGCCTCTGGCTCTCGGCCTCAGCCGTCCGCCGCTCCACCTCGCGCGCCAGATGCACCGAAGCCGAGCGCGCGGCCTCGTAGAGCGTCGAGATGCGCGCGGCGAGCGCGGCCTGCTGCGCGGCGGCGTCAACCAAACGCTCTTCGGTCTGCCCGCAGTCGCCGCGCCGGTCGAACGCGACGATGAGCGCGCCGAGGGCGCGTCCCTCGAACCGCAGCGGCGCGGCGAACTCGACCAGGTGGCCGCGGTCGCGCAGCAAGAACTCTTCGGGCGCTTCGACGCGTCTCGACACGGAGGGCGACGACGCTAGCCACGCCCGCAGCCGCTCGACCTCGACGAGCGAGGCGTTCTCCTCGGCGCTGCCCTCGCGGTCGAAGACGCAGACGGCCAGCCCGCCGGCCTCCCTCCCGCCGCCCGGCTTTCGCCCCTCGGCCTTCAGGAGTACGGCGGCGCAGAGCGCGGCGTCCGCGCCTTCGTAGGTCGCGCCCGCGACGCGCCGCACGACCTCTGCGGGCATGAGCGCGTGGAGCAGGCCGCGGCCCAGGTCGGCGATGAAGGCGAGTTCGCGGTTGCTCCCCTGTAGCGCGCGCTCGCGCTCCGCCGCTTCGAGGTGCGCCCCGGCGCGCGTGACGAGTTCGCGCGCCGTGTCGGACTTGAGGACGAAGTCGTCCGCGCCCGCGGCGAACGCCTCGACCTTGTACTCCTCGCGGTCGTGAGACGAAAGCACGATGACGGGCAGGCGGCGCGTCGCGGCCTGCGCGCGCAGCAGGCGGCACAGCGCGAGTCCGCTCACGCCGGGAAGCTCGATGTCTAAGACGACGAGGTCGCAGCAGTCCTCGCGGTGCAGCTCGCGCAGGGCCTCCGCCGCGTCGCCGCAGCCGACGACCCTGTGCCCCTCCGACTCGAACGCGCGCGCGAGTCCGCCGCGGACGCGCTCGTCGTCCTCGACCACGAGGATCGTCGCGGCCCGGTTTGCAACTTGGGAAGAGACGGTCATGCTTTCACTTTGAGAACTTTCGGCGCGGGCTTGGAGGGGCGTTCGACCCGCGGCGCGGAGTTGTAATCGTCAGGCGGGTCGGGCGACCTGACTGCAAACGCGACGGGACGACATCCGCCCGCCCCTTTGATTGAAAACGACGGGACGGGGAAAGTCAAGAAAAGGATGAAGGCGGGAGGATGAGCGACGGAGGAAAGGCAAGCGCCCTCACTCCGTCGCTCATCCTCCCGCCTTCATCCTTAATTTATCGCAGTCGAGGCCAGATTGCCCGTGGGGATTTCCGCGGCCTTGTCGGAGTTCGTTTCGACGGCGCGTTGCTTGTGGTCGGACTTGACGGTGTACATGGCCTCGTCCGCGGCGATGAGGAGGTGGTCGAGCGTCTCGGCGTCCGCGCCGTAGGTGGCGTGGCCGACCGAGATGCCGACGCGCGCGTGCTTGTCGCCGCGGACGTGGAGCGAGAAGCGCGAGACGGCGCGCTCGATGCGCTCGCCGAGTTCCGCGGTCTGCTCCGCCGAGAGGTCTTGCAGGATGGCGACGAACTCGTCGCCCGCGTAGCGCGCGAGGAAGTCGTACTCGCGGAGCTGCGCCTGAATGATGCGCGCGACCTCGCGGAGCAAACGGTCGCCGGTCTTGTGGCCGAACGTGTCGTTGACCTGCTTGAAGTCGTCGAGGTCGAGCATGACGACCTGGAACGGCCTGCCCGTGCGGCGCGCGCGCGCGGCCTCCTGCTCGAAGCGGACGTACATGGCGCGCGCGTTCGGCAGCCCCGTCAGCGTGTCGGTCAGCGCGTTCGACTCGGCCTCGGCGTGGCTCATCGCGTTCGAGAGCGCGTCGGACGCGAGTCGCGCGACGGTGTCGAGCAGGCGCAGGTGGTCGTCGGTGTAGCGGCCCGGCTCCGTCGAATAGACCGCGAGCGCGCCGAGCAGACGGTCGTCCCTCGTCAGCGGCAGCGCGATCATCGAGCGGAAGAGGCAGTCTTCGGGGAGCACCACGCCGGCGAAGTCGAGCATCGGGTCGAGCAGGTACGACGCGCGCCGGTTCGCGAGCACGAACCCGACGACGCCCTCGCCCGGCGCGACCGCGCGACCGCGCAGGACTTCCGAGTGGCGGCCCGCGACGTGCTGGACGGTCGCGTAGCCCTTCGCGTCGTCGTGGAGATAGACGGCGCACAGATCGAACGGGACGACGTGGCCGACCTTGTTGACCAGAACCGAGACCGTGTCCTCGATGTCTAAAGACGAACCGAAGGTGCGCGCGATCTCGTAGAGCGCATAGACCTCTCTGTGCGCGCTCGTGATCTGGCTGAGGTAGTGCGGCGCGTCCGAGTTGTGGACGGACGCGCCGGGCGTCTGCGCGGTCGCGAAGGCCGACGCCTCGCCCGCGTCGCCGAGCAGCTCGCGCTCGGCGAACTCTTCGTTCGTCACGCCGCGATTGTCGAGGCCCTCGGCGGCGATCTCCTGCTCGAACTGCGGCAGGTGTTCGAGGAACGTCTCGACCACGCGCGGGTCGAAGTGCGTGCCCGCGCCGCGTCGAATCATGGCGCAGGCCTCGTCGCGCGACATGCCGGGGCGGTAGGGGCGGTCTTCGCGAACCGAGTCGAAGCAGTCGGCGACCGAAAGGATGCGCGCGGTCAGCGGAATCTGCTCGCCGCGCAGTCCTTCGGGGTAGCCGCGACCGTCCCACTGCTCGTGGTGGTATCGAACTATCGGCACGACCGGGTACGGGAAGCCGACGCGTTCGAGAATCTGCGCGCCGACGGTCGTGTGAATCTTCATCTTCTCGAACTCGGCGGCGTTGAGCTTGCCCGGCTTGTTCAGGATGTGGTCGGGCACGGCGAGCTTGCCGATGTCGTGGAGGAGCGCGCCCGCCTTCAGAGCCTCTATCTCGCCCTGCGAGAGTCCCATCAACTCGCCCAGACGCCCGCAGTAAATCTGCACGCGGCGGACGTGGAAGTGCGTCGTCTGATCTTTGGCGTCAATGGCGGTCGCGAGCGCTTCGACCGTGGCGAGGTGCACGCGGCTCATCTCGGCGGCCTCGCGCGTCTTCTCGGCCATGCGCTCGAAGGCGGTCTTGTAGGTCGCGAACGTCGCGGCGATGACGGGTACGCTCAGCAGAACATAGACGAGTCCGAACCGCATGATCGCCGCATAGACGAGTCCGGCGGCGAGCGCGCCCGCGAAGAACGTCCACGAAGTCCAGAGATATCCGTCGCGCCAGCTCTGCCAGATCGGTCGCCTGCTCTTCAATGCGTTGAACGCGGCGACGAGCGCGCTGTTCAAAACGTACTGCACGAGCGCCATCAGGATGAGCGGCAGCAGGAGTTGTTCGAGCGAGAGCGGCGTGTCGAAGCCGACGGGCCGGCGCGTGACGCCGCCGTGCGCCGCGAGCGCGAAGTAGAAAGCCTGCCCCGCGACGAACGCCGTCAGTGCCATGCAGGCGGGCGCGGCGACCCAACTGGTCGCGCGGCTCGAAGTCCTCAGACAACTTGTGAAGAGGTCGAGCGCGCCGAGGACGATGGCGGCGGGGACGCCGAGGAAGATGACGCCGAGGAAGATGAAACAGTCGCCCGCCGTCACGCTCGCCTTCGTGGCGGGGATGCGGATGGGCACCACGCCGGAGATGACGACGAGGCTCGCGAGTACGAGCAGTTGCGCCCACTGCGCCGCGCCGAACGAGAGGCAGTTCCACAAACCCCACGCGAGGACGCAAGCGCCCGCCCCGACGACCGTGAACCAGTACGCCTTCGCCGCGCGGTTGTAGTCCGACATGTCCATGCGAATCAGCCAGCGCCCTTTCGATTGTGGAATGCGGATCTCGGATTGCGGATTGGGAATCAGGCTTCCTTAAATCCGCAATCCGAGATCCGCCGCTCCGCAATTCTTCAAAAGTCCGTCGCCGGGAGTGGGGGCCGGAGCAACTCGGCCCTCGCTTCCGGCGACGGTTGGGGGCAAGCGGCGGGATTCTAAAGGCACTCTTCCCGCCCATGCTGGGTGAGTAATTTGGGAGGCGCGCTCTCGGTCTGCGCCCGACGCGCACGCCTCCGCTTGAAAACAACTGCGCTACTCGCGTTTCAAATTTCGCGCGGCTTTACGAACCCCGTGCGGAGGGTTCGCGGAACGCGCGTGCCGCGCTCCTGCAAGCCGCGCCATACTCTTTAACAACCCGCGTGCCGCGTCCCCGCCTCACGCGATTACTCTCGTTTGCTCTGGAAATTCGACGACGCGGGGGCCTGTGCGCGTCGGCGTCGGCGCGCGCCGACGCGCGGCAGGTCAGCGTGACGGGTCACTTTGAAGCTGACAGTTCAGAGTGATTGCGCGAAGCGCTGTTCCTTCCTTCCAGCGGTTGACAACTCACACACGCGGGCGCACCCTTCCGCAAACATCTTGAAGGTGTCGGATTGCGAGATTAATTCGTCGGCGGGATTCATCCCTTGGACACAACGACGGTCGAACAGACGGGGCAGCGGGCGCGGTCGGCGGGTTACGTCGAACTTCTGCGGCGCAAACCCGACTTCCGCCTGCTCTGGACGGGGCAGGTCATCAGCCAGCTCGGCGACTGGTTCGACACCATCGCGCTCTTCACGCTCGTCCAGAACCTGACGGGTTCGGGCCGCGCGGTCGCGCTCATTCTCGTCGCGCGATTCCTGCCGAGCGTCGTCCTCGGCCCGCTCTCCGGCGTCGTCGCCGACCGCTTCAACCGCAGGCACATCATGATCGCGAGCGACGCCGCGCGCGCCGTCGTCGTGCTGGGCTTCCTCCTCGTGCGGCGTCCCGAACAGGTCTGGATCGTTTACGTCCTGACCGTCCTGCAACTCGGCTTCTCTTCCTTCTTCGAGCCTGCGCGCACGGCGGCGATCCCCTCGGTCGTGCCCACACGCGACCTCGTCACGGCAAACAGCCTCTCGTCGGTCACTTGGTCTGCGATGCTCACGCTCGGCGCGGCCATCGGCGGCCCCGTGACGAAGTGGTTCGGGACGGACGCGGCCTTCGTCATTGACTCTCTGACTTACGTCGTCTCCGCGCTGCTCATCGCGTTCGTCGCCTTGCCGCGGAGGCCGCCGCGCGAGAAGAAGAAACTAACGCTCGCCAAGGCGCTCGGCGTCACGGACACGCTCGAAGGTCTGCGCTACGTCCGAAGCCGACCGCGCGTGATGGCGCTCCTGCTCGTCAAGCCCGCGTGGGGGTTGGGCGGAGGGATTCTGACGCTGCTCCCGGTCTTCGGCGAAAAAATCTTCCCCGTCGGCGGGAGCGCCGCGCTCGGCATGAGCGTCCTCTACGTCGCGCGCGGCATCGGCACGGCGGTCGGCCCCGTTCTGACGCGACGCTTCTACAGCGAGACGCGACAGCAGATGCAGTGCGCCATCGGCCTCTCGTTCGTCGTCGCGGGCGTCTTCTACGTCGCCTTCGGCACGACGACCAGCTTCACGCTCGCGCTCCTCTTCGTCGCCGTCGCGCACATGGGCGGCAGCGTCTTGTGGGTCTTCTCGACCGTGCTCCTGCAAACGGGAGTCGAGGACAACTTCCGCGGACGCGTCTTCGCCGCCGAGCTGATGCTGATGACCCTCGCGATGGCAACGTCGAACTACCTCACGGGCGAAGCGCTCGACCGCTTCCAACTCTCGCCGCGTGCCGTCGTCGCGGCGATAGGCGTCTTCTTCGTCATTCCGGGGCTGCTCTGGTTCGCGTCGAGACGCCATTGGGACAAGGAATTGCCTCACGGCTGAAGCTCTTTGCCGCAGAAGCTTTAATGAGGTCTTCGCGGCCCAAAAGATGTTGCTTAAACTTGTCTTTGGCGATATGCTCCCGCCGTCTAACCTCGCGTGACCTGAGACCTCCAATCCGTGAGGAGTCCTCGTGCCTAACAGACCCTCAATACCGGCTGAAATAAAAAGACAAATATTTATCGAGTCCGGGCACAAGTGCGCGGTGTGTGGTACCGACTGCCCGCTTGAGCGGGCGCACATCATCCCCTGGCATAAATCAAAAGAGCACAAGGCAGAAGACTTGATATGCCTTTGCGCGAACTGTCATGCGCGGGCTGACAAAGAGGACTGGGGTGAGAAAACACTCAGGGAGTACAAGCAGAAGCCCTGGATATTGCGTCAGTATAAGGACACTGGGTCGGCACACGGAAACTTTCAAGAGCGTGTGGAGGCGGGGCGCAAGATGTCAACACGTAATCAGACTCCAATAGTGTTTACGGTGGCCGTTGACCAGGACGATTGGGACAAACAGTTCGGCGGGTGGCGTTGTTCGGCGCTCAGGATTCCGGGCGCACAGGTGGACGACGTTTTCAAAGAAGGCAGTCGCGTGGATAAATCCTGGTATGAGGTGATGCCCAAGCACGCGATGATTCGCTGGATTCCTCAGAACCCGCCTGAGAAGGCTCTCATCATTATCAGTCTGACCGAGGAACTTTCAACGCAGGAACTGACTAACAGGTGGAAGAAGCTAGCAACCCTCTTACCCTTTATCGCTGCCATACTGGCCGCGCTCATCACCGGGATTTTTACATACCTTTCGTCGCGGACTCCCTCTGTCTCCAACTCCAATATTTCTAACTCCAGGGAACACGTCGGGGCAGAACGTGCTGACATAACTTTCAACCGATCCGTGCGCGGGGAGTGCGGCTTGATAACAATAGACGGCTCGGTTCAGAAGCCCGACGGCTCGCCGGAGAAGAATGCGCTATTGAGTTGGGACTGGGGCGACGGCACTGTCGTCTATAGCCCTTTTCCGGCCAACCATACATACACGCAGGTCAACACGTACATGGTGAAAGTGACCGCGTATGTCGATAACAACAAGGCGGACGAGAAAAACTATAAAGTCGTTATCGACAAAACCTGTCATTAGGGCAGGCTCGTCGTCGCACTCTTAACCGGGTGGAGGTAGATTTTTTAAGGATGAAGGAGTAGGTATGAACAAGATAACGAAATCCTCGCTCGCCGCACTCGCCGCAACTGTCTTGTTAGCTCTTGCGGTGGTCTCGGCCTGCCAACCTTCGGGGCAGCCCAACTCCCAGCAGCCGCTCAACGCCGGGCAGACGCCCGACACTCCGCAGCCGCCGGCCAATCAGTCTCCGACCCAGGCTAATCAATATCAAAGCCAGCATCAGGGATTCGACATCGCGGCCCGGTTCACCGCCTCCGGCTTCATGGGCGACGGGGAGCAGGGCCGAAAGTATGTTCAGTTGCTTGAGGCGTGGACGACCAACCCTCATTCGACGCCCAACTGCATCAAGGTCGTTTATTCGCCGGGGCCGAACGGCTGGGGTGGGGTTTACTGGCAGAACAAACCGGACAACTGGGGCGACCAGCCGGGAGATGATTTCAGCCACGAGGGCTACAAGAAACTGACCTTCTGGGCAAGGGGCGAGACCGGGAACGAAGTTGTCGAATTCAAGGCCGGAGGGAATAACAAGCCCGGCAAACAATATAAAGACTCGTTCGAGGCAAGCACGGGCAAAGTCCAGTTGGACAAGGACTGGAAGCAGTACACGCTGGACTTGGGCGGGGAGAATCTTTCCAGCGTGATCGGCGGGTTCTGCTGGGTCGCCGCCGCGAGCGCGAACCCGAAAGGCGCGACCTTCTACCTGGACGACATTCTCTACGAGCCATAGAGAGAAGGGCCGCCGCACATCGGCCCGTGGGACGTTCTACACGATGCCCGGCCTCCTCTGGTCCCTGACGATGCGCTGTTGGGACAGAGGCGAAGGCGCAACTTGAAGTGTTGGCCCAAGCGCTGACGGCGCACGAACGAAGACAAACGTTTCTGTGGTAATCGCGGCAGGCATTTCACTGTCGCCAGAAGCTTCCGCTTCTATCAGAATCCGCTTCGTCGCAAACCGGCTTCGGATTGCCGCGAGCCTACTCAGCCTCTAACCAATCTCATCCGGCGTCAAAGAAATTCAAATCCGAATCGCCTTGATTCAAGCACGAATAACATTGATTCCGACTTGAAGCAGAGTCATTCAATCCTGAACCAACACTATTCACGATTGAACGCGGCCCGTCTCCGCCGGGAGCGCGGGCATCCTGCCCGCATTGAGCGCGAAAGCGCGAAAACCAACCCTCTAAAGGCGTAGCGTCGGAGAAAAGAAAGACTTTGTGCTTGCCTCGCAAGCATTGCGGGCAGGATGCCCGCGCTCCCGACTTTAAGGCTACGCTCAATCGCGTGGAGCTATTTACAGCGAGAGCGTTCGGCGTTGACGGCGAAAAGAAAGCGGGGCTAACGGTTGTCTTACGTCGCGTCTGTTTTCGTCGGGGTAAGTTGAAAAAAAGTCTTGCCTTGTCACGCCTTCGGCTGTATGCTCCCGCCGTTCACTCAAGCAGGGCGCTCCTTAACCTCGCACAACCGCAGCTCTGACCTCTGACACTGGAGACCTCAGCATGCCTAAAATCAAACTTAATCTGAGAAGTCTATCCATCCCGGAAAAGATCGCGCGCGCGCAACAGATCGTCGCGGCCTTGACGGACAATCCCAACTTCACGGCCCCGCACCCGCCTCTCGCGCAGGTGACGGCGGCCATCAACGCACTCGAAACGGCGAGCAACGCGGCGCAGGCCGCACGGCAAGAGGCGAAGGCGAAGACAGCCGAGCAGAACGCGAGCGAGGAAGAGTTAGACCGGGTCGTGACTCAACTCGTCGCGCACGTCGAATCAATCGCCGGGGGCGACGAGAAGGTAATACGGAGCGCGGGACTCGACGTTCGCGCTCCGTCTGCGTCCGCACCCTCTTCGCCGCCCGCGCCACCCGCCCTGACCGCCACGGTCGGAGACCACGACGGCGAGATTGATCTCTCGTGGGACACCGTCCGCGGCGCACGCTCCTACGTTATAGAGCGCAGCACAGACCCTCCGACCGAAACCTCCTGGGTTCACGCCGGACTCTCCACGCGCTCGAAAATAACCATCGAAGGACTCACCAGCGGCACGCGCTACTGGTTCCGCGTCGCGGCGCTCACTAACAACGGCCAAGCCCCTTGGAGCAACCCCGCGATGAAAATCGCGCCATAACCAACAAACAAAACCGGGGCGGGCTGTTTCGACATGGCCCGCCCCGCTAAAGCACCTGTTGAATGCAAGATCATCAACATCGAACGATTCCGCATTTAAAGCAGTTATGCGGAATAGATTCCGTTTATACAGTAGTCAGGCGCTTGCTTCTATCAGAAAAATAGCTTGCCATTTGCCGCTTTACCGATAGAATCCGCGCTCCTAACTGATGCGTTTATGTGCGGAAGCACAAATCGTCCGACATTGGAGAATTCACATGACAATAAAGTTGTCGCTTTCCATATACACCGCGCCCAACAACCGCATGAACCTGACGACCAATGCCGTAGTCGCTTGGCAATAACATCAGCGACGTTTCTTTTTCGACGCGCTTCCCTTTTTCCTTAGTCCTTCTTTAATTGTCTCTCTCGATTGTTTCGTTGACCAACCGGAGGGGTTCGTCCTGCGGCTTTAGCTGTTCGGTAACCTGATCTAATCCAGAGAGAGAAACTTCGCGCTCAACCAAGGGCAGAAGCAGACGCTAGATGTATAATCGGGCCATGAAAATCAAAGTCGTAGTGCACGAGGCGGAAGAGGGCGGCTACTGGGCCGAAGTCCCGGCCATACCCGGATGCGCCACCCAGGGCGAAACGTTTGAGGAGTTGCTTCAGAATCTCTACGAGGCTGTTGAAGGCTGCCTGTCCGTTGACGTATCGCCCGCCCAACTCAGCGGCGACGAGCGCGTGCTGGAAATTGCCGTATGAAGTCAGTATCCGGCAAGGAACTGGCGAAGGCGCTCGAACGTCACGGCTGGACTTTGCTGCGTGTGCAGGGTAGTCATCACATCTACGGCAAAGCCGGAAGTGATGTGCGCCTCTCCGTTCCCGTTCACGGCAATCAAACGCTTAAAGTCGGGTTACTCAGGCATCTCATGAAAATGGGCGGCCTCGCCGAAGATGAGTTATAACAATCACGCCTCGCTTCCAACATCCCACCTTTTCCTTTATCATCTCCGCGCTGTTCACCGAGTCGCCGCGCAAGCTTTTCTGACGACGCCCATATAAAAGGAAAATAACGGGGAGTTTCTCAAGATGAGACGAAGAAGCGCTTTGCTGTTCGCCGTCGCACTCTTGCTCATGCTCGCGCCGCACGCGTGGGCGCAGGAGAAGCGTGACCGTTTGACGGTCGAGCAGTTCCTCGACTGGGAGATGGTCGCCTCGCCGCAGGTATCGCCCGACGGCAGGCAGATCGTTTACACGCGGCGTTGGCCCGACAAGGTCAACGACAAGTATGAGGACGAGGTCTGGATCATGGACGCGGACGGCGGGCGAAACCGCTTCTTCGTCAAGGGGTCGCAGCCCGCATGGTCGCCGGACTCGAAACGTGTGGCCTACGTCGCGCAGGGACAGCCGACAGGCGCGCAGATTTTCGTCAAGTGGATTGACACGCCGGGCGAGACGCAGTTGACGCGGCTCGAACGCTCGCCTTCAAACCTTCAATGGTCGCCGGACGGGCGTCACATCGCCTTCAACATGATCGTGCCCGGAAGCCCCGCGCTCGCGATAAGGATGCCCGCGCGTCCCGCGGGCGCGAAGTGGGTTGACGCGCCGCGCGTCGTTGACCGCCTGAACTACCGCAGCGACGGCGCAGGCTGGCGTCCCGAAGGCTTCGCGCACATCTTCGTCGTTTCGAGCGAGGGCGGCTCGCCGCGTCAACTCACGGACGGCGACTACCAGCACGGCTCGCCCGAATGGACGCCCGACTCGCAGACAATCGTCTTCAGCGCGATACGCAAGCCCGACGCCGAGTATCTGCGCGGCGACTCGGAGATTTACGCCGTCAACTTAAGCGGCGGCGCGATTCGACAACTCACCGACCGCAAGGGGCCGGACAACAACCCGCGCGTCTCGCCCGACGGCCATCTCATCGCCTACACGGGCAACGACCAGAACGACAACACCTACAACGTCTCTCATCTTTATCTGATGAACGCGGACGGCTCGAACAAGCGCGCGCTCGCCGACGGATTCGACCGCGCGCCGTCCGAAATCATCTGGTCTGAGGACGGCGGCGGAGTCTTCTTCGTCACCGAAGACCGCGGCTCGCAGAACCTCTGGTTCATCCCGGCCACGGGCGGCGCGCCGCAGCAGTTGACGCGCGGCCAACAGATTCTCAGCTTCGACTCGAAGAGCCGCGACGGCCTTCTCGTCGGAACCGTCACCGCGCCCGACAGGCCGGCGAACGTCGTCGCCGTGAGAGTCCCGACGCGCGCCGACAAGTCGAAGGCGACGACGCTCGCCGCGTCAGACTTGAAGCAATTGACGCACGTCAACGACAGCCAGCTCGAAGGCCGCAAACTCGGACAGGTCGAGGAAATCTGGTACGACTCGGTCGCGCTCGCGGGGCAGCAGAAGTGCGTGGCGTCCGACTCAGACCCGTTGCAGCCGAAAGCCACCGACTGCGCCTCGACGCGCGTGCAGGGGTGGATCGTGAAGCCGCCGGACTTCGACCCGTCGAAGAAGTATCCGCTGCTGCTCTACATCCACGGCGGCCCGCATTCGATGTACGGCGTCGGTTTCAACTTCGAGTTCCAGAATCATGCGTCGGAAGGCTACGTCGTCCTCTACACCAACCCGCGCGGCTCGACCGGCTACGGCCAACAGTTCGGCAACGCCATCAACAACGCCTACCCCGGCGATGATTATCAAGACCTGATGCGCGGCGTTGACGAAGTCATCAAGCGCGGCTACATAGACGAGCGCAACCTCTTCGTCACGGGCGGCTCCGGCGGCGGCGTTTTGACGACTTGGATCGTCGGCCACACCGACCGCTTTGCCGCGGCGGTCGCGATGAAGCCGGTCACGAACTGGTACTCGTTCGTCGGCACGACCGACGGGGCTGACTGGTACTACAACTTCAAACAACTGCCGTGGGAGAACTCCGACGAGCACATGCGCCGCTCGCCGATCACCTACGTCGGCAACGTCAAGACGCCGACAATGATCCTCGTCGGCGACATAGACCTCCGCACGCCGACAGAGCAGACCGAGCAGTTCTACCGCGCGCTCAAGATGCGAAAGATTCCGACGGCGATGGTTCGCCTGACGGACGAGTACCACGGCTTCAACGGCGACTTCTCCCTGCGCCACCCCTCGAACCGCGTCTCGCAGATTCTTTTCCTGCGCGCGTGGTTCGATAAGTACAGGAGGAAATAACCCTTGATTTTCCTGGCCGGCTTGCATTAGATATTGGTCATGCCCGAGCGAACGACCTCACGAAAAGCAGGCAAGGCCGCGGCGAAGTGGAGCGCCAGGAAAGCCGTCGCGTCGAAGGTCGGGCGGAGGCCAGCGGAATCTTCCGCCTACACGGTCTTTATCAGCCACTCGTCGAAGGAGAGGTGGATTGCCGGTCAAATCTCGAAAGAGATTAAGGCACTCGGCGCTGAGACGTGGCTCGACCTGAAAGACCTGCACGGCGGCGACGAGATTCGCCGCTCCATCAAGCGCGGGATTCGCGCCTCGAATGAGGCCGTCGTGCTGCTCTCATCTCACAGCATTACCTCACAATGGGTCGTCTATGAGGTTGGCATTGCCGATGCACTTGGGAAGCGAATTACTCCCGTCCTTAATAACCTTTCCCCCGACATAGGACTGGCCCCGCTGCAAGGCGTCAAGGGCATTGACCTTAACGACCTCGACGACTTCTTGGTAGAATTGGCAGGGCGAATTAGAAGGCGTCTCGGCAAAACCCGAAAGGAAGTTGTATGAGTTATCGCGTGTACATCAGCTACTCGGCTAAGGATTCAGAGTTGGCGAAAGACCTCGCGCGCAGACTTCAGGAGGCGGGCGTCGAGACATCCTTCGTTAATAGCGGAATAGAGACTAATGAATCGGCGTGCCAATGGAAGGACATCATTCGTATGCACGTGTTATCTTCCGAGGAAGTCATTGTCCTATTGACTGACAACTCCGCGGACAGTCCGTGGGTAAGGTATGAGATGGGCATAGCCGACGGTCTGGATAAGCGCCTGACGCCGGTCGTCGTCAACGAGGGTGTCGAGAAACGTGTGCCGATGGTGGGCAAGCACTTTATCAAATATGCTGACTTGCCAAAGTACATCTCTTCCCTGAAGCGGCGCGCGAAAGCTGCATAACCATTCCTGCAAGCTGATTCGGATTTCTTCTCTTGCGGTTAGCCCTTTTAACTCTTCCAGTCTCTTCGTGTATGCGGGTTAAGATCGGCGTCATGGGTTCGGCGGGCGAGGCGCTGCCCCGTGGCTTGGCTGACGAGTTGCGCGCGAAGGCAGAGGCTTTGGGGCGCGCGATTGCCGTGCGCGGGTGCGTCGTGCTGACGGGCGCGACGACGGGGCTGCCGCACTGGACGGGCGCGGCGGCGCACGCGGCGGGCGGGCTGCACGTCGGCGTGTCGCCCGCGTCGGACGAGCGCGAGCACATCGGGCGTTACGGCCTGCCGGTCGAAGGCACGGACGTTCTCGTCTTCACGGGCTTCGGTCTGAAGGGACGCAACGTCGTGCTGGTGCGTTCGTGCGACGTTGTTCTAATCTTTCGCGGCGGCGTCGGCACTCTGAACGAGTTGACCGTCGCGTACGACGAGGGTCGCGTCGTGGGCTGTCTCACGGGCACGGGCGGCGTCGCTGACGAGGCCGAGCGGTTGCTTCAAGTCCTTCCGAAGAAGACCCGCTCTGTCGTACTCTTCGACGAAGACCCGGAGCGGCTGTTGGACAGGTGTCTCGAAGCTTTAAAAGATTCTCGAAGCGAGAAAGGTTGAGGGATGGACTTGGGTTTGAAGGGGCGCGTCGCTCTGGTCGCGGCGGCGAGCGGCGGCATCGGTTACGCTTCTGCGTTTGAGCTTGCGCGCGAGGGCGCGCGGCTCTTCATCTGCTCGCGCGACGAGGGGCGCATCGGCGAGGCCGCCGAGAAGATTCGCGCGGAGACGGGCGCGGAGGTCGAAGGCTTGGCGGCGGACGTGACGGGCGACGCCGACGCGGAGAGATTCGTCCGTCGCGCGTGCGAGGCGGCGGGGCGCGTTGACGTGCTGGTGACGAACGCGGGCGGCTCGCCCGGCTCGACGTTTGAAGAGACGGGGCTTGAGATGTACCGGCGCGCGTTCGAGCTGAACGCGCTCTCGGCGATACGCCTCGCGAGCCTCGTCGTGCCGCTGATGCGCGAGCGGCGCTGGGGCCGCGTCGTCAACATAACTTCAATCTCGGTGAAGCAGCCGATTGCCGGACTCCTTCTTTCTAACACGGTGCGCGCCGGGCTGACGGGCTGGGCGAAGACGCTCTCGAACGAGGTGGCGGCTGAAGGCGTCACGGTCAACAACGTCGCGCCCGGATGGACTCTGACCGCGCGGCAGGAGCAGCACGCCGTCGAGCGCGGCGCGCGCGCGGGCAAGACAAGAGAGGAGATGATCGAGGGCTGGGCGAGCGAAGTCCCGATGCGGCGTATGGCCCGGCCCGAAGAGATCGCCGCCGCGGTCGCCTTCCTCGCCTCCGAGCGCGCGTCATACATCACGGGACAAACGCTCGTCGTTGACGGCGGGTGGGTGAAAGGACTTTATTAGTGATGAGTGATGAGTTAAGGCCGCTTGCCTTCCAACTCATCACTCATCACTCATCACTCCAAAGAAATGGTGGCGACTGGCTACGAGATAACCAACATCTTCGAGGCGCGGCACGCGCGCGGCGGGGTCGGTGTCGGCGACTTCGACAACGCGGCTTGGAGGCACGCGCGCGCGGCGCAGATCGCGCGCTACTGGTCGGGCGACGACGCGCCGCTTGAACGCCGCGCGCAGGCCCGCGCGCTCTGGGACGACGAGGCGCTCACCGTGCGCTTCGACTGCCGTCAGGCCGAGCCGCTCGTCGTGAGCGACGCGCCGAAACTCGACCGGAAGACAATCGGACTCTGGGACAGGGACGTGTGCGAGATTTTCATCACGCCGGAGGGTCGCGCCGTCACGCACTACTTCGAGTTCGAGGCCGCGCCGACGCGCGAGTGGCTCGACCTCGAAGTCTTCCTCAGTCCGCAGGGGCTTCAGAAGTATTGGGAGTACGATTCCGGCATGACGGTCGCCGCGCGCGCCGGCGAGCGAGACCTGACGCTCGCGATGCGCCTGCCCTGGAAGTCGCTCACGCGCACGCCGCGCGCGGGCGAGCGCTGGCGCTGTAACCTCTTCCGCTGCGTTGGCCGTGACCCGACGCGCGGCTACCTCGCGTGGCAGCCCACGCACACGCCCGAACCGAGCTTCCACGTCCCCGAAAAATTCGGGTGGATAGTTTTTAAGTGAAGCCGTCAGCGCTCAGCCGTCAGCTTTGTTCTTCTTTGTGGCCCCTGTGAAATCCTTTGTGGCCTCTGTGGCTGAGAAAGTCTGACTTAACCGCAAAGGACACGGAGGTATTCACGAAGGGCACAGAGGGATCGAAGCTGAATGCTGAGCGCTGACGGCTTTCCCGTCACTTCTTCAACGTCTTCAGGTATTCGACGAGCTGCGCGTGGTCGGATGTCTGTTCGAGGCGGATGCCGATGAGGAAGCCCTTGTCTTCGTCCCCCTCTTCGTCGAGCCTTTCGTGGCGGACGGGCGTGCCGTAGAGCCGCACGTTCGCGTCGGGAAGGCGCAGCGTGACGCGGAGCGAGACCGCGTCGCCGACGAGGTAGCGGTCGCCGACGCGTATGCTCGGAAGGACGAGGGCGAGTCCGTCTTCGCTCACGTCGCGCGTGTGCCCGGAGACGTTCGCGGGCTGCGCGCCCGAAGGGTCGAGCAGCGAGACGAGCGCGGGCAGCCGCACACTGTGTCGCGGCGCGCGCCGCCGGTCGGCGACGAGTTCGCGCAGGCGGCTTGCAATCGAGCGTAGTCGCTCCGGCATTTTACGCACTCACCTCGTTCGGACTCTGCGCGTCGCACGACGCCTCGCCGGGAAAGTTGGGAGAGACTTTCTTCAACGCCCGCGCCGCCGTTTGCCGAAGCGCGGGCGGCGCATAAACTTTTAAGACCGGTACGACAAAAAGCTGGCGGGGCGCGGCGGCACGGCTTTCGACTCGTGAGGTCGGCCTGCCGCCGCCGTGGATTTTATCCGCACGCGAGCGGCGCGCGCAATCATTCACGAATGCGACGCGCGCCGCCGTTTGCCGAAGCGCGTCGTCAACGTCCGGTTTTGCGCGCCGGCTTCAGTTGCCCGCGGCGATGACTTCCAACTCTCTCGACTCGCCCGCGCGCAGCGAGACGCTCGTGGCCGTGGCCGCGCGACGATTTATCTCGGCCTCGACCGCGGCGGTCGCGCCTCCGAGCGTCGCCGCGTCCTTGATCGTCAGCACGACGACGCGGTATTCGCCGGGCGGGACTTTGATCGAGCAAGAGCCGCTGTCGTCCGTCGAGCAAGAGAGTTCCTGCATCGAAGACGACTGCCCGCCGCCCGCGCCGGGGACGAGAAGGACTCTGGCGCCGAACGCGGGCTTCTTGTCGCCGCCCACGACGCTCACGACGAGCGACGCGGGGTTGCGCGCGAAGACTACCTGCACGCCTGAGACGACCGCGCCCTCGCCGAGTTCGAGCGGCTCGCGCGTCAGGTCTTTGCCGTTCCACGTGATTGACTTGACATAGACCTCGTCGTGCTCGTCGTCCCTGAGATACACGCTCGGCTCAAGGCGGTATCTGCCGGGCGGAAGCCCCTCGACTGTGAAGCTGCTCGTCCCGAATGCCCTCGTCGAGTTCGAGTAGTCCGAGCCGGGCTGATCGCCGGGGTCGGGCAGCCGCGACAGCTCGACGGAACCGTACTGAGGCCCCTTCCCTCCCTCGACCGTGATCGTGCCGGAGACGCTCGCGCCCGCGCCCAACTCGACGGCGACTTCGGAAACGTCCGCGCCCTCGACCTGCACGTCCTTTCGGGCGGGCGCGTAAGACTTCTTCCTGCGCCTCGTGACGCTCGTGTTCATGTTCGTCGCCACGGCGTTCGAGTTCCCGTTAAAATAATCTTCCACGTCCGGCCCGTCGCTGTCGGGAGGGGTGACGGCGATGATGTACTGCCCATCGGGAATCTCCGTGAACTGCCAACGCCCCTGCTCGTCCGTCGCCGTCGCGCCCGCGTTCGAGCCAGCCCTCGCGCCGGATTCGTCTTCCTTTCGGGTGATAGTCACGTGCGCGCCTTCGACGAGCTTCTTGTCGAGGCCGCCGCGCACCAAGCCTTCGACCGTGTGCAGGCCGCGCTCCGGGATCGTGATGTCTATGTCGGAGCGCTCGTCGCCCGCCGCGACCTTGACGCCCGCGGCGTCCTTCGACTCCGTCGCCGAAGGGTAGAAGGTCATCAAGAGCTGCTGCATCGCGAAGCCGCGCAGGTAAACGTCGTCGCCCACGGGACTGCTCCCGTCCGAGCCGTGCACGACCGTCTCCGAGACGCCGATGACGTATTCGCCCGGCGGCAGACCTGCGAGGCGGTACATCCCGCGGTCGTCCGTGCGCTGCCCGTAGATGGCGAGGATCGTCCCGCCCGCGAAATATTTGGTCAGGTGCTCGCCGTCGCGCCGCATGACGCTGATGGCGACGTTGACCGCGGGGTCGCCGTCCGAGTACGTGACCCTGCCGCCGATGGCCGCGCCGCGGCGCGCGTGGACGGTCAACTGCCTGTCCTCCGTGCCGCTCACCTCGACGGTGTCGAAGTAGCTGACCATCCCGCTGAAGTCGGGCGTCCCCCGACCGAGCATGTCCGTGCTGACGAAGGAGACCGGCGAGATGACGCCGGGCACGTCAACGAAGGCGAAGTAGCGGCCCGGCGTGACGCCCGTGATGCGGAACTCGCCGCGCGCGTCCGTCAGCGCGTTGTAACTCTTCTGCCTGCCGTCGTAGGCCGCCACGGTGACGTGCGCGCGCCGGACGGGGCGCGCCGTGTCGTCGTAAACGGCGCGACCGGAGATCGTGACAACGGGTTCCTGCTTCGCCGCCGCGTTCGCGTTCATTCCCTGCGGGTGCGCCGCGACGCGTCGCGAGACGGGCGCGAGCGACGCAAGGCAGACGCAGGCGAGCGCGAAGAGTGCGAGCGAGACGGCGGTGAGCTTGTGCGTGAGTCGGGGCATCTTGTCAGCCCTCACTTCTTCGGCGCGGAAGGGCCGAAGGGCTTGCCGCCCGCGTCCTTCTTCTGGATGCCGGAGGCGTCCATGTAGAACGAGAGGCGGCCCGTGTGGTTGTAGCGCGCGGGTTCGGCGTGCGCGGTGTAGGACTTTTTGTCCGACGCGGGCGTGATCGTGAACTGGTAGCCGGTCGTCTCGGAGCCGAGGATGTCGGCGGGCATGAAGCCCGCGTCAACGAGCGACTTGAGGTCGCCGAAGATTCCGCCGTGCTGAAGCGAGTAGGCGATCTCGGCGGCCTGGATGCGCTTGAACATGTCTTCGGCGTCCTGCTCGTGCGCGGCGATGCGCTGTTCGGGGAAGAATTTTTTGCCCTGCTTCTTGACGACCGCCGCGCTGTCGCGGTCGCCGACGACCCACTCGCCGCGGTCGCGGATGAGATAGACCGGGTCAACCTTGAGGTCTTTCCCCTCCTCGCCGGTCTTGACGAAGACGGTAGCCTCGTCGCCGCTGATCTGCTCGCCCGTGATCTCGAAGTCGGTCGGCGCGAGCTGCTTGATGCGCTCGAAGTCGGGCTGGTACTCGGCGAGGTCTGCGGCGCTCAACTCCTCGACCGCGGGCCGAAGCACCGACATCATCATCGCGTCGCGCACGCGCCCGTCGCGCAGAGCGGTGTAGTACGCGCGCACGACCTCGGACGGAGACGATGCGGCCTGCGCCGTCGCCGTGTTCGCGTCCGACTTCTCTTTCGGCTTCGACTGCGCGAGCGCGTTCGACGAGCAGGTGAACGTTATGACGAGGCAGAGCGCGAGAGCATGGAGCTTGAGATTAATGCTTGTGTTCATTTCTGATCCTTCCGCAAGGCGGGTCTCGGTCGCGGCGCGCGGGCCGCTCGGTGTCCGGGGAGGCGCGGCGAAGAGTTGTGCCGTCAAGTTTGTATGAAAGACGCCGTCGAAGCTTCGACGAAAGAGAAACGGCTGACGGTCGGGGCCGCTTCGACCCAAACCGTCAGCCATTTTTTCATTCGCGCTTAACGCGCGTCAAGCCTCGTCACCTGAACGTCGGCGGTGGCGGCGGCGAGTCGAAGGCCGCGCGCTTGCCCGCGAGCCAACGCTCGCGCCCGACGACGTAGAGCAGAACCATCAGCACGACGAACGGAATCATCGCGAGCACGTTGGCCCAAGGCCCGTCGAAGAACGGGTTGTTCGCCGTCGCCCACTTCTCGACGCGGTCGAGGTTGTCCTTGAGCGGGATGTTCATGAACGCGAAGATGACGCCCGCGAGCGTGCCGCCCGCGATGTATCCCGAAGAGAGCAGCACGCCGTTGCTCTTGTCGCCCTCGGCGACGAGTTGCTCTTCGGTCAGCCCGCGGCCCGCATACTTCTGCCGCGTGTAGCGGTCAACGAGCCAGCGAATCATCCCGCCGACGAAGATCGGCGAAGAGGTCGAGAGCGGCAGATAGACTCCGACGGCGAACGCCAGCGAAGGGATGCCGGAGAGTTCCAGCACGATGGCGATGAAGACTCCGAGCAGTACCAAGCCCCACGGCAGTTGGCCGCCGAGTATGCCCTTGATGATGTAGGACATCAGCGTCGCCTTCGGCGCGGTGAACTTCTGCACGCTCGAAGCGTCGGGCCGCAGGTCGAAGACGCCGTTGATGCCGGGGTCAACGATATAAACAGGCACGCCCTGCTCGTTGACGAGGTAGCGCGCGGCGGGGCCGTTCTCGGTCGTCGTCTTCTGCCAGACGCGGTACGTGTTCTGGTCTTCGCCGGCCTGCGCGCCTTCGAGCCTCTCCGTCCCGCCGAGTTCCGCGGGGTTCGCGCGCAGGTCTGCGGGCCAGTTCGTCTCCCTCCGGTAGGCGATGCGCCCGCCGTCGTCAATCAGATACTCGCCGGGCCGAAGGCTGCCGACCGGAGCGCCGCCGGCCTTCGGCGTGACGAGGCCGCGCTCGTCAATCTGATACTCGCCCTGCTTCAAAGTCTCGACGGGCGGAACGTCGCTCTTCGCGACTTGCAGCAGGCGGTAGTTGCCCGCCGCGGGCGGCTTCGCGTTGTCGTTGTAAGGCGCGAGCGCGGAGGCCGCGCCCGGCGCGACGTAGAGCGTGGCGTTCGCGGCCTCCGCGAGCTTGGCCGTGGGCCTGAACATGACGCGCGGCGCGTAGATCGTGCCCGACTTGTTCAACTGCAAAAGGATCGGCCCGAGGACGAGCGCCGAGGCGAGCGCGCCGACGAGTATGGCGACCTGCTGGAACTTCGGCGTGGAGCCGACGAGGAAGCCCGTCTTCAAGTCCTGCGATGTCGTCCCGCCGTTCGACGAGGCGATGCAGACGATGCCGCCGATGGAGAGCGCGGTGACGAAGTAGGGCGGCGCAGTCCAGCCGATGAGCAGGAAGACCAGGCAGGTCAGCAGGAGCGTCGCGACCGTCATGCCGGAGATCGGGTTCGACGACGAGCCGACCTCGCCCGTCAGGCGCGAAGAGACGGTGACGAACAGGAAGCCGAAGGCGAGGATGAGCAGCGGCCCGACGAGCATGACGAAGAGGTTGTGCTGCAATCCCAACTGCCTGAACGCCATCATCGCGACGAGCAGAAGGATGATGCCGCCGACGACCCACTTCATCGACAAGTCCTGGTCAATGCGCGGCGCGTCCGCGCCCGCGGCGCGCGTGCCGCGCAGGTCGGAGATGCCGCCTTTGAGTCCGTGCCAGATGATGGGCAGCGAGCGGAAAAGACTGATGATGCCGCCCGCCGCGACCGCGCCCGCGCCGATGTAGAGGATGTAACCTTTTTGAATCTGCGCGACCGTCATGCTGCTGATGGTGTGCGCCGTTTCGGGCGGGAGCGGCGCGCCGAGTCCCGCGCCGAAATACTTGATCATCGGGATGAGGACGAGGTACGAGAGCACGCCGCCGCCGACCATGATGCAACTGATGCGCGGGCCGATGATGTAGCCGACGCCGAGCAGCGCCGGGTTGTTTTCGAGCGAGACCGAGCCGCCCTCGAACGGCTTGCCGAAGATTTTTTCAGGTATCTCTTTCCACGTCTTGAAAATCTGTTCGAGCGCGTAATAGATGAAGCCGATGCCGAAGCCCGCGATGATGACCTTGCCGCCCGTCGTCGCCTCGTCCGCCGCACGCGCCGACGCCGGGTCTTCGTGCGCCGCGTCCAGAGACTCCTGCGACGCGCCAGCCTTCAAGACTTCCGCGCACGCAGTCCCCTCCGGGTACTTCAGATATCCGTGCTGCTGCACGATGAGCGCGCGCCGCAAGGGGATCATCATCAGGATGCCGATGAGTCCGCCTAAGACCGCGACGAGCATGACGCGCGTGATCTCAAGGTCGAAGCCGAGGATCATGATCGCCGGCATCGTCACGCCCAAACCGAACGCTATACTTTCGCCCGCCGACCCCGCGGTCTGCACGATGTTGTTTTCAAGGATGGTCGCGTCGCGAAATCCGATCTTCGACAGCACGCGGAAGAGCGTGATGGAGATGACGGCGACGGGAATCGAGGCGCTGACCGTCAGGCCCACTTTCAGCACGAGGTAGAGCGACGACGCGCCGAAGACCACGCCGAGCAGCGTGCCGATGATGAGCGGCACGGGCGTCAGCTCGCGCAGTCGCGCCGCCGAAGGGATGAAAGGCCGGAACGTTGCGAGGTAAGGGTTGTCCGGCGTCCAGCCGGTTCGATCCGGGTACTCCTGCGCCGCGGCTGCGGCTGCGCGTTCGGCGTCAACTGTTGCCATCAGGAAGCGACCTCCGACTAAATTTTCGAGCTACAAGGGAAGAGCCAGACTGGGGTTCGTGGCGCTTACTTTACACGCGCACGGGCTGGAAAGGCAAAAGTAAAAAGGCAAAAGGCAAAAGATGCGAACGCCGCAGTCGCCGCTCATCATCGGCGGTTAATTGAGAATCATGGTAGCCGCCCTACCTTCTTTTGCCTTTTGCCTTTTTACTTTTGCCTTCTCTAAGGCGTGCAGACGCGGCACGGGCGGAAGCCCGCGTTGCGCGCGGCGTCGGACGAGGCGAACTCCTGTCGCCGCCTGGCCGGGATTTTGTCCACCCAGACGCAGTCGGGCGTGTGAAAGATCATCAGGCTCTGGTTGCCGACGACGTGGAAGACGGCGTTCGAGACCGCGCGCGAGAAGGCCGGGACGACCGGCGAGGACTGCGTCGTCACGCTTGAGATTACGCGCGGCGTGTAAGTCGCGCCGACCGGGCGGCGGACTGCGCCGGTCGCGCCCCCGCCCATCTGCGGCGCGCCCGTGTCATACAAATAGAACGCGCGAGCCAGTCCGTATAAAAAGAAGATCACTGTCAGCAGCAAAAGCGACGCCAGCACCGAGGCGGAGCCGGTCATGCCGAGCGCGCTCCAAACGTAAGCCAGCAAGTTGTGGGCAGGAGTAATCCATATCCAAAAGAGGCTGTAACCCAATCCCCTCCTGAAGAAATAGAATGTGTTGCCGCGCCAGTCGTCCGGGTCGAGTTGCTTGAGCGCCGAGCGCGCGCGGAATTTGGCGAGCGCAGCGGCGGCGGGCGTCTTCGCGCTGAAGATGGTCTGCACGGTGTTCGACGGCGGCGTGGTTGACTTGTAATCCCTGCGCGTCACGCCGCCCCGCCAGACGATTTCAGGTTCTTGACCCAGGGCTTCGGCGCGGCGGACTTCGCGCGTGCGACCGACGACTTCCGTATCGGGCGGCGCGGTCATCCAGCCGGGCAGCGCGGACTTCACGCCGACGACCTCGTCGAGCGGCGGCGCGAGCCTTGGGTCTTCCGCGTTGGCCGCGGTCTCAAGAATCTCGGCCAGCGCGGCGTGCTCCGCGCCGATCTGCTTGATCTCGGCGAAGAGCGCGGACGACGCGGGACGCTCGAAGTCTGCGCGCGTGAACAGAAGGTTCTCGTCGTGGTGCTTGGCCCAGAGCGCGGGACGTTCGGCCAACGAGACGAGCGAGAGATAGACGACGAGCGCGGAGAAGTTGTCCACGTCCGCCGAGAAGAACTCAGCCGTGCGCCTCGGATGTTGATAATGTTGATGTCCGACCTCGCTCGAACGGCGACCGGCGAGCGCCGGGACGAACATCCCGTCGAGGTCAACGAGCCGGAGCCGTCCGCGCTCGACGATGATGTTGCCGTGCTGCAAGTCGCCGTGCGCGACGCCCGCCGCGCGCAAAGAGGCGACGAGCCTGACCCACTCGTCGGCCATGTGCCGCAGCACGTCGGGCTTGCCGACGACCT
>DASRCS010000312.1:0-39304 GCA_035652995.1 Pyrinomonadaceae bacterium
CTACAACGTGACCTTCTCGGTCAGCGGGCAAAACATCTTCAATCACTCGAACCTGAACGTGCCGGTCAACAACCTGAGTTCGCCGCTCTTCGGCGAGTCAACGACGGGCGCGGGGCGCTTCGGCGGCGGCGGCATCACGCAGGCGGGCAACCGACGCATCGAGCTTCAGGTGCGCTTCAGCTTCTAGGTTTGCGAACGCGCGGCCCGACAGTTTATCGTCTTCGTGAGGATGCGTTCACGAAGTGAGACCGCGCGGGCGTCGTCGGGCCGCGCGAGGATTTTAAAGTTGACGCTGGCGCTGTCGTCACTCGCGCTCGCGTCGGCGGGCTGCGCGACTCAGGAGGGCGCGAAGGCGAAGGCGCAGGCCGACTCGAACCCCGCGCGCGAACTCTTCAAGCGCAACTGCGCCGTGTGCCACGGCCCCGGCGGCGAGGGCAAGCAGATCGGCACTTTGAGCGTGCCTTCCTTACGCGAAGGCCGCGCGGCGACCGACCCGGACGAGCGCCTGTTCCGGCAGATTCACGACGGCGGGAACGGGATGCCGCCCTTCAAGTATTCCCTGACAGACGAACAGATCGGCGACCTCCTGCGATTCGTGCGCGGCGACCTGCAAGGCCGCGCCGCGGCGAAGCAGTGAACTCAGGCGTTCAGGCAGGCGCGAAGGCCGCGACCGTCGAATGCCACTCCACGAGAGAAATCAGATGCTAAACAGAAAACATATTTCCTTCGTTGTCATACTGCTGCTCTGCCTTCCCGCGCTCGCCGCGGCGCAGGGCAAGATGCTCACCATCGAAGACATCTTCGACCCCGTTAAAAAAGTGAACTTCAGCGGCACGCCGCCCGCCCGCATCGAATGGCTCAACGACGGCGAGCACTACCTTCAGGCCCGGCCCAGCGACGGCCCCGTGCAGTTGATGAAGGTTGACGCGCGCACGGGCGAGGCCGTGCCGTTCTTCGACGCCGCGAAGATGGAGGCCGCGCTCGCGAAGCTTCAGGGCGTCACGGCGGACGACGCGCGCAAACTCGCGCACCGCAATTCCTACCAACTGAACCCGGCGCAGACCGCCGTGCTCATCAACTTCCACAACGGCCTCATCTACTACGAACTAAATTCCGACGCGGCGCTGCGGCTGACGAACAACGCGGACGAGGAGTTCGAGGAAGACTTCAGCCCCGACGGTCGCATGGTGAGCTACGTGCGCGGCGGCGACCTTTACGCTTACGACCTCGCGGCGAAGACGGAACACCGCCTGACGACGACGGGCAATGATAAGACTCTCAACGGTCGGCTCGACTGGGTGTACGAAGAGGAAGTCTATGGCCGCGGCAACAAGCGCGGCTACTGGTGGTCGCCCGACTCTTCGCGCATCGCCTACCTCAGCCTCGACGAGAGGCCCGTCCACGACTTCCCCGTCGTTGACCACATCCCGCGCCGTCAGGTCTTGGAAGACACGCCCTACCCGCTCGCTGGCGACCCGAACCCGATTGTGAAACTCGGCGTCGTCGCCGCGGCGGGCGGCGACACGCGCTGGGTCAACACCGCCGATTATCAGCCCGCGGACTTTCTGCTCGTGCGCGTCGCGTGGTCGCCGGACTCGCGCCGCGTCGTCTATCAGGCGCAGAACCGCGAGCAGACGTTCCTCGACCTCGACGCGGCGGACGCTTCGACGGGCGCGACTTCAAAGCTCTTCCGCGAGACGACGCGCGCGTGGGTCGAGCCGACGGACGACAATCCCATGTGGCTCAAGGACGGCTCGTTCCTCTGGCGCAGCGAGCGCACGGGCTTCATGCACCTCTACCATTATTCTTCCGACGGCAAGCTCATCAAGCAGATCACCGACGGCAAGTGGGAGGTGCGCGGCATAGACGGCGTTGACGAGCCGGCGGGCTTCATCTACTTCCACGGCACGGAGCACAGCCCTATCGCCGAACACATCTATCGCGTCCGCCTCGACGGCTCAGGTCTCACGCGTCTGACTCAGACCGAGGGGACGCACACCGCAAGCTTCAGCCCTTCGGGCGCGCTCTTCGTTGACCGCTGGAGCGACATCAACACGCCTCCGCAAACTCGCCTCTTCAAGTCGGACGGGACGCTCGTGCGCGTGATTGACGAGAACAAGGTCGAAGCCCTCAACCAATACAAACTCGGCAAGCCTGAGTTTCTTCAGGTGAAGACGCGCGACGGCTTCCCGATGGAGGCGATGATCATCCGCCCGCCCGACTTCGACTCGTCGAAGAAATATCCGGTGCTCGAATACACCTATTCGGGGCCGCACGCGCCGCAGGTTCACAACGCGTGGGGCGGCTCGACCTACATGTGGCATCAGTTGCTCGCCGAGCGCGGCTACATCATCTGGTACTGCGACAACCGCACGGCGAGCGGCAAGGGCGCGGAGTCGGCTTGGCCGGTTTACAAAAACTTCGGCGAGCTTGAGCTGAAGGATTTGGAGGACGGCTTAAATTACCTGAAGTCGCAGCCCTACGTTGACGCCTCGCGCATCGGCCTGTGGGGCTGGAGCTTCGGCGGCTTCATGACGAGTTACGCGCTGACGCACAGCCAGAGTTACAAGATGGGCATTTCGGGCGGGACGGTCACGG
This sequence comes from Pyrinomonadaceae bacterium, assembly GCA_035652995.1. Classification (GTDB taxonomy): domain Bacteria; phylum Acidobacteriota; class Blastocatellia; order Pyrinomonadales; family Pyrinomonadaceae; genus QHXN01. Next base: position 2,599 of record DASRCS010000312.1, read on the forward strand.
ACTGGGCCAACTACGACTCGATCTACACCGAGCGCTACATGCTCACGCCGGAGCACAACCCGGAAGGCTACCGCGTGAGTTCGCCGACCGCCGCGGCGGCGAACCTCCACGGCAAGCTCCTGCTCGTCCACGGCGCGATTGACGACAACGTGCATCTGGCGAACACGATTCAGTTCATGTACGCCTTGCAGAAGGCCGACAGGGACTTCCAACTCATGCTCTACCCCAAGTCGCGCCACGGCGTCACAGACCCGCTGCTCGTCCGCCACATGCGACAGATGATGACCGATTACATCCTGACGAACCTCTAAAGAAGGCAAAAGTAAAAAGGCAAAGGGCAAAAGAAGAAGACAAAGAGAAGCGCGGCCTTCATCCTTAACGAAAGAGCCGCGCTCTTTTCCTTCACTTTTGCCTTTTGCCTTACGTCGCGCGCGGCGTCATCTTCTTGATGAGCGGCGTGAGCAAGGCGAGGACGAGCGCGGCGGCGAACGTCATCAGCGCCACGCTGCCGAAGAGCTTGAGGAGTGCGCCCTCCTCGTTCTCGTGGAAGAAGCCGAGCACGCGTCCGGCGAAGTAGTCGCCTATCGAGATCGAGAGGAACCACACGCCCATCATCAGGCCCACCATGCGCGCGGGCGAGAGCTTCGTCACCGTGCTCAGGCCCACCGGACTCAGGCACAACTCGCCGAAGGTCTGGAGCAGATAGACGAGCACGAGCCAGAGCGGGCTGACCAACTTGCCGCCGCCGGTCAGCGTCGAGGCGAAGGCGACGACCGCGAAGCTCAGGCCCGCGAGCAGCAGCCCGTAGGCGAACTTCGAGGGGCTGGAAGGCTCGCGACGACCGAGCCTGATCCAGAGCCACGCGAAGACCGGCGCGAAGACGATGAGGAAGAACGGCTCGATTGACTGGAACATGCTCGCCGGGATTTCCCAGCCGAAGACGACGCGGTTCGTCAGACGGTCGGCGAAGAGCGTCAGCGTCGTGCTCGCCTGCTCGAACGACATCCAGAAGAGAGCGGAGAAGACGAACAGGATGAAGATGACCAGCACGCGCATCAGCTCTTCGCCGTTCAAGTGCCTGACTATTCCGCCCAGGTAGCCCGCGAAGAAGAACGCGACGCCGGGGAACAGCCCCGACAGAATGCCCGCGCCGCCATAGACGTAGCCGATTGCGAAGCCGGCGACGCCGAGGACGACCGCGAGCGCGACCGCCACAACGTCAACGCCGCCCGTCTCGTCGCCCGCGTCCCTGACCTCTTTGATGTCCGGCCTGACCTCCTCGCGCCTCTGCGACGGCGGCTTGCCGACGCGGCTCAGGCGCTTGCCGCCGGCGACGTACTGGATGATGCCGCACACCATGCCGACGCCCGCGGCGGCGAAGCCGTAGTGCCAGTCAACCTTCTCGCCGAGCGGGCCGCAGACGAACGGCGCGATAAACGCGCCGAGGTTGATGCCCATGTAGAAGATCGAGAACCCCGCGTCGCGCCGCTTGTCGCCCTCGGTGTAGAGGCTGCCGACCATCGTCGAGACGTTCGGCTTGAGCATCCCCGTGCCGAGGGCAATCAGGATCAGTCCGGCGTAGAAGTTCGGCAGCGTGTGGAAGGCCATCGAGAAGTGGCCGCACGCGATGACGATGCCGCCGATCAGAACCGCGCGGCGCGCGCCGAAGATTTTGTCCGCGAGCCAGCCGCCGATGAGCGGCGTCCAATAGACGGAAGAGAAGTAGGTCGCGGCGATGAGGCCCGAATACGACTCGCTGAAGTTTAGCCCGCCCTCGGCGACCGACTTCGTCATGTAGAGGACGAGCAGCGCCTTCATGCCGTAGAAGCTGAAGCGCTCCCACATCTCGGTGAAGAAGAGCGTCGTCAAGCCCCGCGGGTGTCCGCCTATTCCGCCGGTATCGTTCAGGGCGACGTTGCTCGTTCCGGTCTCGTCAGCGGCTAGGCTCATTCGTAGGCTGCTCCTTCCTCGTTCTCGTTCGTCCGAAGCTTCCGAAAGTGCGTGCGGCGTGTCGTCTTACGTTTGCGACACATCATACATGGGTGGCGGCGGAAGGCAAACCACTTGATGAAAGCGGAAGGGAAGATGTCGGCTGTTCGCCCGCGTCAACCCCGTCTCGCGCCGCGTCGAGCTTTGAGTGTGGCGCGCGGATGGAACATAATACGCGCACGCTGGCAAGCAGGCAGTTCAGCTCGTACAAAACTCCGAACCGAGAAAGCGTAAGGACACATGACCACGATGCACGACTCGGACGCGGCTGCCGAGAGCGCCGCGCGCGTCCGCGAGATTCAGGGCGCGCTTAAAAATGCCGGACTCGACGGCTGGCTCTTCTACGACTTCCGGCAGAGCGACCCGCTCGCCTACCGCATTCTTAAACTCGACCCGAAACAATTTTCCACGCGCCGCTGGTTCTACTTCGTGCCCGCCGAGGGCGAACCCGTGCGCGTCAACCACGCCATCGAGCAGGGCAAGCTCGACCGCCTGCCCGGCAGGAAGTTGATTTACAGCAGTTGGGGCAGGCTCAACGATTCCTTGCGCGACGCGCTCTCGACCGCGAACGCTTCCCGTTCGCCGCGGGTCGCGATGCAGTATTCGCCGGAAAATTCCATCCCCTACATCTCGCGCGTTGACGCCGGAACGATTGAGCTGGTGCGCTCGCTCGGCGCGGAGCCGGTCACGAGCGCAGACCTCGTGCAACTCTTCGAGGCCGTCTGGACTGACGAGCAGTACCAATCGCACGTCACCGCCGCGGACAACGTTCACGACATCATTCAGGAAGCCTTCGCCGAAGTCGGGCGCAGAATCAGGGCCGACGAACCCGTCACCGAGTACGACATACAGCAGCTCATGGTGCGCCGCTTCGAGGAAGAGGGGATGACCTGCGAAGGCGACCATCCAATCGTCTCCGTCAACGCCAACGCCGCCAGCCCGCACTACCAGGCGAGCGCGGAAAAATTCTCGCCCATCGAGCGCGGCGACTTTCTGCTCCTCGATGTGTGGGCGAAGCTGAAGACGCCCGGCGCGGTCTATGCGGATCAGACGTGGACGGGCTACGTCGGCGAAGAGCCTTCCGCGGAGCACGTTAAAATCTTCCGCATAGTCCGCGACGCGCGCGACGCCGCAATCGAGTTCGTCCGCGACAGCGTGAAGGCCGGTCGCGAAATCAAGGGCGCGGAAGTTGACGACGTTTCGCGCGGCGTCATCGAGCGCGCGGGCTACGGCGAATACTTCACGCACCGCACCGGCCACTCCATCGGCGAGGAAGTCCACGGCAACGGCGCGCACATTGACAACCTCGAAACGCGCGACTCGCGCCGCATCATCCCGCGCACCTGCTTCTCAATCGAGCCGGGGATTTACCTGCCCGGCAACTTCGGCGTCCGCTCCGAGGTTGACGTGTACGTCTCCGAAACGGACGCGGAAGTCACGGGCCAGCCGATTCAAACCGAACTCGTCGCGATACTCAAATGAAGAACCGACAAGCGCCTGACCTTCAGGCAATCGCGCGCGAGGCGATGCTCCGCGCGGGACTCGACCCCGACTTTCCGGCGGGAGTCGAAGACGAGTTGAAGGCCGACGAGCAGGCCGGGGAGCAGGCCGCGAGGCCCGGCCCTTCCGTGCAGGACGCGCGCGACCTTCTCTGGTCTTCGATTGACAACCGAGAGTCGCGAGACCTCGATCAGGTCGAGTACGCCGAGCGTCTCGCACGGGGCGGCTACCGCGTGCTCGTCGGCATCGCGGACGTTGACGCCTTCGTCCCGAAAGACTCGGCGATTGACCGCCACGCCGCCGTCAACACGGTCACGGTCTATACGCCCGCCGTCAACTTCCCGATGATTCCCGAAGAACTCTCGACGGGACTCACGTCTCTGCTCGAAGACGAAGACCGCCTCGCCGTCGTCATGGAGTTAGAAGTGACGGCTGACGGCGACATCACGTCGAAGAAGGTCTCGCACGCCGTCGTCCGCAACAAGGCGAAGATGGATTACGAGTCGGTCGGCGCGTGGATCGAGGGCCGCGGCCCCGCGCCCGAAGTCTTCGCGCGGGTCGAGGGCGTCGAAGAGCAGATCAAACTTCAGGACGAGATCGCGCGCGCGCTGCTCGAACTCCGCAGGAAGAACGGCGCGCTTCAAATCGAGACGACCGAGGCCGTGCCTGTTGTTGAGAACGGAAAGGTCACGAGCCTCGACGTTCGCGCGCACAACCGCGCGCAGGACATCATCGAGAGCCTGATGATCGCGGCGAACACTTCGATGGCCGAGCTTCTTCAGGACAACGGCGTGCCCTCGCTCCGCCGCGTCGTGCGCGCGCCGGAACAGTGGCCGCTCATCGTCAAGACCGCCGAAAGCTTCGGCGACCACCTGCCCGACGAACCCGACCCGCGCGCGCTTTCAGACTTCATGACGCGGCGGCGCGAGGCAGACCCCGCGGGCTACTCGGAACTCTCGCTCTCGATTTTGAAGATGCTCGGCCCCGGCGACTACATGGTCGAAGCGCCCGGACTCGACCAGCCCGGCCACTTCGGCCTCGCCGTTCACGACTACACGCACTCGACCGCGCCGAACCGTCGCTTTCCTGATTTAGTAACGCAGCGCTGCCTGAAGTCGCTCGCGGCGAAAGAAAGCGCGCCGTACGCGCGCGAGGAACTCGAAGCGATTGCCGAGCGCTGCAACCTGATGGAGTCAGCGGCGCGCAAGGTCGAGCGGCAGTTGAGAAAGTCCGCGGCGGCGATTCTTTTGAGCGACCGCGTCGGCGAGACTTTCGACGCGATAGTCACGGGCGTCAAAGACCGCGGCACGTTCGCGCGACTCGTAAACCCGCCCGTCTCTGGCCGCATCATGCGCGGCGAGCAGGGACTCGAAGTCGGCGACCGCGTGCGCGTCCGTCTGCTCTCGACCGACCCGGAGCGCGGCTTCATAGACTTCGCGCGCGCACACTGACCCCTGATTCGCACGCGCGCGCGTTGACCGAAAACCCCCGGCAGACGCGATGCACACACCGACCCGACGAACTTCCCGGCTGACGACGACGGCCCTCGCGCTCCTGCTCACGCTCGCACACGCCGCGCCCGCGCAGCACTCGAAGCGCCGCGCGCCACCGGCAAAGTCCGCCGCGGGCTACAACGCCGCCGCCGTCGCGCGCGACCGCGAGACCGCCGCGCGCTTCGCGCCGGTCTTCTACCAGGCGCTCGGCGACCAGAGGCGCGCAGACCTCATCACCAACTTCGACTTCGACGGCGACTGGCGCGGCGACAACAACTGGAAGGACGCCGAAGACCGACGCTTCCCGATGCGCGCATACGTTTACTTCGCGGTGAGCGAGACGGCGACGCACCTGTTCATAACTTACGCGCTCTTCCACGCGCGCGATTACAAGGGCGGCGGCGCGACGGCGGGCACGCTTCTGAGCGAGGCCGTGCGCGAGGGCGTCAAGCGCGGCGGGCGCTACGACCCGACGGGACTCGCGGGCGACCTCACCTTCGCGCACGAGAACGACCTCGAAGGCTGTCTCGTCGTCGCCGCGAAAGACGGCGGCGACCTCGCAGGCGCGCGCGTCGTTTACGTCGAGACGCTGGCGCACGACCGCTTTCTGAAGTACGCGGCGGAGGGCGAGGCGGCCACGTCGTTCAAGACCTTCCGGGCCGAGGGGCAACACGCGCTACTCTACGTCGAGCCGAAAGGCCACGGCGTCACGGCCTACGACGGCGAGGAGAAGGAGGCCGCGCAGAATCAACTCCTCGTCTATCGCTTCGCGGGGCGCGCCGACGACGCCGACGCCGAGGGCGTGCGAGACGTGGGCTACGACCTCCTGCCGATCTACACGACGTTGTGGCCGCGCGCCCGCCGCGGCGCGAATGAGACATACGGCGCGGCGCTCAACTTCGGCGCGCTCGCCGTGAGCGTCGCGGCGGGCGCGGGCGCGGGCGCGGCGCAGGGCCGGAGCGTCGAGTTGGGAAATCTAGGCGCGGCCTTCCGCGGCAACGTCGGAGCGGTCAACGCCGCGCGACCGCCCTGGGGCTGGTTCGACCGCGACGATCTGAGCGCGGCGCGCGGCTCCTGGTTCTTCGACCCGGCGGCGACCGTCAAGCGACACTTCCGCGCGGGCGAAGGCTTCTCGACCGCCTACACGCACGCGCCCTTCCTCGGCGTCTTCCGGCGCTGACGGAATCGAGCTGCCTTGCCGCGCACGCGTCCGTCGCGCCGAACTTTTTTTGACGGTGCGTGCGCGCGCGGTCTTCGCAGTTCCGAGTCTTGCTTTAGAATGAGGGGCCGAACGGCAAAACGATTCCAAGCCAAGCCGGAGGTGTCATGGCCGGAGCGAGTTCGGGACGACGAGACGGGGCTGTCAACAAGGGCGGCGACCACCGCGCCGCGGTCTTCGCGGGCTTCCTCGGCTGGACGCTCGACGCGTTCGACTTCTTCATCCTGACCTTCACGCTCACCGCCATCGCCAAGGACTTCGGCAGAGATGACACGGACATCGCTTTCACCATCGCCGTCACGCTCGCCTTCCGCCCCGTCGGCGCGTTCATCTTCGGCCTGCTCGCCGACCGCTACGGTCGCCGCCTGCCGCTGATGATAGACCTCGCCTTCTACTCGGTCGTCGAGGTTCTGTCGGGACTCGCGCCGAACTACTGGACGTTCGTCGCCATGCGCGCCCTGTTCGGCATCGGCATGGGCGGCGAGTGGGGCGTGGGCGCGTCGCTCGCGATGGAGAAGGTTCCGCCCAGACTGCGCGGCGTGCTGTCGGGACTCTTGCAGGAGGGGTACGCGGTCGGCAATCTGCTCGCGGCAATCTGCTACTTCTTCCTCTACCCTTTCTTTCAGAGTCACCCGCAGTTCATCGGCGGACTCTCGCCGTGGCGACCGCTCTTCTTCATCGGCGGCCTGCCCGCGCTGCTCACGCTCTACGTGCGTTTCGGCGTCAAGGAGTCGGAGGTCTGGGAGAGAACAAAGCACGCGACCTGGGGCGAGCTGGGGCGCGGCATCGCCTCGCACTGGAAGCTTCTGCTCTACCTCGTCGCGCTGATGGCGATGATGAACTTCGCCTCGCACGGCACGCAGGACATGTACCCGACCTTCCTCGAACGCGACTGGAAGTTCGGCCCGCAGACGCGGGCGTTCGTCACCGGGGTCGCGAACGTCGGCGCGATAGCGGGCGGCGTACTCTTCGGGCTGCTCTCGGATCGCTGGGGGCGCAGGCGCTCGATGATCCTCGCGTTCGCGCTCGCCGTCGTCGTCATTCCTTTGTGGGCGTTCGCGCCGACGCTCGCGCTGCTGGTCGTGGGCGCGTTCCTGATGCAGTTCATGGTGCAGGGCGCGTGGGGCGTGATCCCGGCGCACATCACGGAGCTTTCGCCCGACTCGGTGCGCGGCTTCCTGCCCGGCTTCGCATACCAGTGCGGCGTGCTCATCGCGGGCACCATCGCGACCATCGAGGCCGTCTTCGCCGCGCGCACCTCCTACGCCCGCGCGATGGCCCTCGTCGCCCTCGTCGTCTTCACCGTCGCCGCGATAGTCGCAGGCTTAGGGCGCGAGCGCCGCGGCATCACGTTCGGCGCGGGAGCGGGTTGACGGAAACCGATGTTGAAGTGAAGGAGTGAAAGTGCCGGAGATCGGACTCGAAAATTAAAATTCGTGTTATACTGGCAAGTATGAAATTGCATACCCCGCCTGAAGAGTTCGCTGCATTAGGCAGGCGTGAACTAGCTAGAATGCAGTGCCTTCACTGCGAGAAAATATTTCTTCTTGAGAAACATCGAGTACAACGCGCGATTGAGAGAAAAACAGGCAAATATTGTAGTCAAACTTGCGCTCGACATGCACGGCGGACATCACAAGAAGTGCAGTGTGCTAATTGCAAATCACTCTTTCGCAAGCACGGCATTGAGTTAAAAAGAACTAACAATCACTTTTGCTCTCGTTCTTGCGCTGCCCAGTTTAATAATCGTCATAAGAATCTCGGTGCAAGCCGACGCAGCAAAGCAGAGGAATATTTAAGTGGGTTGATCCGCCGCGATTTCCCGTCGTTAAAAATAGTCCGAAACGACCGATCGCTACTTCCCTCCGGTTTGGAAGTGGATATTGTTATCCCGCGGTTAAGGTTAGCTATTGAGCTTAATGGCCCGATTCATTATTTCCCGCTCTTTGGTTATGAGAAACTAGCTAAGATTCGCGCGGCAGATATTTTGAAACAAGCGGAAATACAGGCCGCCGGTTACAGTCTATTGGTCATAGATATCTCAGCATACGGCTATTTCAAGAAGGCGAAAGCGATGCTGAATGAATACTATGTTAGTCACATCCGTCCGTTGCTGGCAAGCTAGTCCCGTATGACGATATGAGTCTACCTAACCTGAAAGCCTTCTTTCAGTCACCACGGCTCACGCTTTATCGTGGCGATTCAGCATGGGTGCTCGAACTGCTGCCTGAGGCATCAGTGGACTGTATTATTACTTCGCCGCCTTATTATGGACAGCGTGATTATGGGATGAAGAATCAGATTGGCCTCGAGAAGCACCCACAGCAGTATATTGATAAATTAGTGGCTGTATTCAGAGCGGCAAAGCGCGTGTTAAAGCCAACAGGCAGTCTGTGGGTGAACTTGGGCGATACCTATTGGAGTGGGAAAGGTATGCCGCATGGGCCTGACCATAAGCAGAAGAATCGTCGTTTCATGCGCCCGCAGGATCATTCCGGGCCAAAACCTCTTTGCAGACCAAAGCAGCTTCTGTTAATCCCTCACCGATTCGCCATAGCCATGCAGGAAGATGATTGGATCGTCCGTAACGATAACGTTTGGTTTAAAGTAAACCCGACACCCGACCCTGCGGAGGATCGTTCGGCAGCGGCACACGAATATATGTTCCACTTCGTCCGACGCCGACGATATTACTATAACTTTAACGCTGTAGCTGTCCCGTCAAATGGTGATAGACAGACCAAACCGCCGCCGTCTGTCTGGCACATACCTACTGCGACTAATTTCAAAAAACACATAGCAGTTTTTCCGGAAGCACTGATTCGCATCCCCGTGCTTGCTACTCTGCCGCCCCGCGGCGTTCTGCTCGACCCGTTCTGCGGAAGCGCCACGTCACTCGGATTCGCTCTGGCGCGAAGGAGAGGCCGCCGCGCTATCGGGATTGACATTAGTTCTTCGGCGCTTGCCGAAGCCAGGGACTTGCTTATTCCGATTATAAATGAGGCTAAACGTTAGGAAGGGGGGTCGTCTAAGTCCGAGCTTGGCTCTTCAATATCCGCAGCTTCCGCCTCTTCCACCGGGTCGAGTTCGTCTCCATCATTATCCCAAAGCGATAAGAAACTCATCTGCTCTTCCTTTGGTTTCTCGAACAAAGGCAAATTTATTTGCTGTTCGTTAGAGCGTAAAGCCTCAATAATATCGCGCTGATTATTACAGAACGGATGGGTGTTGCGAGCGTTGTCCAAAGTAGTCTTGCCACCTTCAGAGCGTCGCTTTTTATGATCAACCTGTGTGAATAGGGCAGGCAAATATCTGCCGCCACATATCTCGCAGGTCTGAAAAGTGTTGAATACTTCCTTAACATTAACCGCTTCGCGATTTCGCCCTTTATATAGACCTGATGGGGCGGTTTCCTCAACGCCCTCCGTCTTTCCCGGGCCGCCGAGCGTCTCGATAAGGCTGTCATGTGCAGACTGAAACGTGGTTGAAGAAACCACCCCGTTGTGCTCAATAATGAGCCTAAGTAGCCCGTCGAAGTATCGCGCGGTCTGGTAAGTAACCTCAGAACCGGAACCAATTCTACGAGAGATTCTTTTAATGATCGTTTGTTTATGCTCAAGCAACACCGACTCGAATGCACCTCGGTAGGCCGAGAATAATCTCTTACGATCAAGGATGTCTCGGTTTTCAGAACCATGGTTGATCCAGTACAACATTCCGTACAGCAGACTTCGGACGGGGACGCCTTGCTCGTTGTAAAAATAGACAAGTGGCATCAGCATGAGAGAACGCGGTGAGCCGCCATAGATGTTACTTAAAACGTCTGCCGCGTCGTTAACCAACTTCAGCCCGCCATTGATAATGTCCCGAGCGGAGCCATGCCTATCCCTTTTGATCAGAGCCTCAGTCTCAGGCTTCTGCCCTTTCTTACCTTCCGCAATTGTAAGTAACTCAGCTCAGTAAGCGGGCTTCATCTCAGGTTTAGTATAGGGAGTAGCCAACAAGGGCTGTTCCGCTCGCTTGATAGGTGTTTCGTACTCAGGAGTAAAGAGCAACTCGTGCAAGTTACGTACTCGCTCTAGGATCGTCGCTGCCTTCTGCTGTAAATCCGGGTCGTTCTTCACCTCATCGTCATGTATAGGCCAACAGTGTTCAGCGTCGTGTACTTGCGAGATGGACATAACCGCCCGCGCGAAACTGGAATTACGATTCTCAACAAGCTTCGTCTCCCAATCGGAAAGCTGCCTACCAGTCTTATTGATTTTTAGAAAAGATTCCTCTGCCTTTGCGTAATCTCCTCGTACCCAAAGAATGGGAAACCCAATGTTTACTCCCTCCCATCTACGTACCATTTCTGCATAGCGTAGACTATCAGCATCCATCTCACCGAACCCCGGTTTATGTCCTAATTGCTTCTCTAACTCTTCGTAACGAGCCTCAGCGGCATCATAGTCAGCGAAAAAACCGATGCCGTTTTCTTTTAATAGTGCCCTTACGCGTTGAGCGGCTGCTTTAGCAACGCCTTCGAGCATTTTGTCTTTGTCGTAGATTTCGGAAGGAAGCTTATTGCCCCAGTCGTCATTAATCCAAGCAATAAGAACCGAAATTCTATGCTCGCCATCAAGAACATATTGAGAGCCATCAGGCCCCAACCACATGATGACACTGGGCACTACTTGCTCATTTAAAACAGACTCCAAAAGGCTGACACAATCCTCTGGTGTCCATGCCCAAGTCGCACGCTGAAAGTCTGGCTTCTTTAGCAAACGAGTTTTCGGTTTGTGACCATATAATTCGGTGATTTTTAAATGTGAAGGCTGTTCTTGGGCGGCGCCAACCGGCGTGCTCACTCGCTTATAGAGTAGGTTCTCACGCTTGATGAGATGATCCAAATAAACTTTAAGCTTAGACTTCGTCACGGGAGCCTTGCGTTTTGTTGTGTCTTAGAATGCGATTGGAAAGGACCCAAGCAAATTGTCCCTAAGAAGCTTAATTAAGAGTGCCGGAGGAGGGACTCGAACCCTCATGGGGAGTGAACCCCGCCAGATTTTGAGTCTGGTGCGTATACCAATTTCGCCACTCCGGCGCGTTGGTGATGATAGGGCGCACGGCGAGCGGGAGTCAAACGGCGGTTTGAAAATCATCTGAGGCCGCGGCGGTTCGCTTTGGGCTTGGCGTCTTTGTCCGGCGGCGGACAATCTTTGCGCGCGGTGCGGAGTGAAAAGCGCTTGTCTAAACTCGCGGCGGCTTGCTAATATGAATGAGCCTCCTTGGGCGGATTCGGCCCACTCCCGACAGGCGGGCCTGAATCGGCAGCTCTCCCTCCTCGAAGTTTCAACTACGACTTTAAGAACGCGGAGACAGATCAATGTCTATGACTCTGGGCAGAAGAGCGCGCGTCCTTATCGCCGACGACGAACCTGAGATCAGGAACGTTCTCTCAGACCTCCTGAGTCCGTCGCACGACTGCACCGCGGTCGGCTCGGCTGAGGAGGCGCTCGCGCGGCTGTGCGAGCGCGGGCACGACCTCGTCATCAGCGACATCATGATGGGCGGCATGAGCGGGCTGGAGATGATCCCGCGCGTGCTCGACGTTTCGCCCGACACGGTCGTCATCATGATCAGCGGCGTGCAGACGGTCGAGAGCGCGATTGAAGCGCTGCGCGCGGGCGCTTTCGACTACGTGATGAAGCCCTTCGACCTTCAGCACGTCGAGGCGGCGGTCAGCCGCGCGCTCGAACACCAGCGGCTGCGCGTCGAGAAGCGGCGCTACGAGAACTACCTCGAAGAGATGGTCGGTCGGCGCACGGCGGAGCTGGACGAAGCCCTGCGCTCGCTCGGCGACGCCTACCGCTCGACATTGAAGTCGCTGACGGCGGCGCTCGAAGCGCGCGACTCCGAAACGCACGGCCACTCGGAGCGCGTCGTCAACTTCAGCCTCCGTCTGGGGCGCGAACTCGGACTCGACGCGGAGCAGTTGCGCTCTCTGGAGTTCGGCTCGCTCCTGCACGACATCGGGAAGATCGGCGTGCCCGACGCCATCCTGCGCAAGCCCGCCGCTCTGAGCGAGAGCGAGTGGGTGAGGATGCGCGAGCACCCGATGCACGGCCAGAAGATTCTCTCCGGCATCCAGTTCCTCGAAGGAGCGGCGCGCGTCGTCTCGCAGCACCACGAGCGTTGGGACGGGACGGGCTACCCCGTCGGCCTGCGCGGCGAGCAGATTGATTTGAACGCGCGCATCTTCGCCGTCGCCGACGCGTTCGACGCCATCACGAGCGACCGCGTTTACAGGCGCGGGCGCAGCTACGAGGAGGCGGGCGCCGAGTTGGAGGAGTTCAGCGGTCGGCAGTTCGACCCGGAAGTCGTCGGGGCGTTCCGGCGCGTGCCGCGCGAGGAGTGGGACGAGATACGCCGCCGCTCGCTCGAAATCAGGGACGCGAACTCCGCGCAGCGCCGCATCGAGCACGCGGCGCACGCCTACGCCGAGTCGGGCGAGAGCGTGCTGGTCAACTGAAGGCAAAAGTAAAAAGGCAAAAGGCAAAAGAGAAGACGAAGAACAACGCGGACAGTAACAACATTAAGATCGAAGAGCGCGGCCCGCAGGAGCAATGATGCGGGCCGCGCTCTTCTGTCTGCCTTCTTTTGCCTTTTGCCTTTTTACTTTTGCCTTACTCACTCTCCCTGCTGCTTCTGATCCGGCTGCCGCATCGAGCCGACGACGTAGCCGCGGCGCGCGCGCAGGCGGAGTCCGAGCCGGCGCGCGTCAACGTTGATCTTCCGGTACTCGCTCGCGGAGGCGTTTCGCAGGGGGCGCTTCGGCGTGTAGGTCACGACGTACTGCGAGTCAATCTCGCGCGCGACGTTCGCGCCTTCCGCGACCATCTGGTCGGTCGAGTCGGGGATGAGAATGCGCCCGCCCGTCTCGTCGGCCAGAGACTTCAACCTCTGCTCGCCGCGCTTCATCTCGCGCTCGGCCTCCTTGCGCGCGCGCCTGAGCGCGGGGTCGAACGTGATGCCGGAGTTCACGTCGGGCGGGTTGATGCCCGCCGAACTACGCATCCCCGGAGGCCGCGTCGGGTCAATGCCGACGGTGGCCTGATCCGCCGCCGACTGCGTCGCGCCGGGCTTTTCGGGCGGCGACTTCCACCACGGCTGTTTGTTCTCGGCGCGCGTGACCGCCGAGTAGCTAATGACGTGCAGCGTCGCCTGCGCCGCGATGAGTTTCTTGACCGCGTCCTGATATTCGTTCGAGCTTGCCGTGTCAATGCCGTCGGCGATGAGGACGAGGTGTCGGTTGCCCACGGGCTGCGACGCGAGCATCTCGACGGCGCGTTTCATCGCGCGGGAAAGATTCGACCCCTGGCCCGAAGCGAGCTTGCTCTTGACGGCGCGCGCGGCCTGCGCCTTCTCCAGAGTCCAGTCCTGAAGGACGCTCGTCCGGTCGTTGAACTGAATCGCCGCGACGCGGTCGCCGTCCCGCAGAGAGCCGATGACGGAGAGCGCGATCTCGCGCGTCGTGTTCGCGCGAAGCGCGGGGTCTAAGTCCCAGCCCGTGCCCAGCACGAGCAGGACGCTCGCGGGCGTGCGCCTGACGCTCTTGACCTGCTGCGGCACGCCGTCCTCGACCACGAGCACGTCGTCCACTTCGAGGCGCGGGTCGAACTTCCCGTTCTCGTCGAAGGCGAAGACGGGGATGCGAACCTCCTCGGTGTAGATGCTCTCGGCCTCGTCTTCCTGCGTCGGCGTCGGCTTCGGGTGGACGCCGCTCTGCGCGCGCAGCGGCGTCGCTGAGAAGACGGTGACGAAGGCGATGCTGAGAAAGCTCAAAGCCGCGCGGCGCAAAAACATTTCGATTCCTCGGCGGACGGATTTCATTACCTCACAACTCTGATGCTCCGGGGGCGAGTCGCAGTTCGCCGCCGAGCGCCGCTCAGCCTCTCTTCCGCGCCTGAGCTTGAACCGCCGTGATGGCGACGGCGTCAACGATGTCCTCGGCCTTGCAGCCGCGCGAAAGATCGTTGGCGGGCTTGTCGAGTCCCTGAAGGATCGGGCCGATGGCGGTCGCGCCCGCGAGCCGTTCGGTGAGCTTGTAGGCGATGTTTCCGGCCTGAAGGTCTGGGAAGATGAGCACGTTCGCTCGGCCCGCGACCGTCGAGCCGGGAGCCTTCGACTCGCCGACGCGATGGACGAGCGCCGCGTCGGCCTGTAGCTCGCCGTCAATTTCGAGTTCGGGCTGACGGGCGCGAACCGTGCGCGTCGCCTCGACGACCTTGTCAACGAGCCTGTGCTTCGCGCTGCCCTTGGTCGAGAACGAGAGCATCGCGACGCGCGGCTCCGTGTCGAGGAGCGCGCGGCAGGAGTCGGCGGAGGCGATGGCGATCTCGGCGAGTTCCGGCACGGTCGGCTCGATGACGACGCCGCAGTCGGCGTAGATGAGCGCGCCGTTCGCGCCGAAGTTCGGGTTCGGCAGGGCCATCACGAAGAAGCTCGAAACGATGCGGAAGCCGGGGCGGATGCCGATGCAGTGGAGCGCGGCGCGGACGGTGTGCGCGGTCGTGTTCGTCGCGCCAGCGACCGAGCCGTCGGCCTTGCCTTCGCGCACGAGGAGGTCGCCGTAGTAGAGCGGGTCGCGCACGGCGATGCGCGCCTCGTCCGGCATCAGGCCCTTCGCGCGCCGGAGTTCGTGGTAGAGCGCGGCGACTCGCTCGAAGTCCGGCGCGCGCAGGTGGTCGAGCAGCGCGACGCCGCCGAGGTCAGCGCCCGCCGCGCGCGCCGCGGCGCGAACCTTCTCCTCGTCGCCGAGCACGGTCACGCGCGCGAGACGGTCGCGCGCGATCATCGAGGCCGCGAGAGCGGTGCGCGGGTCTTCGCCTTCGGGCAGGACGATGTGCTGCGGGTCTGCGGCGGCGCGCTGTCTGATGCGTTCGAGTATGGACATAAAAAAAGTGATGAGTGATGAGTGATGAGTGAAAAGCAGTCTGCCCGCCACCCATCATTTATCACTCGACGCTTGTGTTTGTTTGGCGGCTGACAATTTAGCACGGAGCATTCGGGTGTGCGAAGCGTGCGACGGTCGGGCGCGGCTTCAGTTGTTGAGCGAGTCGTCAATCAGACTCTCGGCGGCGGCGGCGAGGCGCGCGACGAGCGCGGGGTCGTGCGTCTTGAAGGCGGTGAAGATGCGCCCTTCGAGGTCGGGCCTCGTGAAGCCCTCCTCGTCGAAGCCGACGAGCGCGGCGCGGAAGCTCGGCGAGTCGGCGACGACGAACCACTCGCGCGCGAGCCGCACGTCGCCGCACAGGCGGATGACGCGCAGGTTCGGGTGGCGCGGCGGCTTCCAGTCCGGCTCGCCGAAGACGTAAACGCGCTCGGAGATGTCGGCGATTCTCATGTAGCGGTCAACGATCGGCTCCATGTTCGACAGGCGCTCGAAGCCGGCGTAGAGGCGACCGCCGCGGTGCGTCCGCAGGAGCAGCGCGTTCTCAATGAGCAGGCTGATGTATTCGAGGCAGGGAGCCGGCGCGCGGAAGCGGAAGGTCGCGCGCTCGTCGAAGTCGCGGCGCGAGACGAGCGCGACCGCGCCGAAGTCTTCGACCTCGTCGCCCGCGGCGGTGAGGGCTTGGTCGAACATGGAAAACTCTCTCATGGCAGAAACGGCGTCGCCGTCTGCGTGGGCGGGCGACACGCGATTTTTATTAACTCAAATGTTCGGCGGTGTCGCGAGTTTTTGATGAAAGTGTGGAAGAAAGGAGAGGCGGCGCGCGGACGTTTCCCAATCGGGCGCGTCTGCACTCTACGGCGCGCGAGGCCGCAGCGCCGAAAGAAGAGGGCCGCGAAACCGCCGCGCGCTGGCGGCGACCCCGCGGCCCTCGGACGAGACGGAAACGCGGCGCGTCCTTACTTCAAAGTCACGGCGCGGGTCGCCGTGCCCGAAAGGTCGCTCGTCACGGTGATGCTCTGCGGTGACGCGGGCCACGCGAACGTGGCGGCGTAGCTGCCCGCGCCCTTGTTCGTCAGGACGCCGATGACTTCGCCCGTCGCCGTGACCGTCGCGGTCAGCGTCGCAGTCTGGCTCGTGCTCGACGCCTGCACGACGAGCTGCTTCTTCGAGACGACGTAGTCGGCCTTCTGTATGGCGACGGTGTCAACGGCCACGGGCGGCGGCGCGACGAGGAACGAGGCCGTGCGCGTCGAGGCGAGCGCGCCGTTGTAGGTGGCCGTGAGCGTCACGTTGGTGAAGGCCGCGACCTGGTTGGTCTGCACGCCGAAGCTCGCCGCCGTCTGACCGGCGGGCACGACGACGCTCGCGGGCACGAGAGCCGCCGCGCTGTTGCTGCTCAACTGCACGAGCGCGCCGCCCGCGGGCGCAGGGGCGCTGAGCGTGACCGTCCCCGTCACAGCCGCGCCGCCCGTGACGTTGCCCGGCGCGACGCCGAACGCGGAGAGCGAGAGCGGCGGCGTGACGGTCGCGGTCGCCGTCTGCGTCGTGTCGCCGTAGGCCGCCTGTATGTCGAGGACGAACGCGTGCGTGAAGCCCGCGAGAGAAGTGGCCGAGGTCGTCACGTCGAAGCTCGCGGACGTTTCGCCTTCGGGCACGGTGACGCTCGGAGGGATAGAGAAGTTCAGCGGCGGCTGTGTCCCTGCACCCGGAGCCGTCAGGACTCCGGCCAGTTGGACGAGCGCGCCGCCCGCGGGCGCGGGCTGGTTGAGGGTCACGGTTGCCTGCACGGAGTCGCCCGCGCCGATGACGCTCTGGCTGGCGGCGACAGACTGCGAGAAGTTCAAGGGCGTCGTGCTCGGAACCCACATCACGGCGTGGACGTTCGCCGTGTTGTTCGCCGAACCCTTGACCGCCCAGCCGACGACGTTGCCCGCGGCGTCAATGCCCGTCGCCGTGGCGTCGGTGAATCCGAGCGGCATGAACTGGTTGAGGTCAACCGCGCTCGCCGCGTCGCCCGACCAGACGAGCGCGTGCGTGTGCGAGGTCTGCGCGGCGGCGTTATAGACGGTGCCGTAGCCCGCCTGCCGCACGCCGTTGGTCGCCTTCGCCTCGGAGATGAGGTAGCCCGCGGGGTGCAGGTTGACGGCGCTCGCGGCGCTGCCCGACCAGAGCATCGCCTGATGCACGGAGTACGCGTAACCGACCTGCTGGTTGCCGCTGACCGCGTTCGCGCGCGATTCGGTCGAGCCGGGCGGGTTGAGAATGACTGCGCTCGCCGCCGTGCCCGACCAGAGGACGGCAGCCGGGTTCGTGAAGGCGCTGATGCCGACGACCTGCATGACGACGCCGACCTGGTGCGCGCCGTCGGTGCCGAGCGCCTGCCCCGCGCCGTAGCCGAGGGCGGAAGGCGTCAGGTCAACCGCGCTCGACGCAGAGCCAGTCCAGAGGAACGGGTGAATCGAGGTCGAGCCGCTGCCGCACGCGCCGCGCTTCTCCCCGCAGGGTCGCGTGACGGTCGCGCTCCCGACCTGCTGGCCGCTCGCGACGCCGCTGGCGACCGAAGAGTCCCAGGTGTTCGGGTTGAGGTCAACGAGGCTGCCCGGCGTGCCCGACCAGAGTGCGGCGTGGCCGAACGCGACGCCGACCTGCTGGCCGTCGCCGACCGCGTAGGCCGTGCCCGGGCCGAGGTCTGTGAAAGCGTCCGCGCCGCCTTGCCAGAGGACGGCGTGAGTCTCGGTCTGCCCCGGCGACGCCGGGACGGGGAAGGCGGCGCTGCCGACCTGCTGCGCGCCGTTCGCGCCGGATGCCGTCGCGGTCGTCGCGCCCGCGGGGGTCAAGTCAATCATCGTGTAGTGCTGGAGGGCGGGCGCGGGCGTCTGCGCGGCGCAGTAACTGGCCGCGGGGCCGAGGCACATCATTAAAGCGACGAAGAAAGCTATGAAGCTCGTAAGTTTCTTTCCCATGTTCTTCACCTCACATACGCTCTTTAACGGGCGGGCGTAAATCGTTCGATTCTTCCGTCAGGGCACACCTCGCCCTGAAAAAAAGACTGCGCGGCGCGGGCGCGTGGGCGGGGAACGTGTCTCTCCGGCGCGACGCGCACGCGAGTCTTCAAACCCTCGGCGGGTTCGTCGCGTGTCTGTGTTTGAAAACTTCTACTTGCTGATGATCGCGGGTTAGCGAACGCGGCCACAGACGGCCACGGCGGAACAGTGCGCGCGGCGAGGCGGGAAATACATGGCGTGAGAAAAAGTCTGCGCGCCGCGCTTAGTCATGCGGCACGCCGTAGCGCGTCGAGAAGCTTCTCGTGTATGCCGCCGAAGCCGCCGTTGGACATGACGGCGACGGTGTCGCCTTCGCGAAGGACTGGCGCGAGGTGGGCGACTATGGCGTCCGCGCCGTCGAGGCAGAAGGCGGGCCGCCCGCGCTCGGCGATGTGGCGCGCGAGTTCTTGGGTGTCGAGGAGTTGGCCGTAGATACTGCCCTTCTCGCGCGCGAAGACCGTGGAGAGGACGACGTAGTCCGCGCGGTCGAACGCTTCGGCGTACTCGTCCTGAAAGACCGCGAGGCGCGAGGTCGCGGAGCGCGGCTCGAAGACTGCGACGAGTCGTCCGTCTCGGTACTTATCGCGCAGCGCGCCGAGCGTCTCGCGCACGGCGGTCGGGTGGTGCGCGAAGTCGTCGATGACGGTCACGCCGCGCGCGGTGCCGCGCACCTGCATCCGCCGCTTGACGCTCTGGAAGGTCGCGAGCGCGTCCTTTATCTTCTCGCGCGAAACGCCCCACGCGTCCGCCGCGACGATGACCGACAGGCAGTTGCGGACGTTGAAGTCGCCGATGAGCGGCGTCTCGAACTCGCCCCACTCCTCGCCGTCGCGGAACACTCGGAAGCGCGTCAGCGCGCCGGAAATGTAGTCAATGTCGCGCGCCTGCCAGCGTGCGTCCTCACACGTGCCGAAGGATTCGAGGCGCGTGTGGAGCTTATCGCCCATCTCTTTGACCACGTCGCGCACGGCGGGGCTGTCCCACCCGGCGACGAGGCGACCGTTCGCGGGGACGAGGTTCATCAGCCGGCGGAAGGCGAGCTTGATCGCGTCGAGGTCTTTGTAGATGTCGGCGTGGTCGAACTCGATGTTCGCGACGACGGCGATCTCCGGCAGGTAGTGCATGAACTTCGGCCCCTTGTCGAAGTATGCCGTGTCGTACTCGTCGCCCTCGATGATGAAGTATTCGCTGTCGGTGACGCGGAAGCTCGCGCCGAAGTTCTGCACGACGCCGCCGACGAGGAAGCTCGGATTCAGACGCTCGCGCTCCATGACCCAGGTCGCGATGCTCGTCGTCGTCGTCTTGCCGTGCGTGCCCGCGACGACGAGCGAGCGCCGACCGCGGATGAACTCCTCCTTGACGACCTCGGCCTGCGAGCGATAGACGAGCCGCCGGTTCAGAGTCTCTTCGACCTCGGCGTTCCCGCGCGACATGGCGTTGCCGATGACGACGCAGTCGGGCGCAGGCGTGAGGTGTTCGGGCCTGTAGCCGAGCATCACCTCGATGCCGAGCGATTCGAGCATCGTTGACATCGGCGGATAGACGTTCTCATCCGACCCCGTCACGCGGTGCCCGCGCGCCTGAAGCATCCCGGCCAAAGACGCCATCGCCGTCCCGCAGATTCCGATCAGGTGATAGTGCATAGGCAAAGTGATGAGTGATGAGTAGCAGGCAAGCTGTCTTTTACTTATCACTCATCATCCGTTACTTCTCCGCAATTGGGATTGTGAAAGAGAACGTTGAGCCGCGGCCTACTTCGGACTTGACGCCGATCTTGCCGCCGTGGAGTTCGACGAGCTGGCGCGTGATGTAGAGGCCGAGGCCGGTGCCCTTCTCGCTGCGCGTGGCGCGCGAGCGTGCCTGCGCGTACTTGTCGAAGATGTCGCGCTGGTCTTCTTCGGGGATGCCGACGCCGGTGTCGGCGACCGAGACGCGGACGAGCGAGCCTTCGCGCGCGGCGTTGACGTTGATGCGCCCGCCCTTGGGCGTGAACTTCAGCGCGTTCGAGAGAAGGTTGACGAGGACGCGGCGGAGCTTGGCGCGGTCGGCGTTAAGCTCCGGCAGCCCGGCGGGCAGTTGCTCTTCGAGCGCGATCTCTTTTTCGGCGGCGAGCGGGAGCATCTGCTCGCGCAGCTCTTCGATGAGTCCGCGCAAATCAACCGCGGCGGGTTCGAGCCGCATCGTGCCGGATTCGAGTTTGGAGGCGTCGAGCAAATCGTTGACGAGTTCGATGAGGTTCTGCGTGTTGCGCTCCATCATCGAGACCATGTTCTTCTGCTCAGGCGTGAGGTCGCCGAGGCGGCCCGAAGTGAAGAAGTTGATGACGCCGCTGATGACCGCGAGCGGCGAGCGCAGGTCGTGGGTGGTGAGCGCGAGGAACTCTTCCTTCATCGCCGAGAGTTCGCGCAGCTTCGAGTTCGCCTCGTTCAGCTCGCGGTTCGACTCGCCGAGCTGGCGGTTGACTCTCTCCAACTGCTCGCGCTTCTCTTCGAGTTCGCCGAGCACCTGCACGAGGTCGCGGTTCTGCCGCGCGAGTTCTTCGAGCGCCGAGTCGTCCTCCTCGGTCGCGAGGAAGTCGCGCAACTCGTCGGCGCGCGCGCGCGCTTCGGCTGCCTCGGCGGGCGGAAGCCACTTGACGACCGTGACGCGCGTGCCCTCGCCCGGCTTCGACTGGATGTCGAACTCGTCCATCAGGCGGCGCGTGCCGACGAGGCCGACGCCGAGGCCCGAAGGCGAGCGGTAGCTGCCGCGCACAATCGAGCGCAGCCGCGCCTCGTCAATGCCGGGGCCGTCGTCGCGCGCCGTCAGCATCAACCCGGCGGCGGTCGAGCCGCGCGTGGCGAGCGCGAGCGTGATCGCCCCTGCGCGCGCGTACTCGTAGATGTTGCGCGTCAGCTCCGACACGGCGGTCGTGATCTTGATCTGCGTCGTCGCGTCGAAGCCCATCTCGCGGGCGAGGCGGCGGACGCGCTCGCGCACCTTCACGATGTCCGCCTCGCGCCGGACGTAGATGTCGCCGAGCCTTGTCGAGTTGATGCCCTGCATACCGGGTTCAAAGTTTAAGGTTCAAAGTTCAAAGTTCAAAGCCGCCGGAGAGAAAGTTCAAGGTTCAAGGTTCAAAGTTGAGAGCCTGCTTAGACTTTGAACTTAAACTCAGCGATAGACGAGCACGGTCGCGTCGTCGGAGTTGCGGGAGAAGTCGCGTAGGAGTACGCCGGCGAGGAGTTGCGTGCTTTTGCCGAGGAGGCCCGGATAGGCGGCGATGTCCCACGAGGCGCTGATGCCGTCGGAGGCGAGGACGAGCGTCGTGCCCTCGGCCCAGCGGTGCGGCCAGAGGCGCAGTTGCGAGAGTCGCGCGCCGAGCGTGCCGTTCGTCGGGATCGGGCGCGCGGGTTCGGGCGCGCCGAGCACGCGCAGCTCGACGTTGCCGACGCCCGCGTAAGTGAAAGTCTCGCGGCTGCGGCTGACGACGACCGCGCCCATCACCGCGCCGCGCGTCGAGCGGAGCGAGTCGTGGACGGCGAGCATGGTCTCGCCGAGAGGCTCGCCGCGCCACTGCCCCAGAGTGTCGAGCGCGGCCTCCGCCGCCTCGTGCGCGCCGCGACCGTGGCCGAGTCCGTCAACGACCGCGAGCAGCGTCTCGTCGCCGTGCTCGCCGACGAAGTAGGCGTCGCCGTTCTCCTCCTCGCCCGGACGCGCGCGACTCCAAGCGCCGACGTGGCGCGCGAGCCGGCGCGCCTTCTCATTCTTCCCGCCCGGTTCGACCCACTTGCGACCCAGAATCGCCGTGCCGAACGTCGTGCGGCGCTGCGTGGAGAGCCTGCGCGTCGTGCCCTTCGGGACGGAGGCGGCGTCGAACTCGTCGAGCAGGCGGCGCATCGCGCCGAAGCCCGTGCCGAGGCTGCCGCCCGAAGAGACTCCGTCGCGCAGGGCGCGGTCGAGGTCGTAGATTCCGGGGCCGCGGTCTGAGTAGAAAAGCTCAAGCCCCGGCTCGTCGCCGAGCACTCTCGTCCAAAAAAGACACCCGCCGCCCGTCGCGTAGCGCGCGGCGTTCGTGCCGATCTCCTGCACGACGATTTCGATCTCCGCGATCCTGTTCTCGTCGAAGCCGAGCTGCGACGCATACCGCCGCACGCCGCGCCGCGCCGCGCCGACCTGCGCCTCGTCCTTAATCTCTTGCGAGTGGAAGACCCTCATGATGAATTGCGGAATGCGGAATTCGGATTGCGGATTGAAAAGACTGCCTCTCTAACTAATCCGCAATCCGAATTCCGCATTCCGCAATGTTCTCAGAGCCAGCGCACTATCGTGATGCGCGTGCCGCGCCCGACCTCTGACTCGATCCGGAACTCGTCAACGAGCCGCTTCGAGCCGGGCAAGCCCTTGCCCAGGCCGCGCCCCGTCGAGAAGCCGTCGCGCATGGCGGCGGCGATGTCGGGGATGCCGGGGCCGCTGTCCTCGAAGATGAGGCGCAGTCCCGCGCGCCCCCGCGCGTCCGAGGTCGGCTGCGCGATCATGCGCCCGCGTCCCGCGTACTTGACGACGTTACGGGCGAGTTCGGACGTGACGGTGGCGAGCCGCGTCTGGTCAATGACGCGGAAGCCGAGCGCGGCTGCGAACGCGCGCGCCTCCCCGCGCGCGACGGCGATGTCGTGCTCGCTCTCAAGGGCGATTGACCTGCTCTGCAAGAGATGCCGGCCCCCCGTATTCGACCGTCTCTTCGTCCTCGTCCATCGCGAACTCGCTCCGCAAAAGCCTGATGCCCTCGTCCACGTTGAGAACGGTGTCCACGCCGCGCAGTTCGAGTCCCAACTCGACGAGCGTGATGGCGACCGCCGGCTGCATCCCGACGACCACGGTGCGCGCGTCCATGATGCGCGCCATCGCCGCGATGTCGGACAGCACCCGACCGATGAAGGAGTCAACCATCTCAAGCAGAGAGATGTCTATCAGCACGCCGCTCGCGCCCGTCCGCTCAAGCTCGGTCAGTATCCGCTCCTGAAGGTGCATGACCGTCTGGTCGTCCATGTCCACCTGAATCGGCACGATCAGGACGCGCCCGACCTTCAGGATTGGTATCCGCTGCTGTCCGTCCATCGCTTCAGAAGTGATGAGTGATGAGTGATAAGTGATGAGCCGAAAGCAGAACGCCCTTGACTCATCACTCATCACTCATCACTCATCACTATCCCTCCTTCTTCTCGCCGCCCGTCGTGATGATCTGCTCGGTCTGCTTGAGCGTGGTTTGCAGGCCGTCGCCGTTGCCGTTCTGGAGTCTGGCGAGCGCTTTGGTGGGGACGACCGCGCGCCCGACCATTTCGAGCGCGAGCTTGATGCCGTCGGACATCTGCGCGCGCGTCGTGATCTGCGTGAGGTCAATGCCGAGCTGCACCATCGTCTGCGCGATAGCCGGGCTGACGCCGGTCAGGATGCAGCGCGCGCCCATGAGTCTCGCCGCCGTCACGGTCTTGATGAGGTGGTTGGCGACGAGCGTGTCCATCGTCCGCACGCCGGTGATGTCGAGGATGGCGATGGTCGAGCCGGTCTCGACGATCTTTTGCAGCAGCGCCTCCATCATCATCATCGCGCGGCGCGAATCCAAAGTGCCGATGATGGGGAGCGTCAGGATTTTGTCCCAGACCTTGATGACGGGCGTCGAGAGTTCGAGCATGTCGGCGCGCTGCTGGCGGATGATCTCCTCGCGCGAGCGGATGAAGTTCTCGACCATCACGAGTCCCATCATGTCGCGCAGGCGCGTGAAGTAGTTAAGCTCGCCGAGCAGCCCCTCGGCGTCGCCCGCGAACTCTTCGGCGAGGAGCGGGCCGATGACGCCGCGCAAAGAGAGGATGTAGCTCGCGTTCTCGAACGGGGTGTAGCCCTTGACGGCGCGCTGGTGCGAAATCTCGTTGAGGTAGTTGCGCAGGTCGTCGAACGCGGGGTCGTCGAAGTCGCCGCCGCCGGAGTCCTTGATGGCCTGCGCGAGCATTTCGAGCACGCGGCGCGACTGCTGGCGCAGCTCGTTCTTCGAGATCAGCTCGTCGCGGAACTCGTCCGCCTCGAGCCGGTCTTTGATCCAGAGGTTGAGAATTTCGTCGCGCCTGTTCGTGAGCAGCGACGCGATGCGCCGCTCGTCCGCGTGCGCGGAATTCGTCTGATCCGCCATCTTCGTCCTCGGCTGCCGCCGCGCCGCTGGCCTTCACGGCGCGGCGGGGTCGTAAGTCCCCGCCCGCGGGGTTCTCGTTTTCGAGTAAATTTAAGGGGCGTTTAAGTCGCGTGTATCTTAGCACCGGGCGGGCCGAAAGTAACAACGCGCCGGGAAGAGTTGAACCTTCCGGCGCGTTTCTAGTCGCACGCCGTCCCGCGTCGCGCGCGGGCGATGCTCACGACTTTACGGGGATGATCGCCGACTTACGGCTGGAGCTTTTGCAGCGTGACGATGATCATCGGCGAGTCGCCGGTCGTCCGCGTGTAAGAGACCCAGCAGCCCGCCTTCGGGAAGCGGATCATTTTGTAGAGCGACCCGTCGTCCTTCTTGTCGGCGTCTGCGCCGAGGATTGACTTAGGCTCCGGCGCACTCGACGTGCCGAGGTATGTGACGGCGATGGCGAAGACCTTGTGGTCGCCGTCGTAGTAGAGCTGCGCCGACTCCTTGTCGTTGAACGAGTAGAAGTCCTGCGCGTCGCCCTTGTCCGAAGGGTTGCCGAGTTTCTTGCGGGCCTCTTCGGTCGTCATCCCGATGCGGACGCCCTTGTAGTCGTGGAAGGGCGGCCCGTCTTTGTCTGCGGCGGGCGGCGGGCCGTCCTGCGCGCGCGCGCCGGTCGCGGCGAAGGCGAGCAGGGTCACGGCCAGAAGCGGCAGGAGCGGAAGCGTCAGGGAACGTGCGGAAACGCGGAGCATCGAACATCCCTCCTCTCGAAATTCCCGTGTGCGATGCGAAAAAGGAAGCGGCGAACTCGGCGGCTAGGCTCAAAGTCGGAGACGGGGCCTTTTCGATAAAGCTCCCGGCGGCCCGGCCTCAGTTGCCCGTTGATTGCGACGATATTCCAACCTCGGTGCCAAGTCAATACTCTTCCGCACGCTGGTTGGGAGACGGAACAAACATGGTACCCCCTGCGCAAGCTTCTCATCTTCGGTAGGGATGGACTGCCTCAGGTGCGGAGCTGGGTGACAGAATGGCTGAACAGATGAACTAAAAGGTGGACACATCAGCCGCTCGGCTTAACTATGGAGTTGCGACACTAACCATAGGAGGGCCGCTCGGCGATGTGTCCTCTGAGATATTACCCCATGCTGCGCCGCACGACAGAGCCGACTTACTTGCGCTTCGAGTTGGTCAGGTACGCCCGCGAGTACGGCATCAAGCACGCCGCGCGGGAGTTCTCAACGACCGTCCGCACGGTGCGCAAGTGGCTCAGGCGTTGGGAGCCGGGAAGCTTGCGCGGGCTCGCCGACCGGAGCCGCGCGCCACACCACCCGCGGCAAGGCATCTCGCAGGGGCAGCGCCGCCAGGCCGTCCGCCTCAAGCTCAGGCTGCCCTCGTGGGGCGCTTCTCGCATGAAGCGCGACTACGGCCTCGCGCTCTCGGAGAAGGCGCTGCGGGCGATCTGGCGCGAGGAGGGGCTGCTGAAGAAGAAGCGCCGGAAGCACAAGACGAAGCAATGCCTGAGGGAGGTGAAGAAGGCGTGGCGGCTCTTCGAGCAGATGTCGGTGGACACGAAGGACTTGTGCGACATCCCGGAGCTGTGGGCGCAGGCTAAAGTCTTGGGGCTGCCGCGCTACCAGTACACGGCCAGGGAGGTCACGTCGGGCTGGCACTACCTCTCCTTCGCGCAGGAGTGCACGCTCGCCTACTCGAAGCTCTTCGCCGAGGTCATCTTGGAGCACTTACAGGGGTGCGGCGTCCGCTTCAAGGGGTCGCGCGTGCAGACCGACAACGGGTGCGAGTTCGTCGGCAACTGGCAGAGTAAGAGTGACAGCGAGTTCACGAAGGCGGTCGAGGCGGTCAAGGGGTTACGCCACACGCGGTGCCCGCCGCGCGCTCACACCTGGCAGTCGGACGTGGAGACCGCGCACCGGCTCATCGAAGACGAGTTCTACGAGGTCGAGCGCTTCTCGTCGCGCGCGGACTTCCTGCGCAAGGCCGGGGCGTACAACCTCTGGTTCAACGTGGCCCGGCGCAACAGCGGGAAGGAAGACAAGACGCCGTGGGAGTTGATCCACGAGCGGGAGCCGAGGATAGACCCGGCGGTCTGCGCGCTGCCGCCCCTCTTCCTCGACGAGTTGTTCATGCGCAAGCTCGATTCAAAACTGCTGTGGGGGTACGATGTTATCCCGCATCCCTAGCACATAAATGCCCGTGCCGGCATTCCCGCATGGCATGAGGCGAAGGTCTGACTGACGAGCGGCGGGTCATGCTGGAACTCGCACCCGCGCCGCCGCGCCGCCAGGACAAGCGCAGCATGCCGCGGCGAGACACCAGCGAGGTTATGAACGGGGTGCCGGATTACTAGGTCCGGCGAGGGGTGCGACTGGCGGTAGGAGCGGCGACGGCTGACTTAACTCCGCAGGTAGGACTCGAACCTACAACCCTTCGGTTAACAGCCACTCCCACTTCTTTCTCTACAACTTAAATCTTGATTTTCAGCAATGAAAATCATTTCGCCCTTCCAACTTCATCACCTTTTCTAACCGAAAGGGGGAACGAAAGGGGGAAAAGGGAGAAAGTAGGGAAAGTAAATGCCGAGAATCCGTAAAGGAGCAGAAGTTGAAAAGAATGGCAGATGGTACGGGCGAGTTCGTTACTCATTACCGAACGGAAAGAGAAAAGATATTTGGATGCCCGCTCAGGATAAAACTCACGCGGCGCAACTCGTTAAAGATAAACTCCGAGAACTCGAAACGACTGGCGAGACGGATATAAATAGTGACCGAATAACTTTCTCTCAACTTGCAGAGAAGTATAAAGAGAGAAAGTTATTTGCCGCCAAGATAATCAACGATAGAAAAGTTGCGGGATTAAAAAGCCTTGATTCAGCGAAAGTCGAACTGGAAGCCTTAAAGGATTGGTTCGGTACGCAACGAATAAAAACCATCACGCATTCTGATGTTGAAACGTACAAGCTGAAGCGATTGGAGACAAAAACAAAACACGAAAAGCAAAGATCAATCGCGAGCGTGAATCGTGAGCTAGAAAGACTTAGGGCAATGTTTAATTTTGCAATTCGTGAAGGTTGGCTAATTCGCTCGCCGTTTGAAATGGGCGACCCTCTAATAAGTAAAGCTGACGAAGTAAAGCGTGAAAGGGTTTTATCCTTTGAAGAAGAAAAACGTCTGCTTGATGCTTGCCTGATAGAAGATAAACAGGGAAGGCAAAGACGCTTGCATATACGTCCGTTCCTGATTGCTGCCTTAGATACAGCTTGCAGAAGGGGAGAGCTATTCAAGTTAAGATGGAATGATGTTGATTTAGAAAATCGAATCATTACCATCAAGGCGATGAACTCTAAGACCGCGAGAAAGAGAACCGTAGGTATAACTCCAAGACTTCATGAAGAGTTAGAAGTCTTATGGCAAGTTGGAAACAAAAATCCTGATGAGATTGTTTTCGGCCTAACTTGCACAATCAAAACAGCGTGGAAGTCCATCTGTGCTGACGCCAAAATCAAAGACTTGCGATTACATGATTTGAGGCATACGGCGATTACACGCATGGTTCAAACCAAACAACCTTCAGCCGCAATAATGAAGGTTAGCGGCCATAGTCAGTTTGTAACTTTCGCCAGATATGTAAATCCTGATGCGGGATTGGTTACAACAATCGCAGAAGCTTTAGCCGCTCACAATGCTAAACAGCAACCAAAACCACAAGAGACAGTTTCAGAAGTTACAGAGCTTGTGAACTAACGTCTTCACAACTTCAAGCTTCTACTTTAAACTTCGGCTCGTCTAACTCACGCCTAGCTAACGTGAGGACAGTTCGCAATCCCTGATGCGAATTGGTGAGCCGATTTCTTAATTCAGGGAAAAGACTATTCAGGGAGTCAAACAATGTCTAGCATAAATGATAAAGATAAACTTGATGATGAATATACCTATAGGATAGCGGCGATTAGTCAAATATTTGTGAAAGCGAATTGTCCTGATAAATTTCACAAATATATTTTTTGTCTCGTAGCGGTAGCTGATCAGGATTATGTGTTTCAGGCTTCAGATGCAACAGTAGCGACTCATGCAAGGGGCAAAATTGAAGGAGGTGGAACACACGCTGATAAAGGTTGGGCAAGAGATAAGCGAAGAGAGTTATCTGACTGGCAAAACGACGGCAATCTAGAATTAGTTGGTATTGAAGTTCAAGACCCAGACACCAAGACTCACAAGCGTCCACCGACAAAGTACACCATGCACATACTCAAATATGCAGAACAGGTTGTCGCTGCCGCAAAACAAAGCGACCTGAATTGGCAACTTAGTTCTTCAGCGGCTATTGAAAGGGCAGCAGATGAGTTGGTTGCTGACTTACTTGGTCGAAGAGTGAATGTTCAGCAGAAGAAATATCTACACCCTCCTAGTGAAGTGGTAGCAATGATAAAAAATGCGAGAACAAATTTAAAGAAAGCGGCGGAGATGCTTAAGAAGCATAACTTTCAAATGATGAGAGATGATGAGGATTTATTGGATGAACTTGAAAGATATATAAAGGAAGTCAGAGATAGAGGTTTTATTGATGACCTACTTGATACTCCTATCTTTACTGGCATTGAAAGGCCGAACCCTAAACCTTAGTGGTAGGGTAGGGGGTAATTCACCCCCCTAGTTAATAGATATATATATATGGGGGTAGTTTACCCCCTACCCCTCACTCCATCAGAGCTAACATTAGGCGGGTCAGTGGCTTATGGCTATGTGTACTGCAATTTGGAGCTATGTGTACTGCAATTTGGTGCATAGTATGCTGTGCCAGAGTTTATTAGGAAGCTATCTATAGAAAGTTCTCATAACCAAAAGTAGTCATATCATTTAGCCTCAAACTTACAATCTAGCAGAGTTGCAAATCAACTAAGAGAATCTGGCGCAAATCGCCACTTGTAGAATTACAACTTTATAAGTCTTAAAGTTAGAGCAGTTATACAAGCAGCGACATTTGAATTTTTACTGATTTAGTCTTAGATACGCTAAACGATAGGCATTGACCTCATAAGGATTTAGGAATATTCTTCCACCGCTCAAAAGGGTTGCTTTCCAGCTAACGTTAGCCTTACTTCCACTGGCAGCTTTTTTCACATACGAACAGGCGGAGGTTTATTAACAGTCGCAAGAGGTTCTTATGCAACGGGCCGTTTTCTTAGTAATTATGCTTTTGCTCGGAGTCGGCTTACTTTTCTTGCTGTATCTAAAATTCACCTTGCCTCAAGAGGATTCAACTGTATATCTGAAAGGGGATGCCAATCCAATTCAAGGTTACGTTACGAGGAAAGATAACTACGTCATTATTGAGAAAGAAGGCTCAGAACAAGTCATTCCTTGGTCAGAGATAAAAAGCATAACCGGGCCAAAACCTATAGCGCAGAAATCATCGTTATTTAACTTCTGGCTAGACAAGGTTGATTTCCTCTCCGGTCTGGGCGTTATCGCCGCGCTAATAGTCTTCTCGGTTGGTCTATATCAATATCAACAAGGGTTAGTCTGGAAGAGGGAAGAATTCCTGACGGGACTAATTAAATCATTCGGAGAATCCCCAAATGTCTATAACGCGAAGAAGATGATGGAGTCGTTAATACAATACAAAACGGCTTCAATCGAACTCTATCCAGAGAGTGACGCGGGAAAGAAAATTGTAGATATAAAGAACGAAGAAATATTTGAATCGTTGGCTGTGCCGCTCACGGAAGTAGGCGAACACGCGCCGAGTATTAGGAACAGCTTCGACGTGTTCTTAGATTATTTAGAGAGGTTTGAGCATCACATTCAATCAAGAGTTGTGAACAAGAGTTCCCTGAAAGTCTATATCGGCTACTGGATAGATGTTCTGGGCAGGCATGACAAGATAAGTGAGACTTACAGGATAAAGGTTATTCAATACGCAAGGTTCTTTGAATATGACGGCGTTATCCATTTAATTAACCGATATAACAGATGGCATCGTTTCTGGTGCTGGATCAAGAGCCTATTTATGAAAACAAAAATCAGGGAAACTGAAAGGAGCCAGCCTGATGATACCAACTCATCTAATTCAGCAAATCCTAAGACTACAAATACTAATATAATGAGTGGAGGATTCGCGCCGAAGATACTTTCAAGCGTCACGATTGGCTTATTCGCGGTGAGGACGCTTTTTAAGGTTTGGAAGAAATAACAATTTCAAGTGCATTCTCATAATTCTCATTTGTAGAATTCTAACTTTATAAGTCTTGTAAAGTTAGAAAAGTTAGGGGATTATTACTTTGACAAAAGTAACCTAGCAGGAGTAGTGTACCCCAAAAGACGCCGGAAGACACCGGCTGAATGGGGGTTAGGTATGACTGTTGGAATCGCGGCAGTGAGTGATAAGGGTAACTCCATCATCTTCGCCACAGACCAGATGATGAGTGTCGGCATCAGGACGGCAGACCTTCCGCTCGTTGTGAAGGGTTATTTGGTTCATAAACGCTGGTTTGCAGTATGGGCGGGTACGGTAACGTTAGTGCCTCCGATATTACAGAAGGTCAGGGCGGCATTGTCATCCCACGCTGACGCCGACATTTCGGCAGTATCGGCTGCATTCGTAAGCGTATATCAAGCGGAGCGCGCGAGGCTCGCTGAGCAGGCGGTGCTAAGTCCTTTCGGATTAGACATGCGAATGTTCGTCGGACATTTGACAACCGGCCAAAGCGCCAGCCTCGCGGACATGCAGCGTAGGATTCAAGACTTCGACTTCGACTGTGAATTTTTGGTCGGCGGTTTTGATCCCGACGGGAAGCCCCACATCTTTACAGTGACGCCGCCCGGCGTAGAAAACCATTATGACTCCATCGGTTTCTGGTGCATCGGTTCTGGAGCAGAGGCGGCACTGAGCAGCCTTTTGTTCCGCCGCATTCACAGCGTAATGCCATTTAAGCAGATTTTGTATCACGTGGCTGAAGCAAAATTCATGTCGGAATGTTCGTTGGGGGTTGGTAAAGGAACACTGTTCATGAGCGTAACGTCTGACGGCAAAGGCGGGATGCTCGAACTTGAAGAAGTACCGAAATTGCGGCAGTTATGGGAGACCGAAGGCCAGCCACCCATTCCGCCGAATCTTGACATGCGCGTGCCGGATTTCTGGAATCCGAAAGATTCTAAGCAGTCAGAGTCTGAAAAGTCAGAGGGTCAGCCGTGACCATGTACCGCAGAGTGTCAATGAATAGATCGGAACGCTTCCGCCGATTGAAGCGGAACGTCATCTCGTCAAGGTACGCGGGCAGGTGCTTCGCGCTGATGTTGTGCCACGTTCCCGTGATGCCGCGCTTCAAAAGTGAGAAGGCACTTTCAACGGTGTTCGTATGACTCTCCCCGTCAACATAGACGCCGCCGCTGTGGTTCACGGTCTTATGCTTGAGGCCGCCGACCGCGCCGTTATACGCCTTGAAGTCGTCGGTGATAATCACGTCAACGTCTTGGCTGACGTTCTCGCGGATGAACTTGGCGAGTGTGCCCGAAGTCACGTCTTCGGCATGGAAGAAATACAAGTCGCCGTTGCGCTGGCGGATGCCGATAACGACCTCTTTGCCGACCTTGCCGCGCCCCTGAATTTTCTTCGCGCGGTCTTTGGCGTGCATATTCTTCGCCTTGCCGCCGACGAAGGTTTCGTCCATTTCTACCGTGCCATCAAGCATGGCGCGGTCTGTCTCGCGCATCGCGCGGCGGATGCGGTGACAGAGATACCACGCCGTCTTGTAGCTGATGCCGAGCGTGCGCTTAATCTGATTGGCAGACATCCCCTTGCGCGACTCGCACAGGAGATAGACGGCGACGAACCACTTGAGCAACGGCAAGTGCGTATCGTGAAAGATAGTGCCCGACGTGACGGTGAACTGATAGTCGCACTCGCCGCAGTAGAACAGTTGCTTTTCGGTCTCAAGCTCGACGGCCTTGCCCTTGCATCGCTGGCACTCGACGCCGTTAGGCCAGCGGAGGCGCTTTAGAATCTCGCGGCATTTTTCGTCAGTGGAGAACAGCGTATGAACGTCAATAAGGGTCATAAGAAGTCACCTCGCAACCTTCGGGCATCGGGGCGGCCTATCGAGCGCGTGCCCACTAAGAAGCTAATAGACTCAATCAAACAGGACATCGAGCGGGAGATTGAGAAGTCCGAATCCGCCGATAAGCCTAAGAAGGAATGAGCCTTGCCGCTTCATGAGAGGATTTTAGCGGAGTGACTAACTTTTGTCAAGTATATAATCCCCAAAAGTTAGATTATATAAGCGATGCGCTCACGGGTTATCAACAACGAATTTTCTACGGAGGTTTAGAATGTCCTGCCTTATCTCGCAATCCTACAAAGCAGCGTCGCTTATCGTCGTTGGTCTTCTCTGTCTTTTTCTCCCCTCAATCTACGCCCAAAATAAAAAACAACCCCTAACCAACATTGACATTATTAATATGACGAAGGAGAAGGTTGACGATGCCGTAATAATTCGTGCTATCCAAACTTCACCTACTAATTTTGATGTGTCCGCAAATGGTTTGATTCAACTAAAAAAAGGAAGGGTGAAAAAGAAAATAATTGAATTGATGCAGCAAGTAACAGCGAACAGAGATACGCCAGAGTCTCGTTCAGCCACACCTACATCTATGACTCAGCAGTTTGCTTTTTTCAAAATTGAGTTATTGGGGTGTGTAAGAAAGCAGTATGAAGTTACTTGCACTTTTAATATTACAGATAATGGGCCAGAGGCTGTTATTACTCCTAACCCTGACGAGACAGTCTTAGTAGATGATCTAGGAAATGCGATGTCTCCGTTGTATTCAAGTATTGATGGCAAATCAGAACCGCATTCTGTGGAAAATAGAATACCTCCAGTCAGTGTAATAAAAAGCGGAGCGACCATACAAGGTTGGTTCGCGTTTAGCGTGTTCTCCGATATGTCTGTGAAAGTTGCTCGCCTCAAAATAAAACTAGATATAGACGAATATCACAAGCAAGAAAATTTTTCGATTGAGTTTAGGGATTTTGCATTTGAAATGGATTCTACAAATTAATTACAGTTCTTCCCGCGAGATAGTTCTACAATCGCATCGGCCAGAAGTTTGGAGCGCTAATTGAATCTATCTAAAGGGGTGACTATGACTACTTCTGAAGCAATGGATTGGAATGAAGACGTACTTGAAGGAATTCAACCTACTGATTTGAGTTCATTGGTTGTCTATTCCAGAGATTGGACTATTGAAACAATCTATAATCAGATAGAGCAAAAGAATATTGACCTAAATCCTCAGTTTCAGCGAAGGAATGCTTGGACGGACGATAAAAGAAGTAGGCTTATAGAGTCACTTATTATTGGGAATCCTGTACCTGAGATAGTTTTAGCTGAGCATCCTCAGAAGAAGAAATCATTTATTGTCATTGATGGCAAGCAAAGATTACTGACCATTGCCGGATTCATAGACCCGAAGATTTCATACTGGAAACGCCCCTCTCTTGCAAAGCTAGATATAAGAAAAGACTTAAATGGAATTGATTTCGTCAGAATAAATAAAGAGCCACGTTTTGATAATGAGCTTAGAGAGTTTATGAACGCTGACATTCGATGCACAATTATATCAAATTACTCCGAAGATGATGTTCTCTATGACATTTTTTATAGATTAAATACTGGGTCTGTACCACTAAGCACCCAAGAGCTACGCCAAGTTCTAAATAAGGGTGAGTTCGCTGACTATTTAATGCAGATAACAAATGATGTCCAACCAATTCATGCAATTCTAAAGCTCGATGAGCCTGATGCAAGATTGCGGGATATAGAATTGATACTGCGCTTCATTGCCTTCACATTATTCGGTAAAACATATAAAGGCAATTTGAAGAAATTTTTAGATAGCGCAATGGGGCGAATTAACGGTGATTGGGACAATTACCGCATCACTGTAGAAGAACTATATAATAAATTCAATAAATCAATAAGGTTATTAAATATAGCCTTTGGCAATGAGCCGATAGGACATAAATACACCGCTGGCAAATGGGAAGGCGTACTTAACAAAGTTTTGTTTGAAGTAGAAGCATATTACTTTACTTTTTTGGAAGAGCAGGAAGTAAAGAATAATAGAACCAAATTCATTAAAGCATTCAAAGATTTTTGCTCTTCTAATTATGAATTCAGGGAGTCTATAAGAATCTCTACAAGTAATCTCGAAAACTATCAAAATAGATTCAAGTTATTTAGAACATTTATCAATAAGACGTTTGGTAAAAGAATCAAAGAAATACCTATTATCCTAAACTCTTAGCGCATAATGGTATGAGTGACTTCGATAAACTTCACTCCGAACTAGAAGCTCACATTAGCTCTTTAGAGGCTAAGTTCATCAAACCATTCTTGCCGTCTGTAAACCCCTTAGCAACTCCGGCAGAATATGAATATGATGTAAAGGCTTACTGCGTTCTCTCCCATGCTGCAATCGAGGAATTTTTTGAATCAGTTTCACTTAAAGTAATGTCATTGAGCTTTGATGAATGGGTTTATAAGAAAAAAAACTCTGATACTTTAACTGCTTTAGTTTGTAACTATCGTCTTCACATTGATGTTGATACAGACGAGAGAAATTCGGAAAAGAAATGTTTTGATTATTTGAGACCGGTTTTTGAAGAGGCGGTGAAAAGGCATTCAAACGATGTTCATAAAAATCATGGAGCCTCGATTACTTACCTTAGAAAACTGATGATACCCGTCGCGGTTGATGTTAAAGATGACATAAAGCTTAAAAACTCACTGAACCAGTTGGCTAAAGAACGAGGAGAATATGCACATAAACAAACGATTAAAAAATTTCTATCGCCAGAGGATGCTAAGAATTATGTTGATGACTGTTTGAGTCTTTGTGATGATATAAGAGTAAAGGTAAATAATATGTTCATTTAACTCTTGTCTTGTACAACCTAACGTCTAATCTTTTTCTCAATATCTCCTCTTTGGAGTATTGATTTTCTTTTTAATACCTTCATTCCTTTTCAAACTCAGAATCTTCTTTGGCAACTCCAACTCATCATCAACAATAAAATCTAACCATACATTTGCTGCTCTCGCATAAGCCAAGAGAACATAAAGCGGTGGCTCACGCTGGCCTAATTCGTAGTTAGAAATATTCGTTCTCGAAATCTCAACTTCAAGTCCTAAATGCCTCAGCATCTCATTCTGTGAAAGATTAAGAGCAAGGCGAATTTTGAGAAGTTTTTCAGCTAGACGCTTTTGCTTACGTCTCGGATATTTCCCCATCAGGATTCGCCTCCTGACAGGGAAGTTCTAAAAGAACTTTTCTTGTCTCTAGCTGCAAATGCAGCTAAAATCTCACCGCAACTTTGTTCCGCTAGGAGCTTTCTAAATTGCTCCTTAGCGGCGCACATCATCTTGAACTCTGATGAGGCGCTTTAATCACAATAGGAGATTTATAAGAACAAACTCCAAACGAAGAGATACTAATGAAGCAGAAATAATCATGCAAACAATTTGCTGGCTCGCCTCTTGAAAAGTTTATCAGTAACGAGGTTAGGCGACTTGAGAAATTGAAGGGAAAAGAAGATGAGGAAATGGAGTTTGCTGCTTTGTTTGGTTATTGGCTTTAGCTCTCTTTGTTTTGGGCAGGGGCAGCAAGATAAATCGAAGTGGATTCATGTAACAGACCAGCAGAATAAAGATGAATATGTCAGGTGGTATATCAACTCTAACAGGGTAGTAGTAAATGCTAAGAAAAGAATCATAAGAGTTTGGGTGAAAATGACAATAGATGATTTTGATTTCTCAGGTCTTAAAGATGATGAAGGAGACGTTAGGTTAGCAGCCGCAGATAAGCCGCTAGATAAGAAAGAAACATTAGCTCTGCATGAATTTAATTGTACCGAGAATACAAGTAAAACACTTAAGTTGATTGATTATAAAAATGGAAAGGTTGTTGATGACTATAATCTACATACTACGGATTATATAATTCCTGATACAGTTATGGAGCAAGTATTTAAGCAGGCTTGTAAGAGAGTAAGAAGGTAAAGGGATATTAAGAAGAAAATGAGGCGAACAGTTTGAGAGAAAATAATAAAAATATTTTCGGGAATCGAATTGCCACTTCACCAAATAGAGCAGCCATACCCTTAGACAACTACAAGCAAGACCAAACTCATTTAATCATTAAGCTATATTTGCTCCGGCCTTCAAGGGGGTAGGGGGTAAAATACCCCCCTATAATATAATAGACCTCTTGCGAAAGTGATTAGCCGTGGCCGAGTTCATAGTTGTACAGCCCGGCGATCAGGTTGAAGCGTAACGAAAACCGCTTCCTGCGATTGCGATAGCGC
>DASRCS010000313.1:0-14640 GCA_035652995.1 Pyrinomonadaceae bacterium
GTCAACGCTCCGGCCCGCGAGGTTGACGACCGCCGCCGCGCCCTCAAGCTCGCGCGCCCAGAAGCCAACCGTTCGACCGTCCCACTCGACCTCGCGCGCGCCTTTGAAACTCTTTCCGGCCTTGCGCGTGAGGACGACGACCTCGTAGCCCGCGCCTGAAAACTCTTCCGCCAGAGCGCGACCGAGAAAGCCGCTCCCGCCCGCGAGAACGATTCGCCCCTTCGACATGACCAGCGCCTCCTTCGCGTCGCTCTTTATCGAGCGCCTTCACGAACGAAGTTCATCAATCGTCATGCCGCGTCGGCGGCAAACCGTTTGTGTGTAGTTTTCGGGATTCGAGCCGGGCGGCTCGTTGCAAATGGCGAGCGCGGGCGAGAGGCTTCGCAGATTGCGAAGTCTTGCGCGAGAGATGTAGGGGCAGGGCTTGTCCCTTCCCGCTTTGATTCTTTGGAGGTAGGACGGGCAGGGACAAGCCCTGCCCCCCCTACAGAATTATTGAACAGGCTTTGTTAAATCGCGGCGCTCGGCTTCTCGACGGGGTAGCCCGCGGCGACCCACGCGCCCGTGCCGCCCTCGACGTTGTAGAGCCGGTGAAAGCCGAGCGGCTGAAGGATGCTCGTGGCCGCGCTCGAACGATAGCCGCCCGCACAGATGATCGCGACGGGGCGCGCGAGGTCGAGTCGCGCGGCCTCTTCCTTCAGGCGCGGGCCGAGCGGCGCGCTCGCCGCGCGCGGAGCGTGGCCCGCGGCGTACTCGGCGGGGCGTCGAACGTCGAGCACTTGCAGGTCGGCTGTCTCGTCGAGCATCCGCCGAAGGTCGGCGACCGAAATTTGTGTGACGCAGTCGGTCTCGAAGCCGGCGGCGCACCACGCGCCCATGCCGCCGCGCAGGTAGCCGCGCACCGACTCGTGGCCGACGCGCGCGAGCCTCGTCACGGCCTCGTCAACCTGCTCGTCCGTCGCGGCGACGAGGATCAAGGGCGTGCCGAGCGGGACGAGCGCGCCCGCCCAAGAGGCGAACTGCCCGCCGAGTCCGATGTTGAGCGCGCCGGGGACGTGTCCCGCGCCGAACTCCGAAGCCGCGCGCACGTCTAGCACGAGGTAGCCGACGTTCGAGTAAGCGGCGACCTGCTGCGCGAGGAGCGCCGCGGGTCGTCGGATGTCCGTGAGCGACGACGCGCCCTCGCGGTTGATCTCGGCGTCAACGGGAAAGTAGGCGGGCGCTTCGGGCAGGTCGGCGGTCATCAAGCGCACGAACTCGTCCTTCGGCATCGGCGCGAGCGCGTAGTTGAAGCGGCGCTGCTGGCCGATGGTCGAAGAAGTCTCCTTCGAGATGTTTCGTCCGCACATCGAGCCGGCCCCGTGCGCGGGCCAGACCTCGACCGCATCGTCGAGCTTCAAAAGTTTTTCGTGCAGGCTGTCGTACATGAGTCCGGCCATCGCCTCCGGCGTGTAGCCGCGCGCGCCCGCGAGGTCTGGCCGCCCCACGTCGCCGACGAAGAGCGTGTCGCCGGTGAGAACCTTCTGCGGCTCCGGCGAGACTTCGGTGTCAACGACGAGGACGGAGATGCTTTCGGGCGTGTGGCCGGGCGTCTCGATGAAGCGCAGCACGACCCTGCCGACTCTGACCTCGTCGCCGTCGCCGACCGCGCGGTGAGGAAAGCGCGCGCCGGCCTTCGAGCCGAAGACGATTTCGGCTCCCGTGCGCGCGGCGAGTTCGCGGTGGCCGCTGACGAAGTCCGCGTGCAGGTGAGTCTCGACGACGTACTTTATCCTCAGCCCCTGCGCCCCGGCCTCGGCGACGTACTCGTCAACGTCGCGCTGCGGGTCAACGACCGCGGCCTCGCCCTCCGAGCCGACGAGGTAAGAGGCGTGCGCGAGACATCCGAGGTAGAATTGCTTGAAGTACATTTCGAGTCTCCCGTCGGGCAAAGCTTGCGTCCGGTATAAGGACGGAGGCGTACCCGCGCCGAATTCTTCAGGACGCGAACGCGCGCGGCGGCACGCGCGGCTCTTAGGCGAGTGAGGATTCTATTCCTCTTCACTTTTCAGGGCAATTCGCGGTCGAGGGCTGCGACGCGGATTTCACGCCGCGAGCTTTGTGACCGCGGAATGCGGATTGCAAAACTTGCGCGCACGGATTAAGAATCAACGACGGCTGCCCTCGCAAACAGCCTCGTTCCGTCTGTCAACGAACCGGAGGAAAGTAGAGTTGTCGAAGATTATCTCAAGCACAGGCCGCGCGCTGCTCGCGCCGGCAATGGTTCTCATCGCCGCGCTGTCAGTCTGCGCGCAGGACGCGAGCCGCGCGGCGGGCGCGACGCAGGACTCGCAGTCGGGGGCGGCGCAAAAGGGCGCGCTGGCCGCGCCGCAGTCAGGTGCCGCGCGCGCGCCGCTGACCGCCGACAAAAAAATCTCGCGCGCGTTCCGACACGCGTTCTTCAGCCCCGTGCCCTACGCGACGAGCGCGCTCTCGGCGGCCTACACCGAGTGGCGCGACGACAAGCCGCCGGCGAAGACGACCGGCGACGCTTTCGCCGACTGGGGTTCGCGCACCGCCCGCAACTTCGCGACCGGCAGCACAAAGGCCCTCTTCGCCTACGGCTTCTACCCGGCGCTGCTCCGCCAGGACCCGCGCTACGAGTCTTCGCAGAGCAAGAAGCGCGGCGAGCGTCTGAAGCACGCCGTGAGCCGCGTCTTCGTCACGCGCGGCGACAACGGGAGCCTCCAGCCCAACTACTCCCTGCTCGCGGGCGACATGACGGCGAGCGCGATGGCGAACATCTGGGAGCATTCGACGCCCGACCACAACCGCATCGGCACCGGCCCGACTTTCCAACGCTTCGGCTGGCAGCTCGTGGACGACGCGATCAACAACGTCGTCTTCAGAGAGTTCGGCCCGGACATCAAGAAAATTTTTAAGCACTGAGGAGAGAGGTCGGAGGTCAGAGGTCAGTGCTTTTATACAAGCCGCGCCGCCCGTTTTCATCACGGGCGGCGCGGCTTTAGTTTGCGCTCAGGCTCGCACAAATTCTGTGCTGCCGCGCGAGTTCTGTAAAGACTCGCGGCGGCTTCGGAATCTATTGATGCGCTCGCTTGCGCGCGTGCTGCGCGCGCGGCATGAAGGAGGTCGAGAGCGCGGCGGGGTCGCGCGCGGCCTCCTTGAGCGCGTTCGCCGTCGCGCCGTCCTGACCGGCGCTCGCCGACCAGACGACCAGCACCGCGCAGACCATCGAGAGCAGCGCGAAGAGCGTGGCGACGCGCGTGAAGGTGTAGCGGCCAGAGTCGAGCGCGGCGACGGTCGAGGCGAAAGGCTCCTGCGCGTCGGTCGCCGCCGGGCGGCGCTCCTGAACGACGCTGCGTTCGAGTATGCGCCGCGCCTCGGACGCGCTCGCGGGGCGGTGCGCCGGGTTCTTCGCGAGCAGCGCGTGGACTGCGAGCACGAGCGAGCGCGGGAGGTCTGGCCGCAGCGCGAGCAGAGACGGCGGCGGGGTCGTCGCCTGCTTGACGAGCACTGCGGACGAGAGCGTGTCCGTGAAGGGAGGCCGCCCGGCGAGCATCTCGTAGAGCAGCACGCCGACGCTGTAAAGATCGCTCGCCGGGCCGACCCTGTGGCCGAGGCACTGTTCGGGCGACATGTAGCGCGGCGTGCCGATGACGAGTCCCGACTCGGTCGTCGCGTGCGTGCGCGTCACCTCGGTCGAGTCCTGCAAGACCTTCGCGATGCCGAAGTCCAGCACGCAGACGCCGCGCTCGTTCAGGATGATGTTCGACGGCTTGAGGTCGCGGTGGACGATGCCGAGAGCGTGCGCCTCGGCGAGCACGTCGCAGATTTCCGCCGCGACGCGCACGGCGCGCTCCGGCGCGAACGTGCCCTCGCGCGTCAGCGTCTCGGCGAGCGTCGAGCCTTCGACGTACTCCATGACGATGAAGGGGCGACCGTCGGCCAGGTGTCCGGCGTCGAAGATCATCGCGGCGCGCGTGTGTTTGAGCCGCGCCATCGTGCGCGCCTCGCGCATGAAGCGCTCGGCGACTTCCGGGTGCGAGGCGAACTCTTGTTTCAGGATTTTAATTGCGACGGGGCGCTCCAAGCCGAGGTGCGAGGCGCGGTAAACCGTGCCCATGCCGCCCCTGCCGATTTCGCACTCGACGCGAAACCGCCCGGCGATGATCTGGGGGGTGTCCATCCTTGTTGACCCTCTCGTTCGGGAAAGAAGGCTCACCGCCGACCGCTCGCGTTTTTGCTTTCGCTCTCAAGGCGAGGAGGCGTTGAGAAGAAAGAGACGAGGGCGGCCACGGCGGCGCTCGGTGAAACTTTAACGGGGCTGTCGTTCCGGTTTTCTTGGGGAGAAACGCTTCTCGCGAATCCGGCGCTCCGAGACGACCGGACAGGCGAGAGTTTAGCACTTTCGCCGGAAGGCGCAAGTGATTTCCGACGCGACTTCAAGCCCGCGCGGAAGCTCGATACGACTTCGCACGCGCGAGCCGCAGCGACAAGAGCCGGAGCAGTTGCAGCGCCGCCGCCCCGGTGCAGAAGCCC
Organism: Pyrinomonadaceae bacterium; assembly: GCA_035652995.1. Lineage (GTDB taxonomy): Bacteria > Acidobacteriota > Blastocatellia > Pyrinomonadales > Pyrinomonadaceae > QHXN01. Next base: position 4,540 of record DASRCS010000313.1, read on the forward strand.
CAGAGGAGTCCCGTCACGAGGCGTCGCGCGTTGTCGCCGTCGCCGTGCGTTAGGGCGGCGTGGAGCACGTCGAGCGGGAGAAGGAGGGAGAGCAGGACGCAGACGAGGAGAGGAGGCAGCCTTTTCCTCGCCAGCATCCAGGAGAAGAGCGCGAGCGCGCCGAAGAGTATCCCCGTGCAGCGCCAGCACAAAGGCATCTGCACGCCGAACAGGTGCGGCGAGTGCGTGGGGAGTTGCAGGCAGAACCAACTCCCCGCGTACATCAGCGCTCGGTAAAGCAGAGACACAGGCTCTCTAAGTTCGCGCGCGTCCGGCCCGCCCTATTTGAAGAGGAGCGGCTGGAACTGCCCGTTCGAAGCCTTCGCCGCCTCGTCCCAACTGTGGATGGCCGCGGCGACGTTGATGAGCGGCATCGCGATGAAGAGGCAGAAGCCGATGAAGACGAACGACAGGATCGTCGCGATGATGACGTACACAATCGTCCCGACGAAGATGCCGATGCCGAGTCCGGCCTTGCCGGGCACGAACAGCAGGCCGATGCCCGGCAGGAAAAGGCTGACGATGGCCGGCACGGCGGGGTGCATCGGCTGGCTGCCGCCGACGGCGGGCTGCTGGTAGCTCGGCGTCTGCGACTGGTTGTAGGCCGGGAAGGACGACTGCGGGGGAGTCGGCGGAGTGTAGCCGCCCGACTGGTACGACTGCTGCTGCTGTCCGAGGTCTCCGCTCTGACGCCAGGACTCGGGCGCGGGGGCGGCGGCGGGCAGGGTCGTCCCGCACTTGACGCAGAAGCGTGTGCCTTCGACGTTTTCGGCTCCGCATGAAGGACAAGCGATCATGTTTATCTCCTTTAAGGCTAAATCTTCTGACGCCGTCTCCGGGCGTCGTCGTTTGAACTCAACTTGTCACGGCAAAAATTCGGGCCAAGCCGGAAGTCTTCTCCAAAAGGGCAAGCTCGAAAAAGCTCGACGCGTGGCGACAAGTCTTTCTCACAAACGAGGGAAAAAGTAAAGGGCGCAAGAAGTGATGAGTGATGAGTGATGAGTGATAAGAATTTGTGTCCGCATTTTCTTATCACTCATCACTCACGTCGGGTATCCAGAAAGTCTGGCCGCACTCTTCGACGCGCCGCAGGCCGCGCGTGGGAAGCTCGGACTCTTCGAGGCCGAGGTAAGTGAAGTGCGGCAGGTCGCTCAGCACGGTCTGAAACCAGCCGCGGCGCGCGAGCGACGCGCGCACGCGCGGGTCGGCGAACTCCGCGGCGTCGAAGGCGAGCATCGCGAGGTGCTGCGAAGCGCCGGGCGCGGCGACCGAGCGCAGGATGCTCTTGCTGAAATCCTTGCTGAAGAAGATGCCGCGCGCTTCGAGTTCGAGCACCCCCGCGACCTGCTCGCGGCGCGGCAGGCCGCGCAAGCGCACGGCCTCTTCGTCCGCGATTTGCCCTTCGGCGCGCCAGTGTTCGAGCGCGGGTTCGAGGCGCGAGCGCCAGAGCCGCAGAGTGTCCTCGAAGCCGCGCCGCGCCGCCTCGCTCCCGCCGCGCGGCGTGATGTCGAGTCCGCGAGAGCGCGCGTCTTCACGCGCGAGCAGGAGCGCCTCCATCGCCGCGGGCTGCAACTCGACCTTCGCGCCGCCGAAACTCTCCGCCCGCCAGCCGGCCTCTTTCTGAAAGCTCTCGACCTCCGCCTCGCTCTCGAAGACGCAACGTCGCGGGAGGCTCACGCCCTCGGCGACGAACATCGCGCCGTACTCTTCGAGCAGGCGGTGCGCGACGGGGTCATCCGCGCCGCAGAAGTCTTCGAGGCTCTGGCCGCGCCGCGCGAGCGCCCGCGTGAGCGTGTCTCGAAATTTTGTCCCCGCGCCCTTCTCTCTCGTCTCGCCCGCGCCCATGCCTCTGTCGTTTGTCTCTCCCGCGTCCGTGAGTTTAGGATGAGAAATTAACACGGACACGCGGAAGCGGCGAGGCGAGCGGGGTGAGTCGGCTCAAAAAATTTCAGGACGTTCTGGCGACGTACCGAAGGCACGGCTGGCGACTCGTGCGCGTGCTGGCCGCCGCGGAGACGCTCGAAGAGTTGCGCGGATCAACGGGCGGCGACGCGCGCGGCGAATCGGGCGAAGTCGCGACGACGTTCGAGGGCGTCGCGGTCGCCGAGTCGGAGGCGGACGCGATGTGGTTCACGCGCGCCGCTGCGGGAGGGCGCGAGGCTTGGGAATTACGACTCGTCTCCGAGCCGCCCTACGCTCTGTTCGAGTTGTTCGAGCCGGACGAACCGGAAGAGGATCGAGAGGACGTGCGCCGCGAGATGGAGGCACGACTGCGCGAGTACGTCGCGCCGCGCGGCTGAGTCGCGTCGTCGCGCCCGACCGCCGCCGTTAGTTTTTACTCCTGCCGATCTTCAGAGGAATTTCCAACTGCTCGGCCCCGCGCACGACCAAGACCTTCACGATGCTGCCGGGCACGGCCTCGTCAACGCGGTAGCGCAGGTCGCCCGGCGTGCGGATGAGGTAGTCGCCGAACTTGATGACGATGTCGCCCTCCTTCATCCCGTAGAGGTCAGCCGGGCCGTTGCGGTCTATGCTGTTCACCTTCACGCCGTAGATGTTCAGCGACGGCACGAGGACGCGTTCGAGTCTGCGCGTGCTGATCTCGATGTCGCCCTCGCCGCCGGGGCGAGCGTCGAAGGCGCTCATGCCCTGAAAGTCCTTCCCCGCCATCGTGGTCAGCGACGTTTTACCCGGCGCGTTGTCGCGAATGTACGTGACCTCGACGGTCTTCCCCGGCGGCGTCTCGGCGAGAATCCTGCTCATCGCGCCGGCGTCCGTCACCCGCTTGCCGTCGAAGCTCGTGATGATGTCGCCGCCGATCAGTCCGGCGTTGACGAAGGGGGTGTTCGGCCCCGCGATGCCTTGCACGCGCGCGCCGCCGCCTTCGGCTGTGTCGAAGCCGTCAACGCCGAGGAAAGATTTGGACGCCGCCGCGCCGCCGCCCGACGACTTGAACGTGAAGGGCAGAGCGCCGCTGCCCATCAGCACGATCATCACGATCATCCAGACCATCCAGTTCCCGCGCCGCGGCCTGCACGAGAAGCGCCGGGGCCGTGGAGAAGGTTCTGCGTCGGGCCATTGGCCGAGCGAAGCCGTGCTGTTCGGCTGAAGCGGCGCGTGGCCCCAGGTGGCGCGCGCGGCGAACGGGTCGGTCGCGCTCTGCGGCGCGGCGACGCGCGGCGCGTGCGGGCCGAGCCGCTGCGTGGCGACGTACTCCTCGACGCCTTCGCCGAGGCGGTAGCCGCACATCCGGCAGAAGCGCAGTCCCGCGACGAGCGTCGCGCCGCAGCTCGGACAGTTGATCGTGCCCGCGTTCTCCGCCCCCGTCCAGACTTCTCTGTTTTCGTTCATCATGATTATTCAACTCGGTGGAGTGCCCGCCCTCGCTTCCGTCCCGGCGGCTTGTGCTATGAATATACGCCTGTCGGAGCGCCGCGGTTGCATCGCCGAAGGCGAAGGACTTAGACTTGGCGCACCGTTTAAATCAACGGCGGCGCGACATTCTATCCCGCGCGTTCGGGCCGCGCGAGCGGACGGCGGAGCGGCACGGCGCGTGCCCTTCCCGAAGCGAGCGGCGGGCCGTCGGCAGTCGGAAGCAGTCGCGCGTGACAGGCGTTCGCTCCGACCGCCGCGCCGAAGACTCGACCGCACACTTTTGAACACACGCCCTTTAAGGAGAACGGAAGTGGAAGTGACCAAAGCCCTCGCGGCCCTCCAGCCGCTCTACGGAAAAGACAACGTCGAGATCGTCACCGAGACGGGCGCGCGCGTGCGCGGCCTCGTCCGCAGCCTCAAGCAGACGCAGGCGCTCACGCGCCCCAGCGTCAAGATCGAACGCGCCGACGGCGAAGTCGTCAAGATTCCCTTCTCCGCCATCACCGAGATCATCGATCACAACGGCTAAGCGGTTTTCAGTTTTGAGTTTTCAGTTTTCAGACTTCGTTGCCGCCGGATAAATTTCACTGGCCGGGGCCGGTGATAGAACACGGTTGAAAGTTGCCGGCTGAAAACTGAAAACTCAAAACTGAAAACCATGATTGACTTCTCGAAAATCAACTGGCGCGCGACGAGGTACGAAGGCATACACCTGCACTTTCTCCGGCGCGACGAGGCGACGGGCGACGCGACCGTTTTGATACGGATGGAGCCGGGCTGCTCGTACCCGGCGCACCGCCACGTCGGCGTCGAGGAGGTATTCGTCCTGCAAGGCGGCTACGCCGACGCGCGCGGCCTGCACCGCGCGGGCGACTACGTCCTCAACGAAGCAGGCTCCGCGCACGCCCCCACCGCGCTCGAAGAGACGGGCGAAGACTGCGTCATGCTCGCCGTCGCCCACGGCGGAATCGAGATACTCAAAAGAAGTCTGGAGTCGTGAGTCTGGAGTTTGAAGTCGAGGGCCTGAAGTCAAACTCAGGGTGATTCGAGTGGAGCCGACTTGAATCTCAGGACTTCAGACTCGCGGCTCGCGACCCCGGACTTTTCCGTCAACTTCCCGCTCGTCACCCGTCAACGCATTTGTTATAGTATCGCCGTTCGGCCCACGCCGGGCCGGGGAAGAGTTTTCGAGCATGACGATTGAAGATTTCGGCGCGCGCGTGGTGAGCGTTTGGCAGGGCTTGAGGCCCTCGACGCGCAGCCTCGTCGAGCGCGCGCTGTCCGCCGCGCCGCCGCCTTCGACGCAGCGCACCGACACGGCATACGACGCGCGCTCCGAGTGGGAGTTGAGCCGCCTGCTCGCCGCCCTCGACGAGCGCGCCGCCGAGAAGGGCGGCGACGCACTGAGCGCGGATCAGTCGCGCGAACTCGACCGCGTCGCCGAGACCTGCGCGCGCGTCCTGCGCAGCGGCGCGCGCTCCGCGGAGGTCTTCGCGCAACTTCTCGAACGTGCGCTGCGCGCGAGAGACTACGCGCGCGTTGACGCCATCGCCGACGTGATGACCGCGCGGCTCGCGCCGAGCGAGTTGTGCGAGATGGCGCGGAACACGAACCCGTCGGTGCGCGCCGTCGCGCAGGAGGCGATGCTGCAACTGCCGACCGCAGTCCTCGTCGCGCTGCTCGGCGACCCCGTTGACGCCGACGTTGCGCGTGCCGCGCTCGAATCGCAGGCCGACGAGTACGAGTCCGAGGAGGCGCGCTTCGTCGTCAGCGCGCTCGAACAGGTTGACGCGGACGAGGACGATTTTTAAGAAGGCAAAAGGCAAAAGTGAAGACAAAAGCGCGGCCTCATTCTTAACGAAGGGGCCGCGCTCCTCTTTATCTTTCTCTCTTGCCTTTTTACTTTTGCCTTATCGTTTGCCGATCTCGTTGAGCCGCGCGACGACCTGTTCGATGAGCCAGTTCGGCGTCGAGGCCCCGGCGGTCACGCCGACGCGCACCGCGTCGCGGAGGACTTCGGGATTGATCTCGTCGGGCGTCTCGATGAGAAAACTCTTCTCGCACTGCTCCTTGCAGACCGAGAGAAGCTTCAGGCTGTTCGATGAATGCTTGCCGCCGATGATGTAGAAGGCGTCAACGTGCCCGGCCAGCGCGCGCGCGGCGTCCTGCCGGTCGCGCGTCGCCGAGCAGATGGTGTTGACGACCTGCGGCTCCGAGTCGGCCTTCGCGCGCACGGCGTCGGCGGCTTCGAGAAACGTGCTCAGCTTCAGGGTCGTCTGCGAGACGACGAGCGGCGCGTGCAGCGGCGGGAGCGCGGCGACCTCGCCCGCGTCGCGGACGACGTGCGCGCGCGTCGGCGCGTAGCCGCGGACTCCGATCATTTCGGGGTGGTCGGGATTGCCGACGACGACCACGTCGCGTCCCTCGGCGGCGGCGCGCTCGGCGAGTTTCTGAACCTTCGTGACGAACGGGCAGGTCGCGTCAATCACGCGCTCGGCGCGCGCTTCGAGGTCGCGCTGGACTTCGGGCGTGACGCCGTGCGCGCGGATGACGGCGGTCTCGCCCTCCGAGACTTCGCCGGGCGCGCCTATCGTGCGGACGCCCTCGGCTTCGAGCCGCTGAATCTCCTGCGTGTTGTGGATGAGCGGCCCCAGCGTGCGCACCTTTGCGCCTTCAGCGAGCGCGCCCTCGACCATCTCCACGGCGCGCTCGACCCCGAAACAGAAACCGTACTCTTCGGCCAGCAGAACTTGCATGATTTTAAGAAGCTGTTAGCTCTTAGCCGTTAGCTTTTGTCACTCGCATTCTACGGCTCGCGAAATTCTCCGAGACGCACGCGGAACGAAAAGCTAAAAGCCGACAGCTAAGAGCTAAGAGCTTAAACCGTCTCCGGCCCTTCGTTGGCCGTCGTCGTGTGCGTCTCGTTGCGCCGCCGCCACTCTTCGCGCAGCCAGTCGGCGGCGGCGAGGCTCTCGTCAATCCACTCGACGTTCTTCTCGGCGAACCAGCGCACTCCGCCCCAGATATTTTTCTCGAACTCGCCCAGCTTGTGCGCCGCGTCGAGCGGCAGCACCGCGAACGAGGCGTCGCACAAAAAGCGCAGCGCGTTGCAGACCGAATTCCCGCCTTTGTACCTCTGATACTTGTCAGCCATTCGTGTTGAAACCTCCTTACACGAACCCATACGGCCAAACACGCGTGACCGTTCCGCGCCAAACCATCTTAATGAAGGCGACGGTCAAAAGGCAAAGGGAGAGGTCAGAGGTCGGAGGTCAGAGGTCAGTGAAAACTTTTGCTGACGCCCGCCGCGAATTAAATGGGGCGCGCGCTAGGCGCGGCTACTGACCTCCGACCTCCGACCTCCGACCTCTAAATTGTCGCCTCCGAGCGCACAGGCTCGCGGAGGATTGCCGCTGCCGCTGCTTCGGCGATGCGCGCGGCTTCGGGGTGCGATTCGTGGAGGTTGGAGATTTGCAGGAGCGACTCGCCGGTGCGCGAGAGCATTCGGAAGAGGTCGCCCTCTTCGGCGCGCGTCTGGCGGACGAGCGTGGCCCAGTCAACGCCTGCGGCCCAGCGCGCCGCGGTCGCCGCCGCCGAGAAGTTGATTTCGGGAGCGGGTTCGATCTCGTGCCGCCACTCGACGCTCGCCACGTCGTAGGCGATGCGGTCGAAGCGCGCGAGCGCCGTGATGAGCGCGTCGTCCAACTCCAACTCGCCGTAGTCGCGCTCGGCGTCCGCCGCGAGCGCGGCCATTAGCCCGGCGGCCCGCGTCGCGTCGAGCGAGGAGAAGAGTCCGCGCCCGATGGTCTCGCCGACGAGGAGCGGTCGGTCGAGGCGGAGGTCTGCGAGCCAGCGTCCATTTTCGGTGACGCGCTCGGCGAAGAAGTCGAGGTAGCCGAAGTGATGCAGCACGCGCGCTCGGCGCTCGAACGGCCCCCAGGCCTCGCCGCGCAAACCTTCCGCGCGCCGCTCAAGACGCTCGATTGTTTCCGCCTCCTGAACGACCCCCCACAGGGCCTCTTCGCAGCGCGCGCGTTCGCCGCCGTCGGACGAAAGCGACTCGATGAGGTCGTTGATGAGCGCGACGGCCTCGTCGCTCTCGGCACGCGCGTCGCGCAGGCGCGGCTCGCGCAGCGGCGTCGCCTGCTTCGCCAGAACCTTCTCGAAAGCCTCCTCGCGCGAGCGCTCGTCGAGGTTGTAAGTCTCTTCGTAAACGCGCCCGACGCGTTCGAGCGCGAGCGTGACGCGGCGACCGTTGTCGCGCACGCCCGCGAGTCCGTCGCCGCGCCGCTCGGTGACGAAAACTAAACGACGGCTGCCGCGACCGATGCCGACGACGCGACCGGGCACGACCTCTTTGTCGAGCCAGCGCATGAACGACTCGGTTCGAGTCTGCGGCGCGTCTTCGAGCAGGCGCGAGCGCGCGCTCGCCAGCCGTTCGAGTCCGCGCGCGACTTCGGCGGGAAGGTCGCAGCCCGCCTCGGCGAGCTTCGAGCGCAGACGCCGCTCGGCCTCGCCGCGCGCTTCTTCGAGCCGCGCGAGTTCCGCAACGTCCGCGCGGCGCGCGAAGCTCCGGCCCGCGATGTCGCGCACCTGCGCGAACGTGCCGTAGGCGTCGAGCAGGTTCAGCAGTGTCGTGTAGGTCGCGCGGAACTGGCTTTCGAGCGGGTCGGGTTCTGCGCCGAGAAGCGCGGCGAGCTTCTGCGGGTTCTGATGAAGACCGGGCGCGGCGACGACGAAGCCGACGCGGTCGCGCCCGCGTCGTCCGGCGCGCCCCGTCATCTGCTGAAGCTCGGAGGCCGTTAACGCTCGCCAGCCGTGGCCCGTCCTTACGTCAACGTTTTCGAGCACGACAGTGCGCGCCGGGAAGTCAACGCCCGCGGCGACCGTCGCCGTCGCAAAGATGGCGTCGAGCAGCCCCGCGCTCATCAGTTGTTCGATGGCGAGCTTCCACGCGGGCATGTGTCCCGCGTGATGCGAAGCGACGCCGCCTCGGAGAACGATGTCCCAGTGGCGGTGGCGGCGCATCTCCGGGTACTGCTCGACGAGTCGTTCGAGTACCGCGCGACGCGCCTCGCGCCGCTCGTGGCTGCTGCTGCCGCGGCGCGGCGCGAAGGCTGCTTCGGCGGCGGCCTCGTCGCAGCGGCGGCGCGTCGGGAGGAAGACGATTGCGGGCAGAAGGTCGTATGAACCGAGCGCGGCGAGGAGGATCGAAGGCGGCATCTCCGGCAGTCCGGGCCGCCGCGACTGACCGCCGTGACCGCCTCGCCCGGAGTGACCGAAGCGACCGCGCGAAGACTGCTGCTGGCTCTTTGAAGTCTGCATGAAGCGCGCGATCTCCTGATTGAAGTGGCCGCGCTCGTCGAACAGAGGCGTGAGTCCGCCGTCGGGGTAGAGGAACGCGGCGCGTAGCGGCACGGGCCGAGCGCCGGGCCGCGGGATGACGCGGACGCGCGTGCCTCGGACTTCGGCGATCCAGTCGGCGAACTCTTCGGCCCGCCCGACCGTCGCGGAGAGCAGGAGCATTCGCACGCGCGGCGGCGTCAGCATGATCGCCTCTTCCCAGACGTGGCCGCGCTCCTCGTCGGCGAGGTAGTGCGCTTCGTCGAGCACGACGAGGTCGGCCTGAAGTTGCTGGCCGCCGCGCAGCGCGTCGAAGAGCTGGTTGCGATAGACCTCGGTCGTGCCGACGACGAGCGGCGCGTCGGATTTTTCCTTGCGGTCGCCGGTGAGGATGCCGACGCGCTCCGCGCCGAACTCGTCGCAGAACTCGTGGTACTTCGAGTTCGTGAGCGCCTTCAGCGGACTCGTGTACCACGCGCGTTTGCCCGCGGCGAGCAGGCGGCGAATCTCCTCGCGCGCGATCCAGGTCTTGCCGCTGCCCGTCGGCGCGGTGACGAGCACGTCGTCCGATTCGAGCGCGGCGAGCGCTTCGAGTTGAAAAGGGTCTGGCTCAAACGGCGCGGGTTCGGGAGTGCCGATGCCTTCGAGGAGTTCGCGCAGAGGTCTTGAGCGCGCCTGCCGCGCCGCCACGCGCGAGGCGTCTTCCGCCGCGGCGGCGGAGGCGCGCGTGGGTGCGCCCGATTGCTGTCGAGAGTCGCGCGGGCGCGTCGAGTCGTCCGGGTGTTGACGAGAGTCGTGCTGTCGTTGATGAGAGTCGCGCTGGCGCGAATGCGGCTCGCGCTCGTCTTCAAAGCGCGGGCCGCGTTCGTCGTCGCGGCGCGCGTCCCTTCGCTGCGGGTGGCCGCGTCGCCGCCCTGATTTGCCTTTGCGCGGGCGTGTCATGAGTGGCGATTGTAACCCAGCGCCTTTGTGGAAAGCGCCCGCGAAGTGCTAACTTTTGTGTGGATTCCGCAACGCCCGGAGGACGTTAGGCGTCTAAGGTTACGCGCTTCCGGGGCGTGCCCGCGGGCCTTTGGAATTAAACTGATGGCAGAACTTTTCGACAGATTCGAGATCAACCGCGCGCCGCGCTGGCCGATGATGACGCGGCTCGTGGCGCTCTCGGTCGTGCTGCACGGACTCTTCCTCGTCTCGCTCGCCTACGTCCCGCAGTTGAGCGCGATGATGCACGTCGCGGGCCAGTTCGCGGGCATCAAGTTCGTCAGCGAGGACTATGACCCGACGCTCGTCGGCCAGCGCGCGACCGTTCTGCACCTCGCGCCGCACGAAAAACTTTTCTACCCG
>DASRCS010000314.1:0-35734 GCA_035652995.1 Pyrinomonadaceae bacterium
CGTGTAGCTCATCACGCCGTAGATGCCGACGGCGGCGAGCAGCAGCGCCACGAGGCCGAAGACGCCGAGCAGCAGCGCGCTGAATCGCTGGCGCGCTATCGAGTCCGACAGCACCGCGTCCATCGTCTCGATGTCGGAGACCGGCTGGTCGCGGTCAATCGCCCACACCGCGCCGCGCACCGCGGACGCCAGGCTCTCCGGCTCGACGCTCGTGCTGACGACGAGCCGGCGCGGCGAGAAGTAGTCCGACTGCTGGTATGAGAGATACATCTGCGGCTTCTGGTCGGCGTCGAGGCCGTACTGTCGCACGTCGCCCACGACGCCGACGACCGTCACCCAGTCGTCCGGCGTCTCCGGCCTTCCGGGGCAGAGGCGCTTGCCGACAGGGTCTTCGCCCGGCCAGTAGCGACGCGCCATCGAGTCGCTGATGACGGCCACGTCGGGCGAGCCGACTCTGTCCTGTTCGTTGAAGACGCGACCGCGCAGCAGACGTATGCCCATCGTCTCGAAGTATCGAGGGCTGACGACGCGGGTCGCGACGATGTTCTCCTTGCCCGGCTCAGGCAGTGGCCGCCCCTCGAAGACGACGCCGACGGAGTCGCCCTGTTTGATCAGAGGTATCTGGCTGGCGACGGCTGCCGACTTCACGCCGGGCAGCGCCCCGACGCGATTAATCAACTCGGTGTAGAACGCTTCACGTCGCGCGTGGTCGGGATACTTCAGCGGCGTCAGCGTGACGCTCATCGTCAGAAGGTGGTCGGTGCGAAAGCCCGGATCAACGCCCCGCAGGCGCAAGAAGCTGTTGACGAGAAGCCCCGCGCCGATGAGCAGGACGAGCGAGACGGCGACCTCCGCGACGACCAGCGTTCGACGCACACGGTTGCCGCGCCCGCCCAACGCAGGCCCCCTGCCGCCCTCTTTCAGAGTCTCGTTGAGGTTGAAATTCGTCGCCTGCAACGCGGGCGCGATGCCGAAGACCAGCCCGGTCAGAAGCGAGACGGCGAGCGTGAAGAGAAGCACTCTCACGTCAACCGTGATCTCTTTGGCCTGCGAAATGTTGTCAGGGATAAAAGTCTTCAACAACCTCACGCCCCACACGGACAGCAGCAGGCCGACGCCTCCGCCGAGCGCGGCCAGCAGGACGCTCTCCGTCAGAAACTGTCTGACGAGCCGCAGCCGGCTCGCGCCGAGCGCGATGCGCGTGGCGATCTCCTTCTGCCTCGCCGCCGCCCGCGCGAGCAAAAGATTAGCGACGTTGGCGCACGCAATCAGCAGCACGAAGCCGACCGCGCCGAGCAGCACTAGCAAAACCGTCCTCATGTTGCCGACCATCTGTTCGTGCAGGGGGACGACCGCCGCGCCGAGGTCTGTATTCTGGTCCGGGTACTGCTGCTGAAGTCGTGCGGCGATGGCGCTCATCTCGGCCTGCGCCTGTCCGAGCGAGACGCCCGGCTTCAGACGCGCGACGACTTGCAGGTAATGCGAGCCGCGCCGCGTCGCTTCGTTTTGAGAGAAGGCGATTGGAATCCAGAATTGATCCTCGCGGGTAGGGAACTGGAAACTCTCCGGCATCACGCCCGCGACGGAAAAGCCCGCGCCGTTCAGCGTGATCGTCTTCCCGACGATGCTCGCGTCGGAGCCGAAACGTCTCTGCCAGAGCGCGTGGCTCAGGATGACGACGCGGCTCGCGCCGGGCTGATCCTCTTCGGGCGCGAACCAGCGACCGAGTTGCGGCTCGACGCCGAGCAGGGGAAAGAGGCTCGCGGAGACGCGCTTGCCGTCGAGCCTCTCCGGCTCGCCCTCGCCCGTCAGGTTGAGGCTCACGTCGGCGAGCGCCGCCACGCCTTCGAAGACCTTGTTCTGGTCGCGCCAGTCTATGAAGTTCGCGGGCGCGGGCGTGTCGTGCGGGTAGCCGTGCCTTGTGTTGTCCTCGAAGACCATCACGAGGCGTTCGGGGTCTTTGAAGGGGAGCGGGCGCAGCAGGATTGTGTTCACGGCGCTGAAGATGACGCTGTTCGCGCCGACGCCGACGGCCAGCGCGATCACGGCGACCGCGGTGAAGCCGGGATTCTTCGCCAGCACGCGCGCCGCGTAACGTAAGTCATGAAGGAAATCTGTTAACACGTTCGACCTTCCCGGCGCGCCGAGCGCCACGTCCTGGCCGCGGGGTCGGCGCTCGACGCGACGCAGCCCCTGGGCTAAAAAATCGTTCTCGTCCAACTCGCGCAGCGCGGCCCCGTAAGCTTCATCTTCGCCCGCGCCGCCCGCGACCAACTCCTCGTAGCGATCCTCAAGGTGCTGCGTCAGCTCCTCGACGATCTCGGCCTCGCGCGCGGGGTCGAGCCGCAGGCCGCGCAGCCTGCTTCTGACCTCAGACTTCCAGTCAGGCATTCTCCGCCCCCGTGATTCGGTTGATCGCCTCGACGAACTCGCGCCAGATGTCGCGCTGCGCGGCCAGCATCCTTCTGCCCTCCGGCGTGAGCCGGTAGAAGCGTCGTCGTCGCTGCCCCTCCTTCTCCACCCAGCGCCCCTTGATCCAGCCGCGCTGCTCCAGACGGTAGAGCAACGGGTAAAGCGACGCGACGTTGAAGCGCACGACGCCGCGCGAGCGCGCCTCGATGAGCTTGCTGATCTCGTAGCCGTGGCGGGGCCTCGCCTCGACGAGCGAGAGGATCATCAACTCCGCGCTGCCTTTTTTCAGCTCGCGGTCGAACATCTCGGAGATATGTGTCATAGCAATAGATTACTTAAGACGATATGTCGGGTCAAGAAGTTTCGTGGAAATTTATCCGCCGGGGCGTGGCCTGACGAGCGCTGACCTTCCCGGCTTGGACTGGAATCAACCCGCCCCGCTGTTAGAATGGACGGCGAAGGGGTCATGCTCTACAACGTCAGACAGTCTTACACTCCGGCGCTCGAACTCTACGAGTTCGACGAGCGCTCGCTGATAGTTGACACCGAGACGGTGGGCGCGGGGGCCGAAGTCGAGATAGTGGAGATCGCGCTCGGCGACTGCGAAGGCCGTATCGTCTATCACTCGTTGGTGCGCCCCGTCTTTAACAGGCTGCCCCGTTCGACGAAGGGGCAGCGCTTCGGAAGGGCGGAGTTTGAAGGCGCGCCCTACTGGGACGAGGTGTGGATGTCGGTCGCCCCGCGAATAGACAACAAGCTGCTCATCGCGTACAACGCGCCTTTCGACTGCCGCGCTTTGACGGCTGAGCGCGCGCGCCACAGGCAGGCTTCTCCTGAGAGGGGTTGGAGGTGCGCGATGCAGTTAGTGAAAAGGATTGTGGGGACGAAGAAGAATCTGACGCTCTCGGAGGCCTGCGCGCTGTACGGCCTCGAAGCCGGCAATCACAGGGCCGACAAGGACGTGCTCGCCACCTCCAGGCTGCTCAAGGCACTTGAGGCACGACTCACGAAGCCGTAGATTTCGATCCCGGCGAGCGAATGAAATTTACTTTCGTTATCAGTCCCACTCTCGAGAGCGGCAGGCGTTCAAATGATCAACGCCTGCCGCTCTCGCGTCACTGTTTTCTGGCGAGGACGAGCGGGTTCGACTCAAGCTCGCGGCGGTAGAAGGCGCGCGGTCGTTGGAGGTTGCGCTTCTCCGTGTCGGCTTTCGCGTCGTCGCCTTCGGCGAAAGAGAGGTTGAGGTTTAGCGCGCGCGCCTGCTTCATCTTCTCCAACTGAATCGCGGGCACGCGCTCCGCGGCGTAGTCGAGCCACTCGCGCGCCTGCAACACTCCGTCCTTCGGCTCCTCGTCGGCGGACATTGACTTCATGCCTTCCTCGACGAGCGCGTAGGTGAGAAGCCCATGCCCCAACTGCGCCGCTTCGAGCGCCGCCTGATAGCTCTGCGCGGCGGTCAGGACGTACATCCCCTTCTCGTAAGCCAACTGCGCCAGCCCCTTCGAGTTCATCGGCCCGCGCCGCTTCTCCTCTGCCTCAAGAGCCTGACCCGAATTGCACGCGTCGATGACGAACAGGAGTTGGCCCGCGTCCAGCCCCTCGAATGCCGACTGCAACTCCTCGTCGGAGATGCTGTGCGAGAGAATGGTTTGCAGGCCCGCGGCGTCGAGTTCGTCGCGCCCGCCCGCGTAGCCGAGGTCGTGCGGGATGAGGTAGAAGCGGTTTCGCTGCGCGGTGCCGTGGCCCGCGAAATAGACGGCCACAGTGTCTTCGGGCTGCGCGGGCTTGAGCGCGGCGAGCGACTTCGGCGCGTTCGCGGGCATGGCGTTCGCATCGCCGGCGAGGATTCTGAGCGCGGCGAGAATGTTGGCCTTCGTCGCTTCCGAATCGAGAAGCGGCACGACCACGACGCTGCTGTACCTGCCGAGTTGAGACTCCTGTCGCTTCAACTCGTCGGCGAAGTCCTGCGCGTCCGCCGCGGCGTACTTCAAATTGTACTGCGCGTTCTCGTATGAGTTGACGCCGACGGCGACGATGTACGCCGTGCCGGCACGCTTGAGTGTGTCGTCGCCCGTGATTTCGAGCGCGGCGTCGTGGCTCTTGACGTTGTCGTTGTTGAAGGCGTAAGCGGTGAAGCGGTTCTCCCCGGCGACGACGGGCACTGTCGCTTCGAGCGTCGCGCTCGCTTGCCCCTTGAGCACGTCGCCGTGCCAGACCTTGACGAGCGAGCCGTTGCGAAACAGACGCACGTCCTTCGCCCCCGCGGGCGCGTCCGTCACCTCGACGCTCACGTTGACGGTTCGCGTCGAGACTTTGTCGCCCGCGCCCGACTTGAGTGCGACGACGGGCTGCCGCCGGTCAATGAGGGCGATGTCGCGCGGCGCGAGGGGGCGCTTGCCCGCGGCGATGTCGGAGAGGAGACCGGGGTAGAAGAACTCGTTGAAGAAGGTCTCGACCGGCTCGACGTTAAAAGTGTTCCCGCCGAAGCGCCAGAGGATTTGATTCCACGCCGACGGCGAGCCGTCGAAGAGTCCGTCGGGCGTGACGACGAGCCAGTCGCCGCCGTCGCCGACCGAGATGAGCGTCGCGAGCCGCGCCCCCGTCTTCGCGTCCCACAAGGCCGTGCTGCCCTCGTTCGAGGTCGAGGCGAGCAGACGACCGTCGGGGCTGAAGGCGAGCGAGTTGACGTTCTCGCCTTCGCCCGCGAGCGTGTGCAGCTCAGTGCCCGAAGCGGCGTCGAAGAGCTTGATCGTGCTGTCGGCGGAGGCCGCGGCCAGCGTGCGCGAGTCGGAGCTGAAGGCCAGAGCCTTCGCGTCGTTCGCGCCCAGGTTCAGGCTCAGCACCTGTTGACCACCCGACGCGTTAAAGATTTTTACCGTGCTGACGGCGTGCTCGCCTTCCATGATCTGCTTCTGCAACTGCTTCGGGTCGAACGTTGGCCGCTTCCCGCCCTGCGCGCGCGCCGACGCCACGAGCGCCGAAGGGTCGAAGCTGTTCTCCTTCGTCTTGCCGCCGACGGCGACCAGATGACCGTCGGGACTGAAGGCGATTGAAATTACTCTCTCGTCGCCGGCATCCATGCTCGTGCCGCCGAATGCCCCTTGCGCGCCCGACGCGGGCGACGCGCCGAGTTCGCCGACCTGCTGCCCCGTCGTCACGTCAAACAGTCTGACCGAGCGCGTGCCGAAGGTGCTGGCGGCGAGAGTGTGGCCGTCGCCGCTGAAGGCGATGTGTTCGACCATGCCCGGCACGAACGGGTTAGCAGGCGGCAGCGAGAGCGAGCGCACCTCTTTGCCGGTCGAGGTGTCCCAGATTTTCACCTGGCTCTCAAGGCCCGTCTGCGAGCCGCCCATGCGGGCCGCCATCAACTGCGCGTAGGCTTGCGTGTAAGCGTTCGGGTTATTCTTCGAGTTCTTCGCCGCCTGCTGCGCGATCTTCATCAACTCCTTCGGGTCGATCCTCGCCGCGGACTGCGCGGCCTGCACCCTCGCCTGCACCTGCGTGGGGTCGAGCCGGTAGCTCGTGGCGACGAAACGCCCGTCGGGACTGAAGACGACTTGATTGAGGTCTGCACGCTCGGCGGGCGCGAGCGTGTACAGGAGTTTGTGCGACTGCGCGTCGTAGAGCGCGACGCTGTTGCTGCCCGTCAGCGCGCGCTCGGCGACGAGGCGACCGTCGCGGCTGAACTGCGCGAGCGCGGCGGGCGAATCAACCGCCGACGCGCGCAAGCCGCGCCCCGTCACAACGTCCCAGACCGTTTTGCCGCCCGTGAGCAGTCGCGTCCCATCGGCGCTGAAGGCGGCCTCATAGGTGTAGTTGACGTGGCCGGCGAGCGAGCGCACCGCGCGCCCCGTCGCCGCGTCCCAGAGAGTGATCTGCGTGTCGCTGTCGGTCGTCGCAAGCAGTTGAGAGTCAGGGCTGAAAGCGGTTGACCAGACGTAGGAGTCGGGCATGAGTCGCGACGGCAGGCTCGGCACTTCGATGCCGCGCACTTGAGCGCCCGTCGCCGTGTCCCAGAGCCTGACGCTGTTGCCGACGGTCGTCGCCAGCAGGCGCGCGTCGGGGCTGAAGTTCATGCTCGCGTACTTGCCCGCGGGCAGGTCGAAGAGTTGGTGCTCCTTCTGCGCCGTCAGGTCGTGGAGCTTGACGTGCCGCGCGCCGCTCATGTCCTTTGTGAGTTCCCAATCGGCTGAGAGCACGTGCCCGTCCGGCGTGAGCGCGAGGCTGCCGACGGCGTTTGTCCGTATGTCCCAGTGCGGGACTTCGATGCTGCGCGCCTCGCGCCCCGTCGCGATCTCCACGAACTTGATCGAGAGTTCAGACTGTCCCGTCGCCTGCGAGAGCAGCAGAACCTGACCGCCGTCGGGCGTGACGGCGAGGCCGCCCCAGCCGTAGATCGCGCCGCTGCCGAGCGCCACCCCTTCCATCTCGCTCGACAACTGCCCCGTCGTCAAGTCCCAAAACTTTGCGCTCGCGCTGCCGAGCGCGATGAGCGCGCGGTCGTCCGGGCTGAAGGCTATGCGATAGACAGCGGCGTCTCCGGTACCTCGATTGTCGCCGCCGAGTTTGTAAAGCTCGCGCCCGGTCGCCACGTCCCAGACCTTCGTCGAGCCGTCGTCCGACCCCGCGGCGACGAGTCGTCCGTCCCGGCTGAAGGCGACGGAGCGCACGCCGCCGCCAACGAAGTCTGCACCGCCCGTGTCCGCGGCGAGCGTCCGCAACTCGTGCCCCGTCGCCACGTCCCACAACTTGACCTGCCCGCTGAACATGCCGCTGTACGTGGCGAGCAGACGCCCGTCGGGGCTGAAGCTCAAACCCGTCGCGGCCATGACCGCGTAGCCGGTTTGCAGCACGAGTTCGGGTCGCGCGCCGCGCGGCTGCGCCGGTTCCGGCGTCGCCTGTTTCTGCTGCGCGTCGGGCTTCAACCCGATGCCTCGCTGATCCTGTGCGCCGCCGTCCTGTGTTGAAGTGGTCTGCGCGTTGGCCGTGCTGAAGCCGAAGTATAAAGGTAGGTTGAAGGTGAAAGAGAGGATGAATAAGATGCGCGCGGCGGCACGCAGACGCGCCACGCCGCCCGTCTGCCAAAAGCGACGAGCGCCCCGTTTGAGTTCTTTCATGTCAAGTTTCCCCGGCTGGCCGTCGTTCGTGTCAAGGCGGCTGAGGTAGTAGCGTTGTTCGGGAGACCTCAAAACTCTATCCATCACGCCCGCCGCTGTCAAATCACTCTCCGTCGAGTTTCAAACGCAACACAATAAGAAAACGCGAGAACCCTCTCGACGAGGGATCAATAATCTCCACAGGGTCGCGGCGGTCATCTCTGTAACTTCGCGGGCACAGCCGACTTCACATAAGACCTATTATCGGATGCGATAACTTTGCTCGGCATTATAAGGTAATATTATTCGCTATTTCTGACGGCGCGCACGGCTAATTCCTCGACCTCCTCAAAGCGGGAGGGCTTGAGCAGATGGCCGAACGCGCCCTCGCCTAAAAGCTTTGCATCCTCACGGAGCAACTCTTGCCCACCAAGAGTAAATCAATTGCAGGCCGCGGGAGCTTTCGTTGCTCCCGCGGCCTGCTTGTTTATCGTCGGCCTGATAGCGCGAACTCGGCGCGTCGCGTAACTCTTATTTAGGGTCTGATCCAGCGTCACGTCTCACCGAGCGCACTGAACTGACTCGCCTAAGTGTCTTAGCTCCTCCCGAAAAGACCTTCGCCGCCGTGTGTATTTTTATTTTTGTTCGACGCTCTGTAATGGCGTAGAGCATTACCCTTCTCGGTCTGACGATTTAACCGACAGTTACTTCGAAAGACTCGGAATCCACAAATCAATCAGGCGAAAGGAATCTTATTGTGACCAGACTTCCCCAACACGTACTCGGGCTGGCGATAGCCTCTCTCATGCTGGCGGCGACGGCTCTGGGTCAGAGCGTCCCAAGCTTTGCGCCTCCCGCCAACTACGCGGCGGCTGGCGCCTCTGCCGCGGCGTCGGGAGACTTCGACGGCGACGGACGCGCGGATGTCGTGACTGCGAACGGCATCGCCGGCGGCAATCACGGAGTGAGCATTCTGCTGTCGAACGGCGACGGCAGCTTTCAGACGGCGCGCGACTTCGACACCGGCACAGACCCCACCGCCGTCGCCGTGGGAGACTTTAACGGCGACAGGCGTCTCGACGTTGCGGCGGCCAATAAGTTGACCAACACACTGAGCATCCTCCTCGGCAACGGCGACGGCACTTTGCAGGCGGCGACCACTATTGACGTGGCGGGATCACCCATCTCTATCTTTGCGTCCGACCTCAACGCCGACGGGAAGTCTGATTTGATGCTCGTGCTGCAAACCGGCCTGACTTACCTCGACGCAGTTCTCCTGAGCAACGGCGACGGCACATTCAGCCAGTCCACCTTCGCCGGCCCGTATGGCGTCGTGGTGGCGGATTTCAACGGCGACGGAAAGCCCGACCTCTGCCAATACGGCCTCGGCGTAGGCCCGGACGCGGCCATCAAGTTCGGCAACGGCGACGGGACGTTCACCGACTCGCCTGTGCCCTTCACCCTGGGCGTGCCCTTCGAGGCAAATCTGGCAGTGGCGGGCGACTTCAACGGCGATGGCAAGATGGACTTGTACGGCGAGTTCGTCAGCGGCGCGATCACGCGCGCGGGCTTCGTCTTCACACCTTACACCGCGTTCGGCAACGGCGACGGCACTTTTAATGTAGTCAGTCCGGGTATCACCAGCGGAGGCGTGGGCGGAGAAAATCTATTGGTCGGCGACTTCAATCGCGACGGCAAGCTCGACGTTGCCGGTGTCTTCCCCGGCCCCGCCGCCAAGCGACTCGGAGTGAAGAACCCGAATCAAGTGAGAGTGATTTACGGCCAGGGCGACGGCACATTCGTCCGCTCCGCGTTCGTCGCAGGCGACTCAACGGCGATGTTCACGGGCGCTCCGCTGGTCAGCGCCGACTTTGACGGCAACGGCGCGCCCGACTTCGCCTGGGCGAGCGGGTCGAGCCTCAACGTCATCCGCAACGCCAACGGCAACCCGCCGCTGCTGTCCGCTCTGACGGTCAACTCGGGCTTCGTGGTGGGCGGGGCGAACACGGTGGCGGCCACCGTGACCATCGGCGATCCGGCACCCGCCGGCGGCGCGCTGATTACGCTCGCCAGCAGCGACCCGGCGACGGCATTCTTCCCCGGCGGCAACACGGTGACGATCTCTGCGGGCGCTACCTCGGCGACCTTCGACGTATTGACGGGCGCGACGGCAGCGGCTGAACCGGTGACGATCACAGCGTCGTGGAACGGCGTCAACCAGAGCGCCGGCTTCAACGTCATCCCTCCGTTCACTGTCTCGTCGGTGCAGCTCGCCACGCCGAGCCTGTTCGGGTTGTTCGGCGGCCTCAACTCGACCTCGGCCACCGTATCGTTGAACGGCCCGGCGGCGGACGGCACGGTCGTGAGCCTTTCGAGTTCCAACCCGTCGCTCGTCGCGGTTCCTTCGAGCGTTAGCGTCGCGCCCGGAGCCACGTCGGCGTCGTTCGGGATGCGAATCCTGACCAACGTGCCGGCGAACACGCCGGTGACGATTTCGGCGTCGTATCGGGGAGCGACGACGAGCGCCACGCTGACCGTCCTCGGGCCGAGCGACACGGTCAGACTCACAAGGGCCGAGTACGTGGTCAGCAAGAAGCAGTGGACAATCGAGGCGACCGACACGGACACGACCAACGGCGTGATCGCAGTCCTCACGCCGGCAGGCGTTGAGATCGGAACGCTGTCGAATCAGGGGGGCGGCAAGTTCAAGGGGCAGGGTTCCTTTGCCGGGCCGTTTACGTCCGTCGTCTTGCAGAGTTTCAAGGGAGGCATCGCCGCCGGCGCGGTCACGCAGAAATAGCCCTCAGCGTCTCTCGTGTCGGCCAGTGTCATTCGACCGACGCCGGAACATTGTCTAAGCACACCTTCTAATCAAGAGGAGGCCCCGGCGGGCGCAAATCTGCCGGGGCTTCCTCTTTTGAGAGCGCCCGTGGACTGAGCCTTCTCGATCACAGCGAGCGACGCCGCCGTCTCGAAGGCGCGTCCGACCACGATTAGCTGCGGCTCCAACACTGACTCAGTCATCAGCTACCCGAACTTCCGCGTCACGATCACGACCACCGAGGCGGTTATCACAACGGCAGCGAGAATCGTCCGCGTCGTCAACTCTTCGCCGGCGAGCGCCCAGCCGAGAAGGACGGCGACAAGCGGGTTGACGTAAGCGTAGGTCGAGGCGCGCGCGGGCGTGACCGTGCGCAGCAGCCAACTGTACGCCGTGAAGGCAACCACCGACCCGCACACGATCAGGTAGAGCAGCGCGACGGCGGAGAGGGCCGACACGTGTGCCGCGTCGAAACTCTTCCACTCGCCGGTAATCGTCCCCGCGGCGATCATCAACGCGCCGCCGGCGAGCATCTGTGTGCCTGCGGAGAGGAGCGGCGAGGACGGGAACGTGGCGCGCACGGAGTAGAGAGAGCCGACGGCCCAGGAGACGGACGCGCCCATGACGACGACCGTCGCCAGCAGCGCACGACTGCCCGCAGCGCCGCCCGCCGACGCGTTCGACTCGACGAGCAGCCACACGCCCGCGAAGCCGAGGAGCAGCCCGACCAACACGCCGCGGCCCGGCCTCGCCCCGCCCCGTCGCGCCCAGTTCAGCAGCACGATCCACAGAGGCTCGGTCGCCACGACCAGCGCGGCCACGCCCGAAGGAAGATATTGCTCCGCCCAAACGACTCCGCCGTTCCCTCCGAGAAAAAGGAGCGCGCCGACGACGCAGGCCGAGCGGAGTTGCGCGCGTGTCGGGCGTGCCGCGCCGGACGCGCGCGCCCACAGCGCGAGCGCCGCGCCCGCGACTATAAAGCGGCTCCCGGCCATCAGAAACGGCGGCAAGGTCTGGATGGCGTATCGGATGGCGAGGTATGTCGAACCCCAGATCAGATAGACCGTCGCGAACGCGGCCAGGACGAGCGCGCGCTTCGGTCGCCCGCCCTCCGCCGTCGCCACGCGCACCGCTTGATTCGCCGGCAGGCTTCCGTCAGCCTCGTAGATAACCATCGAGTCCCGTCTCAAACACTCAGCGCGATGCGCCCCATGTCAGGGCGCAGGCGGCGCACGATCACAACTGCCGCTCAATTAATCTCGTAGCGCCTTACCTTCTCGCTCGGCATCGAAGCTTTATTTGAAGAACGGCGCCATCCATCTGTGCACTATGCTACCCGGCATCGGGGCGCGCGCAAGTGCCATTTACGGTCGTCGTCTCTATACCAATTTGCCTGCCGACTTTACCGGTGCGAAGCGCGCGAAACGGATCATGATCATATTTCTAAAGATTTAACGCGAATCAGGGGTAGAAAAAGTAGGTGGCCGGTGAGTTGATAAGATTGAGTTCTCGGATGAAGAACTCGTGACCATCCTAGGTCTCGTCGAGGCGATTTGACACTTCCGAATGTGTCTCTCCTCAAAGTTGTCGGAGGAGTACGTCCGGGCGGATCAAGAACAACAGGCACGCGCCCAAGTCGCCTAACATGACGACGTAGAATGTGTAGGAGATCAAAGGCCGGTAAAGCGACCCCAACAACCCCGCAACGCAACCGAGCAGTCCCACGCAGGAGGCCAGCGCCAGCACCGCGCCGATGATCACGAGCCAGTCCCGCCTCCACAGAAAGAGCGAAGAGAGCAGCAGCGAGGTGACGAAGCAAAAGGCCCACTTCGCGAGAGACGCGTGGCGCGTCGAATCTATCAGGCCCTGCGATAATTCCTTCAGGGGGGCGCTCAGGAGTGAATTCATCCTCGCGTTCTCAAGGTAGTCGCAGGCCGCCGCCGCAAAGGCGCACGCCCCCGCGGCGACGCCCAGCCACGACGCGCTCGGCAAGCTGCGCTGCGACAGCAACCAACTCAGGGCGAGGAAGAGGAAGGTGTACGAAGGGATGAAGAGTAGTGAGTCGAGAGCCTGGTTCGCCAGTAACGTCTTGCGCCTGGGGTCGTCCGCGTCGCCGACGCTCCGCCGCACGCCCTCGGCGTCGAGCGGCAGTTCCACTTCAATCGCGCGGACTCTCGCGGCGCCCGCCCTCGTGTTGACGAAGTAGGTCGCGAGAAGGATGGTGATGAACAGGAGCAATGCCGCGCCCCCAATCGCCCTCAGGTGTATCGGTTCGATCATGACCGTCTCCCGGCTTAGCCGCTGGTTCTTCGATACGGCGAGGCGCGCCGACTCGTTCGCCTGCGTGTTATGTTTCGTCCGTCCCGCCCGGCCTGCCTTTAACGACCGCCCGGATAAAAAACGCCAGCACCAGGAGCGTAACGAGCGTCCGCGCGAGCGTCTTCAGGTTCCACCCGAGCGGCGTCCGCTCCGCGTACCAGCCCCTGAAGCGCACCAGTAAGTTCCAGGCCGACTCCGACTCCAGGCTGGCCGCGAAGGCCCCGCCCAGCACGACGAGCACGACCGCGACGGCGGCGACGGCGGCGACCAGGATGTGCAGGCCGCGGCGTCTGCCCTTCATGAAATCCTGTAGGAGCAACTCCACGCCGTTAAGCGCGACCGTCAGGGCGAAAGCCAGCAGGCCGAAGTGCTGGAGTGTCGGGTTCAACAGCAGCATCCCGAAGAGGACGGTCAGGAACTCGAAGAGGTAGAGCAACTGGAGCCAGTAGCGAAAGACCAGGTTCGGGATGCTGTCGGGGACGGCCACCTCGACGAGGCCGTAGAAGAGTTGCGTGACGCGGGCGATCCAGGCGAGCCTCTTGTCTTTGATCTGGTGCTTGTCGGCGTAGCCCTCAAGCATCTTCCCGAAGACCTTGCTGCCGCGGGCGGCGTCAACGAGCATCTCCTGGTTGTCGAAGCTGAAGGCGGAGTCGTAGTTCTGTAGGAACTGGTCGCGGAAGTAACAGACCGCGTCGCGCTTCGTCAGGTATGTTCCGAGCGCGAACTGGACGCGTTCGTCCTTCAGGTTCCGGCTGAGAGTCTGCTGCCCGTCGCGCGAGAGCCGGCTCAGGTGTTCGAGCAGCTCCGAGGCGTCTTCGACTCCGAGTTCCTCGGTGATGATGGCGTGGTGCGCCTGCCGGATCAGTTCTTTTCGCTTCTTCACGACCTCCTCTTTCGGGCCGGGGAGCAGCGCGCAGATGATGCGCTCTGCTCCGTCGAGTCGCCCCCACAGGATGTCGTTGACGCGGAACCCCTCCTTGAAGAACGCGCCGAAGTTGCTCAGCTTCGTGCCGGCAAGCTTGCGCTTCCCGACCTTGTTCTCGTCTATGATCGCGGTCGCGTCCTCCGGGCTGACGCGGAAGACCTCGATGGAGTCTATTTCGTCGCCCGCGTCGGTGGCGTAGAGAATCGGGTGCGCAATAACGTCGTAGTTGTCGAAGTAGCTGTAGTAGTGCCTGACCGCCCGCAGGACGGTCTCCCCGGCACCGAGCGGCGCGGCGACAGCCCCTTCTGCGGGCGGGGCCGCGTCCTCATTGATGTGCAGAATCTTTTCGCAAGCGTCGTTTGCCTCGGCCATGGCGTCGCCGAGGGACAGCGCGAGCGCGTCGGCGAAAGACTTGAACTTCTTGTCGCCGATGCCGTCCACGATGGAGGCGATCTTCTCGTCGCGTTGTTCTTCGGACGTGTACTTGTCGAGCAGCGAGATGAGGTCGCCGCGGTTGAAGCTCAACTCCTTGATCTTCCTCTCGACCAACGCCAGCAGGGTCGCGGCGCGCGCGTCCGTCCGGCGGCGTCCGCCCGCGCGGCGCTTGAGATTCACGTCGAGCCATTCACTGGCCGCTTCGGGCGACTCGTCGAACTCCTTTTCGAGCGCATCCAGTCCGGGGCCGTCCACGGTGTCGCGGGCCTCGGCGAGTCCGCCCGACCAGACCTGCTGCTGCCTGATGCGCAGCGACTTGTAAACGGCGTTGAGATCGGTCTTGAGTTCGATGAGCGCTCGCCTGAATTCACTCTGGGCGGCGAGGGTCTGCCTGCGTCCGGCTTCATCCTCGCCGTTCGCTCCCTGACGGAGCCGCGGGTAAGGGGCGAAGCGCCCGGCCTCAGGCTCCTCGGCACTCTGCAATATCTCCTCGCCTCGGTCGTCGAAGCAGGCCATGTCATCAATCTTGTTCAGCACGAAGCGCAGGCGGCGCAGGCGCCACGCCAGGTCGTAGCGCATTAGGAACAAGTTCTCGGTGTCCGTGTGCTGCACGCCGAGCGAGCGCGCGTGCTTCTGATCTTCGGGTCGAAGGTGCTCCCGCCGGTATGGCGAGTAGTGAGCCATGCGCCAGTAGCGCACGACGTAACGGATCGCCTGGAACTCGTCGGACCGCTCGTCGAAGCCGGCGAGCCGCGCGACGAGGAGCGTCAGGTCATCCGTGACTTCCGCCACGCGCAGCCGCAGGTATCCGCCCCAGACTTCCCCTCTCTCGCCGATCATGTCAACGATGTCGGCATTCATGAACTGTTCGGGGGTCGGAGGTGGCGTGCGCCCGACGCGGCTGCGTCCGACTTTAACGTCTTGCTCCAGCCCCTCCGTGATGTGCTGTATCCGTTCCACCAGCCGGTTGCGTTCGAGAACCTTTTGCAGGTGCTGGCGGATCGGCTCGTACCGCGGCAGGGTGGAGAGCGACAGCCAGGCGTTCTCCACGAAGTCGGGCCGTTCATCCTGATCCTGCTGCGGCCCTATGTGCTCCGGCGCCGGCTCGATGTAAACCAGCTTCCTCGTGACGGGCTTGTCCGCGAAGTGCAGGGGCAGAGTGTCGAGCGTGGGGCCGAAGGGCTGGTTGTCGAGCACCCCGCCGTCGTTGAAGTTTCGAGTAAGGAACTCCCTAATCAAATCTTCGCGTGTCTTGTCGGGCCGCTCGCGCAGGTAGTCGGCGTAGAACTTCTGCCACCCGGCGAAGGCCGGGGCGTGAGGCAGGTCGGCGAACTCACTGCTGCTGGCGAGCACGGGGGCGATGTCGCCGAGCGTCATCGGGTTGAAGGCCGCCGGATGTGCGGACGTGCAGCGCGCGGCGAAGGCCAGGAAGGGGTTGTTCTCCCTGACGAAGTCGTTTCGCGGGGGATGGGTGGCGTCGGACTCGAAGACACTATACGAGAAATGGAATAGGTTGCGGTGGCGACGCTCTGTCACGCGCCCGTCTGCGAGCTGAAGCTCGACAGGCTCCCCCCTCATATCCGTGGCGGTAACAAACAGGTCTAGTTCTTCGACGTTCGGCGACGCCGCCGAGGGCGCTGCCGCGAGATTTGCCGTGCCGGGTTCCGCGCCGGCCTTCCCTTCGCTATCCATGCCCTCCAGGGCTTTGACAAGTTCAAGGTATATCCGCTGCCCGCTCAGGAGCGAGACGGGCGGGGACTGTGGCTTGAGGTTGTTGCCTTCGGCAGCGCCCTTGTCGTTGAGTAGTTTCGCGATGTCCCCTTGACTGACCCACAGTTCTTTGAGCTTCGTTAACTGCTGATCGTTGGCGAGCGCCTTGGCGAGAAAGACCGCGTTGATGCCGCCCGCGGAGCTTCCCGAAAGGATGTCGATGATGAAACGCGTCCGGATGGGTTCGGTGGAGTCGTCAGAGGGCACGTCCGGCAGGGCCTCCCCGCTCACCAACATCTGCCCGAGCTTACGATAGACCTTCTCGGTCGGTGACAGGTTGGTTCTCGACGTGTCGCCGCCGCCGGTTTCCGGTGAGGTCGAGCGCACGAGGTGGAGAAGCTCCTGCGCGATCCCGTTCATGTAAATAGCCAGTGAGATGCCGCCGTACATCACGACGGCGA
The DNA here is from genome assembly GCA_035652995.1 of Pyrinomonadaceae bacterium. Taxonomy (GTDB): domain Bacteria; phylum Acidobacteriota; class Blastocatellia; order Pyrinomonadales; family Pyrinomonadaceae; genus QHXN01. The sequence goes on from DASRCS010000314.1 coordinate 16,180, forward strand.
AACGCACCTCCTCGGTGACATCCAGCTTCAGCGGGTTCACGGGCGATGAAGGATTCTTTCGGTCGGGAGGCATTAGACGGCTCCTATTCAGGCAGGCTGCCCGGGGCGCGGTGGCTGCGCCCCGCGAGGTCGCCGACGCCCATGCGCGTCAAGACCGGGTCTGACCGTGGGTTTCTCTTAGCGACTCGAGGGCATACCGCCGCGTCGAAGTTTTAGCGATGCGGAAATGATCAGGAGACCGGTGATCCTTATGTTCTTCGTTTCGGCCTTTGCTTTGCAGTAGGCCCCGTACGGGTCATTGCTTTAGCTCTCGTTGATGTGCCTCGGGATCGTGAGAAACTACGGGGTCCCGCGCGCGCGGGACGTGCCTGTGAAACTTGGACGGTGGACGACAGCTCTTATAAAGCTCTGCCTGTCCCGCTGTCAACGATTTTCTGGATTAACTTCTTGACTCAGCGGCGAGGTTCTTGTATGGTTTTGAACTCCTGAGTACTCCGTCCGCAGTTGTCAGTTGACTTAATCCTCAATCCAGATGGTACAACAGCAACCCGGTCGCTTCATGACCAGATTCATCCTGCTCGGACACGCCCGCTGCGGCTCTACGTTATTAATCTGTAGCCTGTCGAAGCATCCTGACATCCACCTCTTCGGAGAACTCTTCAACACGGTCGAAGAAGAAAGGCAGCGATCATTCCGTTCCGGCCTGCGATTCCCGCAGGCCGCGCGTGCCAAAGGGGACGGCACCGCGACCGACCCGCACGACTTCTATCGCTACGGCGATGACGGCGTCGCGTTCCTGCACCGCAACGTCTTCTATGAGCATGCGCACAGTCCGGTGGCGGTGGGGTTCAAGCTGTTCTACCAGCAGGCCCGCGCGACGCCGGGGGCGCGCCGCGTCTGGCGCTACCTGGGCGCTCACCCGGAGGTGCGGGTCGTCCACCTCGTCCGCCGCAACCTCTTAGAGAGCCTGCTGTCGCTGCGCGTGGCGCTGGCGACCGACGAGTGGGCGCGCCCGCGCGGCGCGCCCGCCGCCGCGCCCCCGCCGGTGCGGCTGCGGGCCGAGGAGTGCGAGCGCTACTTCGCGCGGGTCGAGCGGGGGCGGGAGCGAGCGCGGCGGCGCTTCGCCGGCCACGCCGTGCTGGAGGTGGAGTACGAGCGCGACCTGTGCGGGCGGTTCGGGGAGGCGGTGCGGGGGGTGGAGCGGTTCCTGGGGGTGCCGGAGGGGGGGGCGGCGGCCACGCCGCAGTTGGAGAAGCAGGGCGTGGGGGGGTTGCGCGAGCGGGTGAGCAACTACGAGGAGTTGCGCCGCCACTTCCGCGGCTCCCTCTACTCCCACCTCTTCCCTTAACCCCTGCCGACGAAGCTGCTGCTACTCGCGCGAGTTGTAGTGACGGGCTACCGACGACTTCACCGAAACAGTCAGGTAGCGTCTGCCCCTAGTCAGTGTCGTAAGCTTTTTGCCACACAGGAGAAAAAGGATGATCGAACTTAAGGATAGCTGTGTCATGGTCGCTGGCGGTGCCGGGTTCATCGGCTCCGCCGTCGTCAGGGAGCTACTAACCAAGGGGGCGCGAGTAGTCTGTTTCGACAACTACCTGCACGGGGTGCCGTCTAACGTCAAAGGGCTTGCCGGGCCGCTCACGGTCGTCCGGGGCAGCGCGCTTGAGTCGTGGAAGCTAATCGAGACCATCAACAGGTACGAGGTCGAGTACATCATCGACTGCATCGGCGACACGTTCGTCGTCTCCGCCTACGAGATGCCACAGCGCTTCTTCGACGTGAACTTGCAGTCGAATTTCAACGTGCTGATGGCCGCGAAGGTTTGCAAGGTCAAGCGCATACTCTACATCTCCTCGACCGAAGTTTACGGGCAGAGTAACCGGCGGAAGTTCTCGGAAGACGCACCGCTCAACCCGCTCAACACCTACGCGGTCTCAAAGCTGGCAGCCGACCGCCTTTGCTTCACCATGCACGTGGAGCACAACGTCCCGGTCGTAACGGCGCGCATCTTTAACTGCTACGGGCCGCGCGAGACGCACCCCTACATCATCCCGGAGATAATATCGCAGTTAAGCCAGGGCAACACCCTCTCGTTGGGCAACATCAGCGCCGAGCGCGACTTTACTTACGTCCACGACACTGCGCGGGCCTTAATCGCCGTGCTTGAGTCGGACATGCCCAACGGCGAGGTGGTCAACGTCGGCTCCGACATCGCCTACAGCATCGAATGGCTTGCCCACAAGATCGCGGAGCTGATGGGCGTGACCGACCTTCAAATTATGCAGGACCCGCGCCGCTTCCGGCGGCTCGACTTGGACCGCCTGCAATGCGACAACACGAAGCTGCGCGGCTACACGGGCTGGTCGCCGCAGGTCGGAATCGAGGACGGCCTGCGCAGAACCATCGAATGGTTCAGGGAGAACAACTGCTGCTGGTCGTGGGAGAACTTGATGAACGACATCTACCTTGACGAGGACGCGGTGACGTGTCACGGCCCCGCCGGCAGCCGGTTGGCGGTCGCCCCTGAGACTTACGTCAGCGCCGGTCGCGACGTGCTTTCGGAGGAGGTCGTGGCAGCGGCCCCGAACGCGGTCGTGGGCAGCGAGGTTTAGCGGGCCGCGTGCTTCGGCCCCGCGTGGGTTCTCGGCCTACGCCTTCTTTAATTCACTCTCGTGGGCGATAGCGCCGTGGTCGCGTCGCACACCAAGTACAGCAGGCGGCTTCACGGTTCCCATCATCACATCAGACACGGGGGGCGCGGACACGCTTCCGTCAGGAGGATTACGGGTGTCTATACCATCGGCCCCGCGCGACAGAGACTTCATCCCGGTCTCGCGCCCCTTCATGTGGGGCAAAGAGGCCGAATACGTCAACCAGGCGATTAGCGAGGGCTGGGTCTCCTCACGCGGGCGCATGGTGGACGCCTTCGAGCGCGGGTTCGCCGAGGCGCTCGGGGTTGAGTACGCCGTCGGCGTGTGCAACGGGACGGCGGCGGTGCATCTGGCCTTGGCTGCGCTCGGCATCAAGGCGGGCGACGAAGTGATCGTGCCTGACTTCTGCATGATCGCGCCCGCGTTGGCGATCCTGTACTGCGGGGCCACGCCGGTGGCGGTCGATGTCGATGAGACGTGGAACATGGCCCCGGCCTTAATCGAGGAACACATCACGGAGCGCACGCGCGCCATTCTGGTAGTGCACAACTACGGCCACCCGGCCAGGATGGACGAGATAGCCGACCTGGCGCGTCGGCGCGGGCTTTACCTTGTCGAGGACACGGCTGAAGCGCTCGGCGCGACCGTCAACGGGCAGCAGGCCGGCACGTTCGGCGACGTGGCGAGTTTCAGCTTCTACGCCAACAAGGTCATTACCACGGGCGAAGGGGGCATGGTCGTCACCCGGCGGGCCGACCTGTTTGAACGCCTGCGGTGGAAGCGCGACCTGTGCTTCGGCAAGGACGAGGAGACGCGTTACACGCACGCGGAGGTGGGCTTTAACTACCGCCTGACGAATTTGCAGGCCGCCGTCGGCGTGGCGCAACTCGAACATCTCGACGAGGCCATCGCCAGTAAGGTGGCCGTCGCGCGCCGGTACGACGAAGCCTTGCGCGACCTGCCGGGGCTAACACTGCCGCCCGAAGCCGCCTGGGCGAAGAATGTTTACTGGGTTTACGGCGTACTGGTCGAGCCGGAGTTCGGCGTCCCCCGCGCCCTCTTGCAAGAACAGCTATTGGCCCGCGGGATCGAAACGCGGCGCTTTTTCACGCCGCTCCATGAGCAGCCGATAGTGCCGCCCCAAGGCGGCGCGTCGGACTACCCGCGCTCGGCACACCTGGCCGAACACGGACTCTACCTGCCTTCTTCCGTCGGCATGCAGGCCGCCGCCGTCGAGCGCGTGGCCGAAACTCTGCACGCCCTCCGGCGGCAACACGGCGGCGCGTCCGCCTGAACAGACATGAAAGTTGCTGAACCCGAAATCGCATCGGAGCCTGTCGTTCTGAGCAAGTACCTGACGGCCTCGCGCCGGTTGCGCCTGGATAAACAGATTTACTGGCCGCATCACCGCGGCGGCTGGCGTCACGTGGTGGGGCTGATCTACGAGCGGCTGCACGCGACCGACGGCGTCCGCTTTGTCAGCGCCATCGAGGATGAGCTGTTCGTCAAGGGACAGCATTACAGCGGCCCGCTCACGGAGCCGTGGGTCGGGTTCGTCCACCAAATGCCGCGCCAGCACCTGAACTTCCCCGACCTCGAACGGCTCATGCGAATGGACGACTGGAAGGAGAGTATGGCCCACTGCCGCGGGCTGTGGACGCTGACCGATTACCAGAAAAACTTCCTGCTCGACAACGACGTGCCGGTTCCCGTGGCAAAAGTCCATTACCCGATGGGCGCGGGGGCGGAGCAATTCTCCTTCGAAAGGTTCTTACGAAACCCGCGCCGCAGGCTGCTCTTCATAGGAGAGTTCCTTCGCAGGTATCAGCCGTTCTTCGACCTTTACGCGCCCGGCTTCGAGAAGACGCTGCTCAGGGCGGGCGACGTGGACATTAACATGCGCAAGCAGGAGGTGGTCGAGAACGACTCCGTCAGCTCACTCTACGGCATAGAGGACGCGGCCTACGACCGGCTGCTCGCCGAGAATGTCGTCTTCCTGAACCTGTTCGACGCGGGCGCGGTCACGACCGTGGTGGAGTGCGTGGTCAGGGGCACGCCGATCCTCGTCAACAAGGTCGGCGGCGTCAGTGAATACCTCGGCGAAGACTACCCGCTCTACTACGAGACGCTGGAGGAGGCGACCGCTAAGCTCGCCGACCTCGACCTGCTGGAGCGAACCGCCGCGCGTCTGCGCCAAGACCCCCTACGCGAGAAACTCACGGACGACCATTTTCTATACGCGCTTCAGAACACGTCTGTCTATCGCGGGCTGCCCGTCCCGCGCAGCCAGCAGCGGCAGTTCCAGTCCTACGACGTGAGCCTGGTCATCTGCTCGTACAAGCGTGTCAATAACCTGAAGGCGCTGCTGACGCGCCTGGCCGAGCAGGACTTCGCCGGCACTTACGAGGTGCTCATCTGGAACAACAACATCGAGGCGTCCGACGAGGTGGCGGAAATCTGCCGACCGTTCCAGACGCGGCTGGCCCTGAAGCTGATGCACTCGACGGAGAACTTCTACTGTCAGATTCGCCCCGCGCTCGCGAGCCTCGTCCGCAGCGACCTGCTGCTGATCTGCGACGACGATGTACTGCCTGAGAGCTGCTACATCTCGACCTTTGTGGAGAAGTACCGCGAGTACGGCCCGGAGGCGGTCATCTGCGCCCGCGGCCACATCTTCCTGCCGCGCCCGCCGGACGAGGAGCAGCCGCAACGCTTCTGGGAGAACCACGAGGCGATGCGCTTCTTCGACGAGAGCGTGCCCGACAGGCGGATTCATTTCATGCACGCCGACAACTGCCTTATCCCCAGGAGCGTCATGAAGCGCGCGCTTCAACACGAGATGGAGCGTTACGAATACACGCTCATTGACGACTACTGGCTCTCGTACGTTCTCTCGGAGCGCCTGCGCGTGCCGATCTGGAAGATAAAGGCGGACGCCGCCTTCCAGATGACTCCTTCGGCTGAAGACACTTCCATCGCCCTGTTTCATAACCCGCTCGTCAACGAGCAGCGCGTGAACTTTCACCTCTACCACACGCGGCGCGGCTGGCCGGCGGCGACCGACGACGCCACGCCGACCGCCGCCGCGCCGCCCCGCAAGATAAACCGGCTCGACCCGTATGAGCAGATCGCGCTGGCGCTCTACAACCGCGAGGCCGTCGTCGAGCCTGCTACGCCGTCTGCCTTCTACCTCCGCTTTGCCGCCGCGCTCGTTCGCCTGAAAGCATTCCTGCTGACGGAGGCCGAGGCGGAGCGTCCGGCCCTCTTCGCCGAGTTGAGCGAGCTGCTCGCGGCCTTCAACTCTCTCGGCCTCGAAAGGGAAGAGATCGGCAGGTACCTCGACGAGACGACTCGCTACGTGGGCGGGCTGCTCGCCGAACCCCCCGTGGAGCGACGCGCGTGGGAGGCGGAGACGCCAGGCGCTTCAGCCGCCGTGCCCAGCATGCAGCCGCCGGAAACCCTCCGCTACTTCAAGTGGCTGGGCCGTCAGCTACAGGGCCGCGGGGAGGTGGTCGAGCTGGGTTGCTGGCTCGGGGCGGCGTCGGTCGCTCTCGCCGAAGGACTCACCGAAGGGGGCGGTTCACGCGGTCGTCACCTCTACGGCTACGACACTTTTCGCTGGACGCGGTGGATGGAGCGCTTCGTCGCCGCGAAGCTGCAATCGCGATTTCCTGCCCTGAGCCGGCTGCACAGCGGCGACGACCTCCTGCCGCTGTATCGATGCTACTCTGCGGGGCGCGAAGACCTGCTTCGGCCCGTGCGCGGCCAGCTCTACACGGCACCGGAAGAGGTGGGCGAGACGCCGCCCGTCGCCTGGGACGGCGCACCCGTCGAGCTGCTCATCTACGGCCTCGATCTCGGCTTCGAGAAACTACAGGCGGCGTGGGATACCTTCTCGCCGTCCTTCATCGCCGGCCACACAATCTTCGTCATCGACTCTTACGGCAAGGCCAACGCCGACGGCGCGCGCCGCTTTTACCTGAGGCACGCGCGCGAGCTGCGCGCGCTGCACAAGCCGGCCACGCCGTGCAAGGGCTTCTTGTACCTTGGCGAGTGCGCGGGGGAGAACTGACGAACCCGCAGCCGCGTGATGCGGCTGCCGACGGAGGGCGCGACGCCGCCCTCCCCACGCGAGACACGATCATGCTTCTCACCCTGTTGATTCCGTACCGGAAGCGTCCCCCGCACCTTAAGACGTTCGTCCGTTGGTTCGCTGGCGACCTCTCTTACAGGGGGCGCGTCGAGGCGATTTTGCTTGAGATGGACGGCGCGCCCGGCGAGGCGCGCGAGATGGCCCGCGAGGCGGGGCTGCGCTACGAGTTCATCGAGTGCGCGGGCGTCTTCCACAAGACGCTCGCGCTCAACCGCGGCCTGTCGCTGGCCGCCGGCAGGCTCGTCACTTCCTTCGACATTGACCTCGTTCCCATTGACGACGCGCTCAACAGGCAGGTGCGGGCCGCGCTCGAATCGCCGGCCCTGCTCTTCACCGCCTACCGCCTCCTGTCGCGGCGCGCACAGGTCGCCCCGGGCGAGGTCGCGCGGGCGGCGTCGAAGGCGCGCATCGCCTCGGAGGACGGGCGCTCGGCGCTACGCAAGTACCTGGTCAACGGCGAACGTTTCGGCCACGTGCCGCTCTTCGAGACGGAAACGCTGCGGCGGCTCGGCGGGTGGGATGAGAGTTTCATCGGCTGGGGCGCGGAAGATCAGGAGGTGATAGAGCGATACGTGAGCGCCGCCGGCAAGGTGTTCGTCCGCGCCCCCGACTTCACCTACCTGCACTTGTTTCACAAGCCCGCCGCGCTTTGGAACGAGCCGGAATTGACTGCGGAGAATCGCAGACGCCACCGCCTGCGGAGACTTAATTTGTCACGGCATCCGCAGCCGGGTAACTGCTAAGCGGCGCCGGCGCACGCGCCTCCGCCATTAAACATAAGCCCGCTTGATTAACTCCAGCGCGGCGTCGTACTCGCTGTCAGTGAGCCGATAGCTCGGGCGGGACTGGTAGAGCTTGACCATCAGCGGGCGGGCGTGGCGGAGCCACTTGGCGAAGCCCTCCACGTCGCCGTTGGCCTTGTTCATGCTGATCACGTCGTCAGAGCGCTGGAAGAAGTGGCCGGAAGTTTTCAGCACTGAGCGGCAGAAGTAGCCGTAGATTTTGAACTCCGTCCAGACTTCCGCGGGCGTCGAGAGTACCGTCACGATGTCCGCGCCGTAGAGTTTCTCAAGGTATCTGATCATTGCCATGACGTTCGCCTTGTAGAAAATCTGGTTGACGCTGCGGAAGCCGAACAGGTGGCCTTCGGGGTTCAGCCGGAGAAACTTGCGCGCGCGAACCTCCCACTCGTCGTCGCTGTTGTCGCCCGCGGCGTAGAGGTAGTAGCCGGCGCGGCAGAAGTGGTTCTCGTCGAAGTCGAAGTTGATAAGCGTGTTCGCGTCAAGAATTATGTACTGCCCGTGCGCGACCATCGCTGCCGCGAGGATTTTAATGATCTGCTGCGTGTGCCAGTCGTCCGCCATCCCGCCGTGATGGCCGTAAAGCTTAAGTATCTCTTCGGTCGGGACGAGCGTGAACTGCGGGCTGACCACCTCCGCGTAGCACGCCGCGTCTGGCGGGTTGACGATGACGTAAACGTTCCCGTGCAGCTTCGAGTGGCGCTCTATGTCACGCTGTAGCTGCTGGTACGTGTGGAGGTCACGGCGCGTCGTTTTGATGACGATGTCGAGCGGCTTCGGGTGGGGCTTCGCGGTAGCCATAGCGCTGCGTGTTGTTGCTAATCGTTAAGCCCGTCGGGGCGGGCGTGGGGCGTCTCCATCCTGCCGCCGGGCCTTAGTCGCGGCGACCGAGGCATTATACTTTAAACGTCGGGCCGCGGCGGCTCTCGTCTTATAACATACATCTGAGGGGGATTTTCATTGACGCCACGACTCAGCTATTTAATCTGCGCGACGCCGCGGACGGGCAGCTCCATGCTCTGCGAAGCGCTGCACAACACCGGCCTCGCGGGCGACCCCGACGAGTACTTTTCCGTCGAGATGGAGAAGGCGCTCTACAAAGAGTTGGCAGTCTCGACGTTCGCCGAGTTCTTCGAGCGCGTCCTCGCCGAGCGAACCTCCGCCAACGGCGTGTTCGGTGCCAAGGTGATGATGGGAGAGTTCTACCCTTACTTTCTCAAACGCCTGCGAGCCACACGGCCCGACCGCGCGAGCGACCGCACCGACGCGGAATTGCTCGCCGAGGTCTTCCCGAACCTGCGCTACATCTGGGTGACGCGCCGCGATAAGGTTCGGCAGGCCGTGTCGCTGTCGAAGGCGATACAGACGCAGGTCTGGGAGAGGCGCATCAACGCCAGGGCGAAGCAGCCGGTCGCCCGACCGGAGTACAGGTACGAGGGGATCAACCTCCTGACCCAGCGCATCCTCATCTATGAGGCCATGTGGCAGGACTACTTCGCCCGCAACGGGATCAAAGTCCGCACGGTCGTCTATGAGGATTTCGTCAACGCCTACGAGGAGACAATCCGGGAACTTCTGGATTACATCGGGGTGGACGTGCCCGCCAACCACACCTTCAGGCGGAGGGCGATGATGCGGCAGGCGGACGAGCAGTCCGAGGCGTTCGTCCAGAGGTTCATGCGCGAGAAGTCCGAGCAGATCATGCACGGGCCGCTCGGCCCCGACAGCCAGTGGTGAACGCGGCGGCGGGCGCGCGCGCCAAGCCGGCAGGTTACCCCGCCGCGCGGGGCGGCGACGTTACAGCGTGGGCGTGGCCGCGGCTGACGGGCGTCGCCTGCCGGTACAGCCGTTGAATCGAGGCCGGCTCGCGCGGTTCCATGAGCAGAGGCAGCCCCTTCGCCAGCCGCCAGCGGTGCAGCCACGAAAGCCCTTGCGTCGTCTGCGCGGCGGGCAGCTTGTAGGCGTCGTCGGATAAGGCTTCCTCAAGCGTGACGAAGCGGTAACCGCGGCCCCGCAGCATCGCGATGAGTTCGTCCAAGTGCTCGGCGTTCAACTCGCTCGCGTGTAACAGGAGGGTCTGTTTGACTTCGTAGCCGAGGGTCTCGACCGACAACTCTTCAAAAAACTTGAAGACCTGCTCCATGTAAGCGATGTAATCGTCGGCGACCTTCTTCATCATAACTTTGTCGCCGCGCGCCTTGGCCCGCGAATAGACGGCGGCGAAGATGAAATCCTGATTGTCTATTGTCACCGGCGCGGTCGTGTAGCCGCGCCCGGCGAGAAATTGGTCGAGCGCGTCCCTGTAGGCGACAGTCGGGCCGGTCTTCAACTCCGGGTGGCGGAAGTACTTCAGCTTCATCCCCCTCTGCTGTAGAAGGTCTTTGACTACGGTCTCGCCGCGGATAACGTCCTGCTCATAGGCGGCGAGAGGCACGGCGCCGGCGGACACGTGCGAGAAAGTGTGATTGCCAAGCTCCTGCCCGGCGTCGAGCCAATCACGCAGCAGGGCGACGCGCTGCCCATCCAGCCGCCCGCGCTCGTAGAGTTTCTTTTCGTTGACAAAGCCGATGGCGGGCACCTTATTCGCCGCAAGGCTCCGCAGCAGACTTCCGATCACCGCCCGCTGCTCATCGAGTCGGGTGACGTACAGCCCCGGCAGGTCGTCAATCGTCACGGCGACCTCGCGCTGCCCCTGCTTGACGCCAGCGGTCGAGGCCGATTGCGCGCGCACCGCCCCGGCCAAAGTGATAATCGCGACAAGAATGACGGCCAGCCTGTGCGGCCTGAAAAAGTGCTTCATGGGTAATCCCCCTTGCTGCGGGTTTGCTACGACGCAGCCTCGTTGCGCCGAGTAGCTTCGGGCAGGGGCAGTGCCCGGTAGATTGCCGTTTCGCAGAACGCGCGGGCGAAATAGTCCCCGTTCAGTTTTCCGCGCAGGGGGTGTGTCGCCAGATACTCGCTCGCCTGCTTAATCAGCCCGAGATCGGCAGCCTTGCGCGCCGCCTCCTCCAGGGTCTCGTAATAGAGTGGATAGCCCGCGCCTAAGTACTCGCCGACCCCGCCGACCTTGTTAATCAGGATCGGCGTGCCGCGTGTGATGCATTCTACGACCGTCGTGTTGGCGCTCGCGTCGAGCAGGTTCAGAAAAAGTAAGTTATCGACGAACATCCGGTCGTAGTCGTCGTCGGAGAGCCTGTCGAGCGGCAGGACCGACTCGTTCGTGACCACGCCCCGCTTCTGCATGTGACGCCTGATGCCTTCGTCCAACAGCAGCGCTTTCTGATAGCCCGGCGCGGTCAGATCGTAGATGGCCTGAAAATTTCGCAGGAACGCGCCAACCGTGATCAGCTTTCGCGCCGGGTTGCTCACGAACTTCTCGTAAGAGAACTCAAGCGCGGGCGGGTCGGTCGGGTAATAGACGTGAGACATCGGGACGTTAACATCATGTGAGCGGAGATAATCTATCTGGTAACGGGTCAGCGACCAGACGCCGCGGCAGTACTCGACGCTCTCTTGCCACAGACGCCCCTTGAGAAGTCGTTCCAGGTCAAGGGCATTCAATTGGTGGCGCGGCACTTCGTGGACGAAGCCCACCCACGGCTCTCTGATGGGGCCTTCGCAGTGCGGGCCGCCTTGCAAAAGTTCGTCCTCGATTGCGCCGACGAAGCGGACGCCATCCGGGTGGTGGAAACGGTCTTTGATAAGGTCAACAACGTAGCGCCAGCCGCCGCGCGCTCGGTGGTGATTCCAGTATATCAATTTGTCAACGCGTATTTTGCGGCTGCATTCGAGGTCTCCGGTTGCCGCGCTGGCGGGACGTGAGGTCCTATCTCCATGTCTGGTCACGGTCGCTAAATATTTCCTCCCCTTTTACTGAAAAATGATGTAACATTATAGCCTCAGTTTGGTTTCGTAACAAACATGATGCGCGGTGTACTTGCCCTGTTCATCGCGTCGCCAGGGGCCTCACCAGGGAGGAATTGCCTTAACAGGTTACCTTACTTAATCGGACACGACAGACTGACGCTTTGAGGAGCGGCCTACTTCTTGGGGGCGATGATCGTCCGCCGCGATAAAGCAGGTGGGCGACGCCGCGACCCGAAGAGGCAGCGTGCCGCACACGCAAATGACCGCGATGCTCGCCGCGGCGACGGTTGTTAACCGCCGGACAAGCTTTGAGTGTTAGACCACCTGAGCCTCGCGCTCCCTTAACAGCTTTCTTTGACCCATGACCGTGTCAAAGCGGTCGGCGGAGTCACTGCGCCGTGCCACCTTACGGAAAGTAGAGCTAATGTGATGAGAGTATGCCTCATTCGACCTCCGGCGCCAGAACTGTTGAACGACCGGATTGATCCCCCCGTCGGTCTGCTCTTTATCGGCACCATGCTGAAGAAGTACGGCCACGAAGTCGAGATTCTTGACTTCGCCGGGGGCGAGTCGCCCGCGATCCCGCGGGCCGATCTCTACGGGATGACCCTGTTTACGACCTCCTACCCAGACGCCATCAAACTGCGCGACGAGATCCGCCTCATCTCGGACGCGCCCGTCGTGGTCGGCGGCCCGCACCCGCAGGCGCTGCCACAGAAGACGGCGCAGGACTTTGACTACGTCGTGTGCGGCGAGGCCGAGACGGACTTCCCGCACATCATTGACCAACTGGCGGAGCGGCGCTGGCCGCAGCAGGTGATCTACACGAAGGCGCCTCCGAACCTTGGTGCGCTGCCCTACAACGACTACTCGATGGTGGACGTGTCGTCGTATAACCGCGTCGTCGCGTGCCAGACGGCATTCTCCATCCTGTCGGGGCGCGGGTGCCCGTTCAAATGTACTTACTGCTACACAGCCGCGCTCGCGGAGAAGGTGCGCCTGCGCCCGGTCGATCACCTGATGGGAGAGCTGTACGAGCTGGACGCGGCATACGGCGTTAACTCGCTGCGCTTCATTGACGATAATTTTTTGATGAACAGGAAGTTCTTCAAGGAGCTGGCGCCGCGGCTGCGGGAGTTCGGGCGTCCCTACCGCGTTTACTGCCGCGCGGTTGACCTGACCCCGGAGCGGTGTGAACTGCTCGCGTGGTCGGGGTGCGCGATGGTGGCCTGCGGCATCGAATCGGGCAGCCAGAAGATGCAAGACCTGATGAATACACGCAAGAGCGTGGAGAAGATGACGGAAGGCGTCATCGCCGCGAAGAGGTGCGGCATCGAGGTGCGCGCGGGGCTAATCGTGGGCTACCCCGGCGAGACTTGGGAGACGGTCAAAGAGTCGGTCAGCAACCTGGTCAAGATGCCTTTCGACTCCTATAACCTGTTCAACTTCGTGCCACTGCCCGGCACGGAGCCTTTCCACTATCCGGCCAAGTACGGCATCACTTGGATTTCAGATAACTGGAAAGACTTCTTTATTCTCTATGGCGAGAACGAGGCGAGCTATTCCTTCGAACACGAGACGCTCACGCGGCAGACGCTCGCCGACATGAGGAGTTACATGATCGAGGAGTTGAACAAGGTCTTTATCCCGGCGATTAACTGTGTCGAATACAAGTAGGGCGCCGGCGTTGGTGCCGCGCCCGTTCGCGCCCGGGCAGAAGGAGCGGCGGTGAGCGAAGATTTCTTGACGGCGCAGGGGCAGACGGAGATGATCCTCGCGGCTGCCCGGCTACGTCCCTTGAGCGGCCCGGCCTTCGAAGGCGGCGCGGAAGTGCATCTGATCACGGGGGAGGCGTTTTGGCATCAGACGAGTTTCTGCGCCTACTCGTTCATCCTCCAGGCGGGGGGACAGCCGCGGATTGTCATTCACGACGACGGGACGTTGAAGGCCGAGCGCGCCCGATTCCTGCGGCGCCTCTTTCCGCACGCGACGGTGAGGCCGTATGAGGAGACCGAGCAACGACTCGAACAACACTTCCCGCGCCGCAAGTTCCCGCTGCTGAACGCGCGCAGCAGAGGCTGCGTAGTGATGCGCAAGTTGACGGCGGTGCACGGCGGGTCAACCGGCTGGAAGCTGTTTCTCGATTCCGACATGCTCTTCTTCAGACCTCCGCCTCTCCTCGCGGATTGGGTGCGCGCGCCGCGACAGCCCTGCCACGCGCAAGAGCACAAGCGCGTTTACGGCTATTCCGAGAAGTTGATGGCCTCTCTGGCGGGCGACGGCATCCCTGAGAAGCTGAACTCCGGCGTGTGCGGACTCCAAAGTGATGAGATTGACTGGGAGCAGTTGGAACACTGGGCCGCACGGCTGGAGGAACAGGAGGGGCAACGCTACCTGATAGAACAGGCGCTCACCGGGCTGTTGCTCGCCGGGCGGCCTCGCCTGGCGCTGCCGGTTGACGAGTACGTCGTCTGTCCCGACGAGGCGGAGGCGATTGAGCCATGCGCCGCTATGCATCACTACGCGGGGCACACGAGGCCCTTGTTATTCCGGTACGGCTGGCGGCACGTCGTCGAGCAGGCGCGGGGGTTCGCGCCCGCCGACTACGACCACAGCTAGCCGTGCCCGCGCGGTTAGCTCATCCGAACTGGCGGTTCAAGATGCCGAAGATCACAGCGCTGCTTGCCTTCCGCAACGAGGAGCGATATCTGCCGGGGTTTTTCGCCCACTTGCAGCCTTACGTCTCCGAGTTCGTCGTCTTCGACGACGGCTCGACAGACCGCTCGGCAGAGGTGGCCCGCGCGCAGCCGCGCGCCGTCGTCCTCAGCCGCACGCACGAGCGGTCGTACCCGCCTCACTATTTCGAGGTTGACAACCGGCGGACGCTGCTCCACGCCGCGCTTGAGCGCGCGGCGGAGTGGGTATTGTGTTGCGACGCGGACGAGCGCTACGAACTCGACTTCCTCCGACGGCTACGGGAGATTACCGCCGCCGGGCGGCTGTGCGCCTTCGCGCTGAAGGTGCGCGACCTCTGGGACAGCGTTGATGCCTACCGCGTCGATGGCTACTGGGGCGACAAGGCCAAATACGTCCTCTTCCCGTTGACTCCCTTTACCACCTACCACCCGAGCCACGCGCTGCACACGCGCTGGATGCCCCCGCACGTCGAGTGCTGCCCGGAGAACATCCTCGACTTCAACATCTACCATCTGGTCAGCCTGCGCCGCGAGGCCCGCGCGGCGCGCCTGCGCAAGTTCAAGCAGATAGACCCGGACAGCGTTTACCAGCCGCGCATCGGCTACGACTATCTGGCGGACGAGTCGGGCCTGGCTACGGAGAAGATACCGCCCGGCAAGGAGTTCGAGTTGCTCCCGCAGGATCGTCACTTGTTCGAATGAGACGCCTCTCGATCATCCTCCCATACTATAAACGCATCGCGGCCTTCGCCGAGGCGCTGGCGGTGAACAGTCCCTACTTTCGCAGCCAGCCGGACTTGGACCTCGAAGTCGTCCTCGTGCTTGACGAGCCGACGGAGGAGGCGGCGGCGCTGCGTCTGGTCGGCTCGCACGCCGAGATCGGCTGGCGTGTTTTAATCAACCGCCGCGACCACCCCTGGCGCAACCCGGCGCGCGCCATCAACGTCGGACTGCGCCACGCCCGCGGCGAGATGGCGCTTATCATCAGCCCGGAGAGTTTGCTGGTGACGAACGTCCCCGACATCCTCTCGCGGCTGGTTGCCGAGGCGGACGGGTGTTTCACGCTTGGCCGCATCTGCTTCATGTCACGGCAGACCATCGCCGAGAAGGGGCTGCGGCGCGCTTATGAAGAGGGCGAGCCTAAGCGCTATTACGGCTCGATGTGCGCCCCGCTGGCGGCCTTGACGGAGATACGCGGCTATGACGAGGCCAACGGCGCGTGGGGCGGCGACGACGATAACGTCCGGCTGCGGCTGATTATGTCCGGCTTAAATATGAAGTACGTGCCCTCGGCCAAAGCCCTGCACCCGCTGGAGGCAGGCGAGCTGGTGCCGCGCCTCAAGGGCCTCGTGAGGGATCGCCGGGAACTGCAAGCCGCGATGCGTCCGCCGAGCGCGGTCGCCAATCAGGCGGACTGGGGGCGCGACTTCGACGAGATCATCTACGAGAGCGCCGCCCGACGCGCCGGCCCCTCAGTCGCCGACTGATCCGACTGTCCGCGCCTGCGCGTCGGCGGCGGGCTGCGTCGGCAGGGGCGCGCCAGAGGCGTGACACAGTCGTTGCAGACGCCAGTAGAGGCCGCCCGCTTCGAGCAGCTCCTCATGCGTGCCTTGCTCGCGCACCTCGCCGCGGTGCAGGACGATAATCCGGTCAGCGCGTCTGATGGTTGACGGGCGGTGCGCGATGATTATGGAAGTGCGGTTGCCGATGGTGTGCTCGATGCCCCGCTGAATCAGGGCGTCCGTCTGGGGGTCGATCAGGCTCGTCGCCTCGTCCAGAATGAGCAAGGCCGAGGGGTCGGCCAGGGCGCGCGCGAACGCGATGAGTTGTTTCTGCCCGGCGGAGAGGCTCCCGCCCCGGCCCTTCAACACGGTCTCGTAGCTCCGCGGCAGGCTCTCGACGAAGGGGGCCGCGCAGGCTTCGCGCGCCGCCTGCCTGACGGCGTCGTCGGTCAGGCCCTCCCGCCCGAAGCGTATGTTCTCTTCGATAGTGCCGCGGAAGAGCAGCACCTCTTGCAGCATGACGGCGAAGTTCTCCCGCAAAGCCTTCAGGTTCCATTCGCGCACGTCCACGCCATCGAGCAGGATGCGGCCCCGCTGCACGTCGTAGAAGCGGAGCAGCAGGCTGCTCAGCGTCGTCTTGCCCGCGCCCGTGTGGCCGATGACCGCCACGGTCTGGCCCGGCTCGACGGTGAACGAGACATCCTTCAGCACCCAATCCTCGCCGTGGTAGGCGAACCAGACGCGCTGGAACTCGATGCGCCCGCGCGCCCGCCCGATCTTGCCTCCCAGCGTCGTCTCCACCTGCACGGGCTGATCCATTATCTCGAAGACGTGGTGCGCGGCGACCATCGAGGACTGGTATATCGTGAACTTCTCCGAGATGGTGCGGATGGGTTGGAGCAACTGCTGCGCGTAGAGGATGAACGCGACGAACGCGCCCATGCTCAGGTGAGTCTGGAGCTGCATGTTGTGGATGATGCGCCAGCCGCCGTAGCCGACGACGAGGGCCAGGCTGAGCGCGCCCATCGAGTCGAGCAAGAAGACGAAGGCGTTGTAGCGGAAGTCGGTCGCCTTGATGGCCTGCCCGAAGTCCGTGTTGATGCGCTGGAACTTCCGCAGCGCCTTCCCCTCGTGGTTGAAAAGCTGCACGGTCAGCGCGCCCGTCAGGTATTCCTGGAGGAAAGCGCTCAGGCTCGCCAGCCGCAGCCGCAGGTCGCGGTAGCCGCGCTGTGCGCCGCTCTGGAACCAGCGCAGGATCAGCAGAATGGCTGGCGTGATCGACAGGGCGACGAGCGCCATCTTCCAGTCCGTCCAGAACATGATCCCGATGACGGAGGCCGTGAGAACCAGATCGCCCAGCCCGTCTTTAATCCAGGAGGTGAAAAACTCACACAGCACGTCGAGGTCGGACGTGAGCCGCGTCATGATGCGACCGGTCGGCGTGTGGTCGAAGTACGCCACGTCGAGACGTTGGAGTTTCTTGTAGAGTTCGAGCCGGAGGTCGAAAGTGATTAGCTGGCCTAACGTGCCCAGCAAGGTGCTCTGGTAATAAAAGAAGAGGTAGGTGATGATCCGCATCACGACGAACCCGAGGGCGAGCCACTTGAGACCTTCAGGCCGCTTCGGCGTGATGTACCAGTCTATGGCGAACTGCGTGAAGAGCGGCTGCACGCTCCGCAGCGCGTTGAGTCCGAGCGTGGTGCCGAGGGCCAGCACCATCGTCCGTGTGTGCGGTCGGATGTAACGCAGCAGTCGGCGCAGCGCTGGCCGGTCACCCCGCCCCCGCCGCCGCCCGCCGAAGAAGCCTCCAGGTCGCAGACCCATCTCGAAGTATTACGGCGGGCGCGGCTCGACTCGCGCCCGCCCGGCCTTTCGTCCTTTTATAGTAAGGTCAGCTCGTTCTCCAGCAACTCCCGCTCGTAGAGGTCTGCGTACTCGCCGCCGAGGGCCAGCAACTCTTCATGAGTCCCGCGCTCGACGATGCGGCCCTCTTCGAGGACGCAGATCAGGTCGGCGCCGCGCACGGTCGAGATGCGGTGCGAGACGATGATCGTCGTGCGCTCTGCGGTAAAGGCGCGGAGCCGCGCCAGTATCTTCTCCTCGGTGAACAGGTCCACGGCGGAGAAGGGATTGTCCAACAGCAGGATGGACGGGCGTCGCAGTAGCGCGCGGGCGAGGGCCGTGCGCTGCTTCTGCCCGCCCGAGAGCGTGACGCCGCACTCGCCGACCTCCGTCTCGTAACGTTTGGGGAACTCGCGCACGTCATCGCCAAGCCCGGCCAGTTCCGCCGCCCACTCGACCTCCGTCGCCGCGGCGCTCTCGACCCCGAAGGCGATGTTCTCCGCCAGTGTGTCGCTGAAGAGCGTGAAGTCCTGCTGCACGTAGCCGATGCTGCCGCGCAACTGCGCCAGCGGGTAGTCGTCGGTCGGTCGGTCGTCAACGAGCAGCGACCCGCGCGGGGCTTCGATCAGGCGCGGGATCAGGTTCAGCAACGTTGACTTTCCCGCGCCCGTCCGCCCGACGAGAGCGACCGTCTGGCCGACCTCGACGGTCAGGTCAATGTCGCGCAGCGCCGGCGGGCCGTCAGGTTCGTAGGCGAAGGTCAGGCTGCGAAACTCGATGCGCCCGCGGATCGGCGGCACGGGTTCTACGCCTGCGCGGTCTTCGAGGGCCGTGTCGGTGGACAGGAGGTCGTTAATTTGATTCAGACTGATCACCCCACGTCGGTAAGACCTGATGGTCTGGCCCAACGCCGTCAGCGGCCAGACGAGGCGGGTCAGATAGACGTTGAACTCGATGAACTGCCCGATGGTGATCTGCCCGCGCACGGCGAGCGCGCCGCCGTACCAGATGATGAGCACGGCGCTTGTCCCCACCATGAACTGCATCAGCGGCGCGACCATCGCGTTAATCCGCAAGAGGCTCATGGTGCGCTCGCTGTGTTGCAGGTTCAGCCCATGCAGCGCCTCTATCTCCCCCTCCTCCCGGCAATAGGAGCGAATCGCGCGCACCCCCACCAAGTTGCTCTCGACCCGCTCCAGCATCTGGAAGAGACAGTCTTGCGTCTTCTTGGTGCGCTTGCTCACCTGCTTGCCGAGGTGCTGCACCGAGAAGAAGATGACCGGCAGGACGAGCATGAGCAGCAGGGTGAGCTTGACGTTGATACGCATCATCAACGGCAGCAGCAGCGAGAGGGTGAAGGCGGTTTGCAGCGTGTAGAGCAGCACCTGGCTGATGGCCTGCCGCATGCCCTCCATCTCGCCGGTGCCGCGGGCCACCATGTCGCTCGTGCGCGAGTCTTGGAAGAAGAAGTACGACTGGCGCTGGAGGTGGCTGTAAAACCTATGGCGGATGTCACAGACGACGCGCCAGCCGAGGTAATTCGTCGTGTAGCGCGACAGCAGGAACAGGAGGCTACTGATGCAGCTTACGCCGAACAGTGTCACCATCGCGAGCGAGACCTCCCGCCACGCCACGCGCACGCGCATGCCGTCTATCGCGCGGCGGAGGATGATCGGGTTCAGCAGGCTGGCGATCACCGACGCGAAGATGCAGAGCGTACCCTTCAGGAGCAGTTTTCGATAAGGGCCAAAGTAAGGTCGGAATGCCCGCCATCCTTGCATATAGAACCCTAGCCGCGCCGCGCGAACCCTCCGAATCGAAGACGGAATTGGAGGTCAGGCTGTGTGAGAAAGATATAGTCTCAAGTCGGGGCAAGTGAAAGGTAATGCTCTACACGACGATTAAGTCGGGGCCGTTCGTGATGTCGCGTCAAGGGAAGAGGTGGGAGTAGAGGGAGCCGCGGAAGTGGCGGCGCAACTCCTCGTAGTTGCTCACCCGCTCGCGCAACCCCCCCACGCCCTGCTTCTCCAACTGCGGCGTGGCC
>DASRCS010000315.1:0-28107 GCA_035652995.1 Pyrinomonadaceae bacterium
CGAGGAGCGCGAAGACTTTTTGGACTACCTTCAGGGGCTGACGAGGGAGCAAAGGGCCGAGCTTTTGGCCGAGGTGGATCGGCGCGAAATGGAAGCGGAAAGCAATTAGGAAAGGCGGGAAGAGATGAGCGCGGAGTACAAAGACCAGACGCGCGTCTGCGAGGACTGCGGGCGCGATTACCTGTGGAGCGCGGACGACCAGGCGTACTTCCACGAGCGGGGCTTCGCCAACCCTCCCAAGCGCTGCAAGGAGTGCCGGAGGGCGAAGAAGGAGCAGGCCGGAGGAGGCGAACGGCAGAAAGGCGGGTGGAGATGAGCGCGGGCGAAAAACCGAATGACGAGCCGGCGAGAGAGCCGGAGGCGGAAGAAGCCCGACGGCCCGCGGGAAGCGTCCCCGACGAGGAGCATCCCGACCCGCTCTTCCTCAAAGATAGGAATGACGGTCGCAAGGGGGATGCACAGGACGAGAAGGACGCCGTCGGGGAATAAAGAGATAAGACATGACAGAACCGGACACGGAGATCAAAGCCGGCGACCGCGTTCGCGCCCGCGAAGGCGCTTTCAAGGGGGAGGTCGGGACGGCGCTACGCGTGGTGACGAGTTTGGACGAAGGGCGGACTTCCAAGTCTGTCCTGGTGAGCTTCCCCGCCGGGGGAGCCGATTACCTTAGCGCCGACGCGCTGGAGAAGACGGAGGAGCGGGCTTGAAGGAAAGCCGCCGGCCCAGCGCCGCGCCTCACGCCGGCTCATGGCCGCAGCAACTCAAACGCGGTCACGGCGTGTTGCCCGCTGAGACCGACCAATTCGACGCGACCGCCCGCGAGCACGCGCGCCACCGTAAAGGTGCGTTCGGCAGCGCCCCGACCGGGCATCACTTCGGCGCGGAACGTCAGACGCGCGCCCGCCTTTATCCTGCCGGTCGCGCCGCCGCGCCTCCTCTTTTTCACGCGTGATCCCCTTTTAGCCGCGCGCATGGATGAGGCGGCGCAGGCGGTCGGGGAAGAGCACGTCTATCTTCTGCGGCTCGATCACCGCCGTCACCTCCCCGTGCCCGAAGACGGGGTGCGTCATTGACTGCCCGGAGCGGTAGGTGCGCGCGGGGTCGTAAGGCGCTCCCGGCGGCGCAGCCGCGCGCGACGCCGGGACGCCGGCCTTGAACGTGCTGCGCGTGCCGCAGGCGGGACATTCCACGCGCGAGATGCCCCCGCGCTTCGTGACCGACGCGACGACGTGGCCGCGCTCCCCGCCGCATGCCGCGCAGAACTTCTCGACGCGCTCGCCGACACTGTGTGACTTTTGTTCCACGGCTTTCTCCTCAACTTTCATTTGTAACTGCTGCCCTTTAACTTTCACTTGTACCTGTAAGTGATGCGCCCGCGCGTCAGGTCGTAGGGCGACAGCTCGACGCTGACGCGGTCGCCGACGAGGATGCGGATGCGGTGCTTCCTCATCTTGCCGGAAATCTGCGCGAGCACCTTGTGTTCGCTGTTGTCTATCTGAACCATGAAGAAGGCGTTGGGCTGCTTGTCAACGACTACGCCCGACGCCGGAACCAAGTCTTCTTTAGCCAATCGTCGTCTCCTCGCTCATGAATTAGAAAGGTCAAAAGTTCGTGACGTGGCCGCGGCGTTCGACGTGCTGCCACGTCCGTTTCACTCGACGCGCTTTAGCGGCTCGCCCGGCGCGGCCTGAACGAGCGGCGGCTGAGGCCCGCGCCCCGGAGCGGGCGCGAGAACGTCTTGCCCTGAGTCTGCGCCGCCGGACGCGCGCCGAACGACGGCAGCACGACGCGCTCGACCGGCTGCCCCGTCAGGCGCTCGATGGCGCGCATCGAGAGTTCGTCCAGGGGCGTGACGAGCGTGATGGCCCGCCCCGTGTTGCCCGCACGGCCCGTGCGCCCGATGCGGTGGACGTAGTCCTCGGGCTGCGCCGGCACGTCGTAGTTGATGACGTGCGAGACCGAGTCAACGTCTATGCCGCGCGCCGCGATGTCGGTGGCGACGAGGACGCGCGTGCGCCCATCTTTGAAGCCCCGGAGCGCCGCCTCGCGCTGCGGCTGCGTGCGGTCGGAGTGGATGCGACCGACCTTGTGCTCGCGCGCTTCGAGGATGTGCGAGAGGCGCTCGGCCCCGCGCCGCGTCCGCGTGAAGACGAGCACGCGCTCGAAGTTTTCGCGCTCTCGTTCGAGCAGGTCGAGGAGGAGCGCCGTCTTCGATTCGAGCGCCACGGGGTAAGCCGTCTGCTCGACGGTGATGGCGGCGCGACCACGGGGACTCGCCTCGACCATTTCGGGGTCTCGCATCGTCGAGCGCGCGAGTTCCTCGACCGCCGAAGGCATCGTCGCCGAGAAGAGCAAAGTCTGTCTGCGCGCGGGCAGCGCCGCGACGACGCGGCGGATCGCGGGCAGGAAGCCGATGTCGAGCATCCGGTCGGCCTCGTCGAGCACGAAGACTTCGACGTGGGCGAGGCTGATCGTGCCGCGCTCCACGTGATCTAAGAGTCTGCCCGGCGTGGCGACGACAACGCCCGCGCCGCGCCTGAGCGTCTCGTTCTGCTTCGAGAAGCCGGTGCCGCCGATCACTCCGGCGCAACGTGGGCTGCCTTTGGGCGCGAGTTGTCGGTAGCTCTCTTCGATCTGCGAGGCCAGCTCGCGCGTCGGCGCGAGCACGAGCACGCGGACTCCGGGGCGGGGCGACGCGGCCATCCGCTGGATCGTGGGGAGCAGGAAGGCGGCGGTCTTGCCGGTTCCGGTCTCGGCGCAGCCGATGAGGTCCGCGCCCGTGAGTATGATTGGTATTGCCTTCGCCTGAATCGGCGTCGGCTCGGTGTATCCGAGCGACTGGCACCTGCGCGCGAGCGCGGCACTCAGCCCAAGTTGAGAAAAGTTCATTCAGTTCCTTATCTGTGAAGCGCACGTCCGCGCACGAAAGCGGGGCGGCGCGTGAAAAAGTGAAAGCGCCTCCGGCAGAATCTTTTGTTTGCCAGAGGCGCTTTCCGGAAAGTGTCGCTGGTCGAAGACCGTGCCGCTACCAGCGGGAGTCGCGGCCTCCGCCGCCGTAGCCGCTTCGTCCGCCGCCGCCGCCGCGGTTGCCGCCGAAGCCGCCACGGCCTCCGCCCCCGCCCGGCCTGCGATCTTCGCGCTGCTTGGCCTCGTTGACGGTCAACGCGCGACCGCCGAGTTCCTTGCCGTTGAACTGCTGGATGGCGGCCTCGCCTTCTTCCTTCGAGGACATCTCGACGAAGCCGAAGCCGCGCGAGCGGCCCGTGTCGCGGTCTTCGATGACGTTGGCCGACTCGACCGTGCCCGCCTGCGCGAACAGGTCGCGGAGGTCTTCGCTCGAAGTCTGGAACGAGAGGTTCCCGACGTATAGTTTCATTGACATGTGTGTGTTTCCTTCTCCCTCTCGGGGAGTATCAAGAGAAGCTTCCAGGCGTAAGTTGGCTTCGGCGGAACGGTGGCAACGAAGGACCTGCGTTTGGATGCTCCGGTAAGAGCGGCTTCCGTCAGTTTAAATCGGCCTGCTCTCGAACCATCCAGAACGCCGCCGCCGAACGAGGCGGGGGGCGCATCACCGTCGATGCGCGAGAGAAGGAAGGACTCTGATAGGATGCACCAAGCGCGCCGCCTGTTGCAACCGCCGGGGAGACTTCTCGCCCGCGCGAGATGTCCTCTTTGTGTGTCGGCGCGTCTGCCGATCACATACCCTTGGTCGCAAGCGCGCCGTGGGCGAGCCATAGAACTGCGCGTAGTAGCGCGCCTCGTACTCCGCCGGCGCGAAGTAGTCGCTCGCCGAATGATTCCTCACCCGGTTGTGTAAAACGGAGACTTTTACCAAACGGATAATCAAGTGGAATAAGCCCGTCTCGTCCTTTGACCATCTCAGCAACTCGCTACGCTCTTAACTGTTTGCCGAATTTAAGACGGCAGCAAATTCTACAAGGCGGGCGCTTTTCCAAAGAACTAGCACGGACAGTTCAGCCCCGTTGACCTTAAACATTGACGCCGGCTACCCTCACACCTTAGGAGATTTCGGCTGAAGCAGCATTTGACCACGCTAAACCTGAGGGCGGTGGATGGGTAATCGCTGTCACGCCGGAGATGGCGCGCGCCATCGGCGTCGCCGAAGGCTCCTACGTCGTGCTTTACGTGAAGGAAGGCAGTGCCACGGCTGAGGTACTGCCGCCCGCCACCGAAGAGATGAAGGAGAGCGTGTGCCGCTTCGCCCAAAGAAATGCCGACTTCCTCGAAGAGATGAAGCGTCTTGGCGACTGATCGTCGCCAAATAGCGGCGAACCGGATTGTGACCAGAATGTGATCAGAATTTCCGGCAAGGGGTGAAAAACAATGAAACTCTCTGCGCTCCCTGAGCGGCTGCAACCTGCTGTATTTGTCAGAGAATGTTAGAGTTTGCTACTATACGAGCCTCGCGGAGAGGTCGCATAGTGGTTTAGTGCACCGGTCTCGAAAACCGGAGTGGTCGGAAGGCCACCGTGGGTTCGAATCCCACCCTCTCCGCCATACTTCTTTCAGTAGCTTAGAGTCTCAACGGCGCGCCAGAATTCTTCCTTCTCAACCTCTAAAACTTTTCCAGATGGGGTACTGCGTGGTCTGACTTGCTGGTACCAGTCGTGCTTCGGACGCCCGGTGGGGGCTAAATTATCGGCAAGTCTTACGTGATCTTGCCTCGTCTTAGGCGCTGCACCGGTCATGGATGACCGGTGCAGCGCGGCCTGCCATTGTTCGACTCTTTCCGCCTCGCGGCGACGCTGGTCTAGTGCAAGGAGCAGCCGCGCGGATGGCTCTTCGTCCGCCGTGAGGTTCGGCTGTCAGATGCGGCGACGAAGGCGGCAAATCCTCAAAATATTCTGCACGATAGAAAGCCATAAACCAGCCGTCTCGCGTCAAGTAGATAATCACCCCGGTTTCCTCTGTGCCATCTCCGTGCTCTCTGTGTCTTCGGTGGTGAAATAATGATTCTTCACCACAACACAGAGACGGCACGGAGGGCTGGCAAACTCAGGACGCCACCTATTTTTTCAGGCTTCTTGACTGTCAAACTGGTTTTGAATAAACATGACATGCAGCTTGTCTGACCCGACGATAGCTAACCCGATGTGTACGCAACTGCCGAGTTGTTTGTATGCGCGGTGCGACTCTTAAATCAGCGGTCTGCTATCCGGCAGTGGGAGTGCTCGTGCTGCTTCTGCTTCGACCAGCCGTTACTCTGGCCGAACAGCTGCCACTCAAGACGTATGCGACCGCCGACGGACTGGCGAGCGACCAGATCAATCGCATCGTGCGCGACTCGCGCGGCTTCATGTGGTTCGCCACCGAAGAGGGACTCTCGCGCTTCGACGGCTACGCCTTCACCAACTACACGACCGACCAGGGGCTGCCTCACCGCACTGTCAACGACATTCTGGAGACGCGCGACGGCACATACTGGATAGCGACCGACGGGGGCCTCTGCCGATTCAACCCGAACGGCGCGCCGACATTCACAGTCTATCTTCCGGGCGAGGAGAAAGCGGCACGGAGCGTGACGGCGCTCGCCGAGGACGCGTCGGGCGGGCTGTGGGTCGGGACGCGCGGGGGCGTCTATCGGATGGAGGCGAGCGGCGGCCAGCCGACGTTTCAGTCCGTTGACACCGGGATGCCGGACGCGAGCGGCGACGACACGCTCGTCGAGGCTTTGCTCGAAGACCGGAGCGGCACTTTGTGGATCGGCACGGGGACTGCGCTCTACCGCCGCGCGCCGGACGGGCGAGCGGAGCGTTACACGAAGCGTCAGGGCCTGCCGGACAACTTCATTCAATCACTTCTCGAAGACGGCGAAGGACACATCTGGGTCGGCACGAGATACGCCGGACTGATCCGTCTTGTGGATCAACCCGGCCCCGACCGACAGATCGTCGCGCACTCCTACACGTCGAAGGACGGACTCGCGAGCAACTGGGTCGCCGCACTCTTCCAGTCTTCCGACGGACGCCTCTGGGCCGGGACGACCGGCGGACTCAGCGAGTTCGTGGCCGACGAGAAGGGGGGACACTTCCGCGGCTACACGACCGCGCAGGGCTTGACCGACCCGGAGGTCTGGGCGCTCGCCGAAGACCGCGACGGCTCTCTTTGGCTCGGCACACAGAACGGCGGCGCGTTGAAACTGGCCTCCAACGGTTTCGTCACCTACACGCAGGCCGACGGACTCGGCGGCAACATCATCCGATCTATCCTAGAAGACCGCAGCGGCGCGCTCTGCGTCATCAGCGCGGGGCTTTACCGAAAATTCATCAACCGGTTCGACGGCAAAAGATTCACCGCGACTTGGCCCGAAGGTGTTAATCCTACCGGCTGGGGCTGGAATCAGGTGGCCTTCGAGGATCACGCGGGCGAGTGGTGGCTGGACACGGGGCAGGGGCTTTATCGCTTCCCGAAGGTGAACGGCGTCGCCCAACTCGCCGGCGGGCGACCGAAGGCGCTTTACACGACGCGCGACGGCTTGGGCGGCAACGACATTTTCCGCCTTTTTGAAGACTCGCGCGGCGACATCTGGGTCAGCGCCATCTCCGGCGGGCCGGCCTCACTCACTCGCTGGGAGCGGGCCGCCAGGATCATGCACCGGTACGACCAGCCCGAAGGCATCGCCTCCGCGCCGACGGCCTACCGCGAGGACGCTGCGGGAAACTTGTGGATGGGATTCTACGCCGGGGGACTTGCGCGCTACCGCGAAGGGCGCTTCACTTTCTTCAACGAGGCCGACGGGCTGCCCGGCGGAATGATCCGTGACCTCTACCTCGATCAGAGCGGGCGACTCTGGATCGCTTCGAGCCGCGGCGGATTGGGGCGCGTTGACGACCCCGCCGCCGAGCGCCCGCGCTTCACGAACCTGACGACCGCGGGCGGACTCTCAAGCAACGACATCTGGAGCGTCACCTCAGACCTCTACGGGCGCATCTACGCCGGCACGGGGCGCGGACTCGATCAACTCGAACCCGCTACGGGCCACATCAAACACTTCACGACCGCCGACGGGCTTGCGCGCGGCAAAGTCGAAGTGGCCTTCCGCGACCACACCGGCGCGCTCTGGTTCGGCACAGCCGGCGGACTCTCGCGCTTCACGCCGGAGGCCGAGCGGCCTCACGCGCCGCCGCCCGTCCTCGTCAGCGGGCTGCGCGTCGCGGGCGTCGCGCGCCGAGTGTCGGAGTTGGGCGAGACGGAAGTTCAGAAGCTCACGCTCGACGCGGGCGAGAATCAGGTGCAGATTGATTTCGTCGGCCTCGACTTCAGTCCGGGCGCGGTACTCCGTTACCAGTACAAGCTCGAAGGCGCTGACGAGGATTGGAGCGCGCCGACCGACCAGCGCAGCGTCAACTACGCGAACCTCCGGCCCGGCGCGTACCGCTTCTTGGTCAGGGCCGTGAGCGCCGACGGCCTGACGAGCGCGACGCCCGCCGTCGTCCCTTTCAACATTCTCCCTCCGCTCTGGCAGCGCTGGTGGTTCGTCCTGCTCGCGGGCGCGGCGGTGGCGCTGGCGGTTCACGCTCTCTACCGTTACCGGCTCAGGCAACTGCTCGCGCTCGAACGCGTGCGGACGCGCATCGCCACCGACCTGCACGACGACATCGGTTCGAGCCTGTCTCAAGTCTCCGTGCTCAGCGAAGTCGTGCGCCGTCGCGTGGGCGCTGACCCGGAGGTGGCCGAGCCGCTCAAGATGATCGCGCAGCTCTCGCGCGACCTCGTTGACTCGATGAGCGACATCGTCTGGGCCATCAACCCGAAGCGCGACCGCCTGAGCGACCTCACGCAGCGAATGCGCCGCCACGCCAGCGACGTTTTCACCGCGCGCGACATCGAGTTCACCTTCGTCGCGCCCGACCCGCAACGGAACATGAGCGTCGGCGCGGACACGCGGCGCGAGGTCTTCCTCATCTTCAAAGAGGGCGTCAACAACTTGGTGCGGCACTCCGGCTGCACCGCCGCCGAGGTTGAGTTTCGGATACTCGACGGCGCGCTCGAACTGACGCTGCGCGACAACGGCAGGGGCTTCGACCCGAACCTCGACTCGGAAGGCAACGGCCTCGCCAGCATGCGCCAGAGGGCCGCGAAGCTCGGCGGCGCGCTCGACATCTCGTCGGGTAACGGACATGGGACCACACTGCGCCTGAAGGCCCCCTCGGACGGGCGGCGTTGGAAAATGGGAAGGCCGAACGGAAAAGGCAAGGGGTAAGGAGCCGCCTGAGAGGTTGCCTCCTCGCCGCCGCGCGGGCGTCGGCCAAGAGGGTTTTCAAACTTCGGCCTACATGAGTATGTAGTGATTTATCGGGCATCCCGGTGTAGTCTTGCAGCCGGACGCACGCCCGCGGAAACTGATGACGATGTCTCACACGGGACAACCTCCGACATTCGAGGCCGCCGCGCCGACGCCGCACGTCATAAAGGTGGCGGTCATCGAAGACGTGCGGGCGCTGCGCGACGGCTTTCGGATGCTGATTGACGGCACGGAAGGCTTCCGCTGCGCGGGCAGCTTTCGCTCGATGGAGGAGGCGCTCGAACGTGTCGGCTTCGATCTGCCGGATGTCGTCCTGACCGACATCGGTCTTCCCGGCATGGACGGCATCGAAGGCGTCCGCCGCCTCAAGGAGCGGCACCCCAGCCTGACCATCCTGATGCTGACCGTTTACGACGACGACGAACGCGTCTTCGACGCGCTCTGCGCGGGAGCGTGCGGCTACCTCCTGAAGAAGACGCCGCCCGCGCGCCTGCTCGAAGCAGTCGGCGAGGCAGCGCGTGGCGGCGCGCCGATGACGCCGGAGATAGCCCGCCGCGTCGTCTCGCTCTTCCGGCAGTTCCGCCCGCCCGAACAGGTTGACTACCAACTCACGCCGCACGAGCTGCGCCTCCTGAAACTCCTCGTCGAGGGGCACAACTACAAGACCGCCGCCGCGCATTTGAACGTGAGCGTCAACACCGTCTGCTTCCACATCAAGCAGGTTTACGAGAAGCTGCAAGTCCACTCCAAGTCCGAGGCCGTCGCAAAGGCGCTACGCAACCGCCTCGTCAGTTAGCGCCTGCGACCGCGCCGCCGCCTCCTTCGTCCCCGCCCTCCAACCCTCAGCCGATTTCAACGCTACCAATTCATGTGGTGACGCGCACGCGCCTCCAGGTGTATTTCTTGTCGCAACCCCAAAACCCCGAAGGCTGACGCCGAACGCTGACCGCCGCAACTCTGCCCGTGTCCATCTCAGGTCAGCACGCCTCAACGCAGAAATACTCGCACACCCCGACGGTGCGACAGCCATTAAGGAGCGAAAGATGAAACTGAAGGTGTTGCTCGCCGCGCTGCCCGGCTGGGCTTTGTTTGCGACGCCCGCGCAAGGAGGGGTGTAGAGGACGCTCGCCGAGAAAGCGCTCGCGCATCTGTGAGCGCGCCCGCCAACTTGAATTGTCGCGCGCGCGACGCTCGTGCGCGCTTTTGAAGTATCGATCCCGAGTCGTTGATTAAGGAGTAGGGTCATGGGCAAAAGAATTCGCAAGGCGAAGTTGGCCGCGGTCGGGCTGTTCTTAACCGCGACGATCATCTGGGGAGTCGCCGCGCTCGGCGGAGGCAGGGCGGCGGCGAGCGGCGAAGCGAAACAATCGAGCGGCGACGCATCATCGTCTAAGCCTGACGGGGCGGGGAAAGATGACGGGCAGCACGTCGAGCCGATTGCGGCTGAGACGGTCGCGCGCGGGATTCCGGGCGCGGGCGCGATCCTGCAAGTGGGCACGTTCCAGGCGGGCGGGCCGTTCCACGACAACGCCTCGTTCGTGCCCTTCACGCAGACGGGCGCGGTGCTCAGTCACGACCGCGTGCTCGTCGCCAGCACGTCGAACTTCGGAGCGCCGCTCGCGCGCCCGTCCGACGCGCCCGGCTCCGTCATCTCGCTCGACATCTCGAATGGCCCCGTCGCAGTGCCCGCGGGCTTCGCCTCCGGCGGCGGTCAGGCGACGGCGGACGGCGGCGCTTGTATTCTTTACGCCGCCAACAGCCCGGACTTCGTCAACGGCCTTAACAACCCGAACGCGGCGACGGCGCAGTTGCCCGCGGCGAGTCTGCCGCTCGGCATCTCCTTCAACAACGGCTTCGGTCGCCCGTGGTTCGCGAACGCGCCGCGGGGAAGCGACGGCGACGGAACCATCACCGTCATTGACGGCAACGGTCGTCCGCTCGCGGGCGCGCCCGACCCCGTCGCGGGCGGGGTCTTTGCGGGCGATGAGACCAATCGAAACTCGGCAAGCACGCACGGGCTGACGGCGGGCGCGCTCGCGACCGCGCTGCTGATGAAGTCGCCGGACGGCAGCACCAAGGCGGTCTTCCTCGCGGCGCTCGCCGACGGCTCGGTCGTGCAGGTTCACGTGCAGAAGGGCGTTGACGGACTCGCGCCCGCGGGTTCGTTCACGCCGATTAAAAACGTCTCGACCGCGAAGGCCGCGTCGAACAGCCCCGACGACATCACGCGCGTCGGGATGCTTTTCAACTGGGCGCCGACGCGCAGAGTTTTTGTCACAGACCCTCTGGCTAATCGCATCCTCGTGCTCGACCTGACGGATGACGGCACGCTCTTCCGCTCGACCTCGCGCTACATAAAATCGTCGGCGCTCGACCGGCCCGTTGACATGGCCCCGGCGACGGTCGAGGTGGCGGCGCGCAACTTCGCCTCGAACACGACGCTCGGCGCAGGCTCGGACTTCTACGTCCTCAACCGCGGCAACAACACAATCGTCCGCATGACGCAGGACGGTCAGGTCGTCGCCGTCCGCAGCATACAGACGGACGTTGACGGCTTCCGCGCAAGCGGCATCGCCACCTCGCCCGACGCGCGCGCCATCTACGTGAGCGGCACGACGCCCGGCGCGAACGGGGTCGTTCTTAAATTCGCCGCCTTCGGTGAAGGCTTCGTCACCGATTCATTGTTCGCACACACGCCGGGCGGCAGCGAGATCGAGCAGGGCGCGGGCGTCTTCTCGTTCCAGTTCGGCACGGCGGAGGCGGTCGGCCCGCTATTCAACGGGCAGTCGTGCAACAGTTGTCACAACTCGCCGAAGCCGGGCGGCATGGGCGCGGGCGCGGAGACGTTCGTCACTCGCGTCGCAAGGACGCATGACGGACAGTTCGACCCGATGGACGGGCACGGCGGCCCCATCGCGCGGCAGTTCTCGGTTGACAGCCTCGGCCAGCCGTGCGGACTCCCGACGGGCGTGCCGCCGC
The DNA here is from genome assembly GCA_035652995.1 of Pyrinomonadaceae bacterium. Classification (GTDB taxonomy): domain Bacteria; phylum Acidobacteriota; class Blastocatellia; order Pyrinomonadales; family Pyrinomonadaceae; genus QHXN01. Next base: position 11,246 of record DASRCS010000315.1, read on the forward strand.
AGGCCACACTCACGTCGCGGCGGAGCGCGATGTCGCTCGAAGGCACTTCGCTCCTCGACTTCATCGCCGACGGCGACATCCTGAAAGCGCAGGCGGCGGAGCCTGACGCGGTACGCGGTCGGCGCAACATACTCGCCGACGGTCGCGCGGGCCGCTTCGGCTGGAAGGCGCAGACGCCGACGCTCGTCGAGTTCATGGGCGAAGCTCTGCGCGACGAGATCGGCATCACGAACCCGCTCGAACCACTCGACCTCGTCCACGGGTGCGGCGCGGACAAGGACAGCCCGGAAGCCGACGGCGTCCCGCTCACCGCGCTCGCCGCCTTCCTCAACACGATTGACCCGCCGCAGCCGACTGACGCGACGCTCAGCTCGCCGGGCGCAAAGGTCTTCAACTCAATCGGCTGCGCGCAGTGTCACGCGCCCGCGTTCCCCGGCCCCGGCAGAGTCATACGCGCCTACACAGACCTCCTGCTCCACGACATGGGGCCGGGACTCGCCGACGGCTTCGAGCAAGGCTCGGCCACGGGAAGCGAGTTCCGCACCGCACCGCTCTGGCGCGTCTCGGAGCGCGCACATTTTCTGCACGACGGGCGAGCCGGCACGGTCGCCGACGCCATCAACGCGCACGGCGGGCAGGGCGCGGCAGCCGCGGCGGCTTTTGCGGCCCTGAGTCCGGCGGACCGGCAGGCGCTGCTCGATTTCCTCGCCGGCCTGTGAGGAGGACGCCATGCCGAACAGGAAGGATGAAGGCTTCGGGAGCGCCATCGTTTTGCTTGCTACTCGCCACGCATATCCCTGCTTCCAAGGCACGGCACCAGCCTGCCCCAAGCGACTCGGCGGACTCCGCCGACCGCGCGCGCCTCGAACTGGTCGAGGTGACGCTCTGCCGACTCGTGCGGGTAATTGCGGCGCTTTGAGGGCGGCTATGGGTTGAAAATATCCGCAATTATCTGCTCAGAGCTTCAGGTTGATGGCGATTGGTCGGATTCGATAACCGAACGACCCGGGCCGTTGACTTCCGTTGCACGGGGGATAAAATGCGCGACGCCTTTCAGAATTTCACTTAAGATAAGAAGGGCGCAGAAGCGGGGCGCCGCGCCCCTTTCTGTTACGCGGTCAATCCAAGGACTCGCGCTCGCGGCGAAGTCAACAGATGAAGACGAAGTCCGCAAGAGCCGTCCGTTTGTGTCTCATTTGCCTGTTGGCGGGAGCACAGTACTCACTGCCGGCGGCAGCCGCGCCCGCGAAAGTGTCGCTGACCAATTATCAAAGCCTTCGGACGGAAAGCCGGGGCGTCGTCTTCACGACCGACACGGGGCAGAGGCTGCGCCTGACCCCTTACGGTAACTACATCGTCAGGGTGCAGGCGGTGCGCCGGGGCGAGGACTTCTTCCCCGACGACCGCTACGAGATGGTCGAGTCGCACGACTGGCCGGGCGGCTTCCGTCTGCTTGAGCAAGAATCTTTCGTGCGTCTTGAGACTCCCGCGCCCGACGGCCTCGTAATCGAAGTCAGCAAGACGCCGCTGCGCGTCAGCTTCTACCTGAAAGGGACGACGCGTCCTTTGCTGCGTGAAGATGTGGGAGTCTCCTGGGACGGAAGCCGCATCCGCGAGCAGTTCGTTTACGACGAGCAGGAGCACTTCACCGGCCTTGGGCACGGTTACTTCGGCAGGGCCGACGGCCTCGACCTCAAAGGCCGACTGATCGAGCGCAACTACGGCACCGAGCACGGGCAACAGGCCCCCCTGATCGTGCCCTTCTATCTTTCGAGCAAAGGCTACGGCCTCTTCCTCAACAGCACCTTCACCAACGCCTTCGACTTCGGTCGGGACGGCGCTTACGAGTTCACGCTCGACGACAGGGGTTTCGGCGGGCGGATGGATTACTTCGTCATCGCCGGCCCGCGGTTCGCGGAAATTCTCGACCGCTACACGCGACTGACGGGCAGGCCGCGACTGCCGCCGCTTTCGATCTTCGGCCTCGCGCTCTCCGACAAGAGCAACGACGAGACCAGCCCCGACCCTTCCGACGAGAACTGGTGGAAGCGCAAGGTCGCGGAGCACAGGCGCGCAGGGTTCCCGCTCGACCACCTGATCAACGACAACCGCTGGCGCGCGGGCGGAGGCAAGCGCTGCGAGTCCTACTTCGACTGGGATCGCACGCGCTTTCCCGACCCTGCGGAGTACGAGCGTTGGTTGAAGGCCAACGGGCTTGTGACGACCATAGACTTTAACCGCTGCATCGCGCAGCGGAGCGAAGGCTGGTCGCCCTCGTACAACGTCCCCGTGACCGCCGGCATTGACTTCGGCCAGAGCGCGCCGGACTTCACTCGCCCGGAGGTGCGCTCGTGGTTCTGGCGTCTCTTCTGGCGCAAGTCCCTGAATCCGAGACTGGGCTATCCGGGCGACGCGCTCTGGATTGACGAGTTCGACGAGCTTGGCCCCGCGCCGCTCTCGATGCGGCTCGGCGACGGACGGAGTTGGGCCGAGATGCGGAACTACTGGTTCTTCCTGATTGCCAAGGCGCTTGTGCAGGAAGGTTGGGACAAGGAGATCGGGCCGTCGAAGCGCCCGTTCGTGTGGGTGCGCGGGATGACTGCCGGCGCGCAGCGCTACGCCACGCTCTGGAGCGGCGACATCAAACCCAGCTACGACGACATGAGAAGCCAGATTCGCGGCCTCCAACTGGCGGGGCTGTCCGGCTTCCCCTACTGGGGGCACGACGCGGGCGGCTTCTACGATTACGACAGGAGGAGCGGGCCTGATGACAACATGTACCGCCAGTGGTCAATGGCCTTCGGCAGCTTCACGCCGTTCTGGAAGCCGCACGGCTTCGGCCAGTCACGCTGGCCGCTGGACCGTTCGCCCGAAGCACAAGCGGACGCCACGACATACTGCGAGCTGCGCTACCGACTGATGCCTTACATTTACACCTACGCCTATCAGGCGCACACGACGGGCGTACCCATTGCAAGGGCGATGGTCATCGAACATCAGGACGAGCCGCTCGCCTGGCAACACGACCTGCAATACATGTGGGGCAGGGAGATGCTCGTCGCGCCGAACACTTCGGACGGCGGCGACGTGAGCGTCTGGCTGCCCCGAGGCGACTGGTACGACTTCTGGAGCGACACAAAATACTCCGGCGACCAGACCATCAGCTACGCGGCCCCGACCGGAAGGCTGCCTCTGTTCGTCAAGGCCGGCGCGATCATCCCGACGGCACTGCCTGCCGTCTCCACGTCCGCCCTGCCGAAAGACAAACTCGTCGTCGAGGTCTATACCGGGCGTGACGGCGGCTTCAGCCTCTACGAGGACGACGGCGGCAGCGAGGCGTACAGGACTAAAGGCGAGTACAGACTGACCGAGATGCGGTTCACGCAGAGGGAGATGCGCCTCGTTATCAGCGCGGCGCGCGGGACGTACAAGGGCGCGACGGACAGTCGCTCGTACCGGCTGAACTTCCACGGCCTGTCGCGCCCGTTCGGCCTCGAAGTAAACGGCGCGCGGCTGCCTTCGTTCGCCTCGGAGCAGGAGGCGTTTTGGGCCGGGGCCGGCGTCGTGTGGGACGCGCGGAGGAAAGTCCTCTCCGCGTTCGTCAGGCGATCTCCCGTCCGCCAAAGCATCTCAGTGAAAGCTTCGGACGCGGCGGGAACTTAATCACCTCGGCCCGCCCCGCGCCTGTCCCGCGCTTTGATCACCCGTGCCTTCCCGTCGAACGAGCGGTTGGCACCCTCAGGCCGCGCCGCCTCGTACTCCGCCTCGCCGCCCCCCTTCGGCGCGGCCTCGCCGAAGCCCCGCCTGCGCCCCGCCCCGCCGGTCAGACTCCGCGCGGCGGGCTTGGCCCGGCAGTAGAAGTCCACGGGCGCGTCCGAGCGCGGCTCGCCGCAGTTGAGACACCTCTCGGACTTCACCTTCGCCCTGTGGCCGCCGTAGAAGTGGCCGTACTCGACTTGTAGATGAATCGAGCAGAGGCCGAACCTCGCCGCCGAGCGGCTGCACGGGTGGCCTTCGTTACCGCCCCCGACGGTCGTGTACCGACACTTCATCCCGAATGTTTACCCTTCGCGCGTTTGTAAAAGAGGTGGGCCGTTGTCCCTTCCGTCCGCCATGATACGGCAGGCGCGCGAGATTCGCACGGGCGGCGTCGCCGCCGCGGGAAGAAATTTCAACTCTCCCCCTCGAGGTTGTCACCGTCGGAGGCGGATGCCTCAGTCCCGGTTTTTGAATTTACCCCTTCCCGCCGCAGTCAGTTCTCACCGCAGGTACTTGTCGAAGAATTCGAGTGTGCGCGACCACGCCAGCTTGGCCGCCTTCTCGTCGTAACGCGGCGTCGTGTCGTTGTGGAAGCCGTGCTGCGTGCCCTCGTACATGTAGAGTTGATACACCTTGTGATTCGCCTTGAGCGCTGCCTCGTAGTTCGCGATACCGGCGTCAACGCTCTGGTCGTTGCCGGCGTAGTGCAGCAGCAGCGGCGCGGCGATCTTCGGCACGTCGTCCGCGCCCGGCTGGCGACCGTAGAAGGCGACACCGGCGTTCAACTCCGCGCCCAGCCGCACGGCCAATTGATTCACCATCCCGCCGCCGAAACAGAAGCCCACCGCGCCCAATTTGCCGGTAGAGTCGGGGCGGGCCTTGAGCCACCTGGCCGCGGCGACGAAGTCCTCGGTCATCTTCTTCGGGTCAACCTTGCGGAAGGCCACCGCGCCTTGCTCGTCGTTGCCGGGGTAGCCGCCGACCGAGGTCAGCCCGTCGGGCGCGAACGCGATGAACTTTTCGAGCGCCAGCCGACGCGCAACGTCCTCGATGTAGGGGTTGAGACCGCGGTTCTCGTGGACGACCAGCACGGCGGGAAACTTCTTGCCTTGCGCCGGGCGCGCCAGGTAACCCTTGATCGAGCCGTTGCCCGCCGGTGAAGGCACGGTCTCGTATCCGACCTTGATGCGTTTGTCGTCCGACTTCACCTGCTGCGCCCAAGCGTAGTTGGGCCGCAGGCCCTCGAAGATGGCCGCGACGGTCAGGCCGCCGACCGCGAACTTGCCGGCGCGGTCGAGGAAGGTGCGGCGGTCTATGTCGCCATGCTGGTACTCATGAAAGAGGTCTAACAACTCCTGCGGGTAATCGGATGCTACTTTGCGTTCCATTCTTCCTCCTGACGCAGCGTTTGGCGGAGTGAGATCATATTCCCCCGCCGTCGAACTTGAAAGGTCGTCGAACACCCAATCTTAACTGGTACGCGGCCTCAAAGAATAATCCCCGGCGCGACTCCCTTGAAGATCAAGAGCGTGATGGAGTCTCGTCGCCGGATTGCTTGCTATCTCCACCGCGCGGCGGCTGTGGCGACCACGACTGACGGCGCATGGGCTGGCTGCCTTTTTCCTGTCGCCACGCTACCCTTCCGCGATGACGCCGCCCGCGCCAAAGAATCGCAAGCGGCGGATGACACCTACGCGACAGCGACGACGGCATACTCACCCGATGCCAGCCCCAGCGAAAAGCCTAATCGTCAAGCGCACGGTCACCGGCCTCGGACTTTTCACCCTCAAACCTATCAAGTCAGGAAAGAGGATCGTCGAGTACACCGGCCCTCTAGTTACCAACGAGGAGGTGAAGAGGCGACGCGGCAGATACTTCTTCGAGGTTGACGAGAAGTATTCGATAGACGGCAGCCCACGCAGCAACACCGCACGCTACATCAACCACTCATGCCGCCCCAACTGCGAGGCATACGTTTACGGCAGGCGAATTTGGATTTACTCGAAGCGGGACATCAAGGCCGGCGAGCAACTGACGTATAACTACGGCCAGGACTATTTCGACCAGTACATCAAGCCGAAGGGCTGCAAGTGCGAGGAGTGTCGTTAGTCGGGGGATGTGCTTGCCAGAAGGCGGGCGGAAGCGAGGCCGCGCCGCCCCGTCCGGGAACATCTTTCCCGCGCTCAGGTTTCTGTCATCCGTGCCGGCCCCGTGCAGTCGCCGGCCTCACGAACCAAAAGCGCGGGCGGTGTTTGCGGGAGCCTTATTTCTTCGTCAGGTATGCCGTCTCTCCGCCGACCACCATCTTCATCCGGGTATCACTTTCGAGCGTCGCGGTGCCCGTCCCCCCTTCCGCGATAGTGACCGTAGCCTTATCGTCGCCGGAGGTGGTGTAAGTCCCCACTTGATTCCCGGTGCCCACCTCTATGACTTTCCCGTCCTCCGTGAACTTCGTCCCCTTATCACCCTTCTCGCCTTCTTCAAACCACGTCCCGACGAAGCGTTTAGAAACAGTCGAGGACGTACCCGGAGAGGGACTGCTGCTCTTCCCCGGCGAGGAATTAGCGACGGCGTTCGCCGAAGAATCAGTCTTGTTACAGACCGCCCCCGTCAGCGCTAACGCGGCGACGAGGAGCGCTATCTTTCGGATCTGCATTGTGCGATCTCCCGTGTCTTAGTGAATTACTTGAGTCCGCCCCGGTGCCCCGGCCCCGCGGGCGACGCGTATCTTGCGCCTTTCCGCGGCGGGCGGCAACAGGAAAATGTGGCCGACTAAAAAAGAGGGGCGAAGCCCTGATCGAGCCTCAATTCGACCCTGGATACGAAAGCGCTAACGCCGCCATCAGCGGGCAGCACGGGCGATTGAACTTGAAGGCGGCTCTGTTGCCGCTCCGCTGCATGGCAAGGTTAGGTGCGCCGATACCGGAACCGAGGTCGGCCCCGTGCCCCGCTCGCCTTCGCTGTTATGACGCGCCCTGCTCGTCGGCGTCCGTGCCCTCCCGGCGCTCTACGTCCTGCGTCACGCCCGCCCGCGGGTTAACTTGGCGGCGCTTTCTCTCGCGCATTCGCTCAAGCTCGCGGTCAACCGGCAGGTCCATCGGGTGAACCACGCGGCCTCGCCTCCGCGCCTTCCACAGCGTCGAAAGAATATACGTGCAGATGACCAGGATGATTAACGAAACTATCTTGGCCGTGGCGTCGTGCAGTGTCCCCCCGCCCCCCTTCTTATCCGGCAGGTATAACTCGCCGGTAATCAGCCCTACGAGTGCGCTCAAGCCGAATAAGAGGATCACGAGAATCCATCCGCTGATAAAGCAACCGCCGATGATGTCTCCGACCCTTATTTTCATGTCCCTCAAGAGTAGCGCCGAACGGTTGAGTTGTCGCGCCGCGATTGCGTTCAAGCAGCGCCGGGCCAGCTATCTTACGAAACACGCTCCCGCCGCTCGCGTCCGACGATTTGTTCGGCGGCGCGATGACGCTTCGCAGCTAAAAAAAGGTTTTGAGCGTCATCAGTTAATAAATGTCCAGATCGTGAGCGGAAACGACTCTTCCTTGATAGCCCTGACGAATCTCGTTCAACATCCCCTCCTCGGTATCCGTCGGGCCGCCGAAGAACATTTGATGATACAGAATAAGGAGCTTCGGCTTGGCTTTCGTCGCTATCTCCGATAATTCGCGCGTGGAAGTGTGGAAGCTCAGGATGTACTTCCGCCAATCTTCCTTACTCGCGTTAAAGCCCGCCTGTGAATAGACTTCGTGAATAAGCACGTCACAGCCGTTGCAGTTTTCGACGACGCTCTGACTGGGCGAAGTATCGCCTGAAATTACAATCACCCGGTCTGGAGTTTCAAAACGATACCCGAAGGCCTGCGGCCATGAGCCGTGCTTAACGAGGAAGGCCTTGACCGTGACATTCTGATCTTTGTAGATGACGCCGGGTTTGATCTCGTGAACATTAACTTTGTTACCGGTGGCATTCGCATGTTCCAGCCCTTTTATGCGGATGTCGTTGTCCGCTTGATATGCCAGCAGAATATGATTCGTCATCGCCTGAATCCCCGGCGGCCCGTACACCTCGAGCGGCTCTCTTCTTCCCAGCACCCAGGGAGAAAAAATCAAATCCGGATAACCGAGCGTGTGGTCCGAGTGCAGGTGAGTGACGAACAATGTCTTAAGGTTGGTGACCTCCATTCCTTTCACGCCCAATCGCGCAGCCCCTGCGGCGCGTCTCACTACCCCCGGCCCACAGTCAATAATATAAGGTGTCCCGTTAACCACAATTGCTACGGAAGGCCCCATCCGATCCGGATTGGCGCTAGGGTTACCGGTCCCCAGGAAAACTATCTGAGTCTTTGCCGTAGGATTAGCTGGGGACTGCGGATGGGAGGTGGCGTTTAGCAAGAGTAACGCCAGAGACAAGAACAGCACGGACACTGCACGCCGACCAATAGTCTTTGAATTCATCGCCTAGCCTTCCTGTAATGTAACTTGCCGGAGCATAACGCCGGGCAGCGGGCGCGAACAACCTTTGATTGAAGATAATTGAACGCCTGCCGGTGTCGGACTCGACCACAGACAGGGCCGGGAAAGCGCGGCGCAGGCGGCGCTAACCCATACAGATTACAGGTGTACGAAAAGGTGTCTGCATATGGCCCGACTTATGCCGGAGTCCTTTATTGTTTGCTTAATTTAGTCTATGGAACGGGAGTTGTCATGCCATTTAGCGGAATCTATCGTGTGGATTCTACTGACGGTCAGTTTTCAAGGAAGGGATACTCATGAACAGCATAAATTTGAAGCGTCTGGCCTCAACGTCGGTCTTGGGTCTGACAGTCACGCTGGGCACAGCCGGACTCGCAAGTGCACAGCAACGCGGCGACGGGCATCAGCGCCGCCAAGACCGCGAGCAGAGTCAACAGGATCGCGGGCAACAGCAACAACAGGAGCGCCAGGCGCAACAGCAACAGCGCCAGTCGCAGCGCCAACAGTGGGAACAGCAGCGGCAGGCACAGCAAGCCCAACAGCAACAATCGCGGCAGCAACAGCAAGCCGAGCGTAACGCGCAACAGCAGCAGTGGCAGCAGCAACGCCAGGATCAGATGCGTCAAGCGCAGCAACAACGCGATGCACAGCAGCGCCAATGGCGGCAGAACCAGCAGCAGCAACAGCAGGTACAGCAGCAGCGTTGGGAACAGCAACGCCAACAGCAAGACCGTTGGAATCAGCAGCAGCAGCAACAGAACTGGGAGCGCCAGCGCCAGGCCGAACAGCAACGTCAGGCTGAACAACAGCAGCGCGTTTGGCAGCAACAGCAGCAGCGCAACAGTCAACAGCAACGCGATTGGCAGCGCAACGGTCAACGCCAATGGTCGGGCCAGCAGGCGCAACAGATTCAACAGCAGCGTTGGTCACAGTATCGCCAGCGCGTAGATCAGGATCAGCGCCTCGCCTTAGAACGCGAGCGCCTGCTCCAACAGCAACGCCGGCAAGCGCAGTGGCACTACCAACAGCGCTATCTCGAACGATTGCGCGAGGACGAGTCACGTCTCCAGAGTCAGAGTTACTACGACTCAGGCCCCTACAACTATCGCTATTATCGCGGCGGCCAATATTACGAGACGAACCAGTACGGCGCACAGATGCTCCGGCAGTCCATCGAGAACGGCTACGATCAAGGTTATCAGGCCGGCCTGGCGGATCGTGAGGATGGTTGGAACTTCGATTACCAGGATGCCTTCCCGTATCAGGATGCGTCTTACGGTTACGACGGCTACTACGTCGATCTGAGCGAGTACAACTACTACTTCCGCGAAGGCTTCCGGCGCGGTTACGAAGACGGCTACTACGGGCGCTTCCAGTACGGCAGCTATTCGAACGGCGGTTACAGCATACTGGGCACGATCCTTTCGCAGATTCTCGACCTGCGATCCTACTAATGAGGCGGTAGGATGACGCACGACGACGCCCGGGCTTGCGCCGAACAGGAATGCTTGGCGCAAGCCCGGGCGACCTTTATCACCTCGCCTACCGCCGGGCGTCGGCCTGGCTAGTCTCTCGGTTGAAACGGCCACGACTCACCGCCTCGTTCGTCGCGCTGTTCTTCTCCAGACTCGCCCACCTCACCCTCGCCGCGATCTTTTTTCCGGTGCCGTCACGCGTAGGCGTTGAGCGCCTCCTGCAACGCGCGCGGGACGGGGACCGCTTCGAGCTTGTCGCCTTTCCTGGTCATGCAGGCGATCTGCTGTTCGCCGCGCGCGACGAGTTCCTCGTCGCCGTTCACGCGCCGCCAGTATTCAAAGGTCATGGTCACGCGGTTCTGCGCGAGCGCGCCCAGCCGCATCCGAATCAGAACCTCGTCGAACGCATTCAGCTCGGCGAAGTACTCGCAGGAGCAGCGCGTCGTAATCAGGCAGAGACCTTCGCCGAGCTGCTTCAGAATCTCCGGGGCGTGATCGCGCAGGAACATCTCGCGGCAGCGCCCCTGCCAGCGGACGTGGCTGGCGTAATAGACATTCCCCACGAGGTTCGTCTCCTCGAAGCCGACCACGTGCCTGTATTCATAGGCCCGCATCTTCACACCTCAACGCGCCGCGCGACGGCACGACGAGCGGCGCGCGCGGGCCGTCGCCCTCCTCCTCTTCGCCCCGCGGCGCGCTCACTTCGAGCACCGTGAAAATCAACCTTTTCTCCAAGCCGATCATCTCCGCCGCGCAAGTCACGGCGAGGTAAGGCGGAGACTCCAGCGTCACCCACCCGTCGCCTTCGATGGAACCAAGCGTGAGCGGCGCGGCGTCCGAGGCCCCGGCCTTCTTCAGGCACTCCTTCGCCGTCCAGACGCGGGTGGCGGCGGCGTCCAGACTCTCGCCCGCGAGGCGCGCGACCGTGGAGGCCAGCGCGAAGGCCTCGGGGCCGAGCAGGTCGCGCCACACGGAAGCGTCGCGCGCCCCCACCTCCTCAACGTCGCAGGCGAGCCGCCGCCCGCCCGCGACCGCGAGCGTCAGGTCGCGGCAGTGTGAGACGGAGACGTGTTGCCGGGATGAAACTTCCGGCCCGTCGTCAGTCAATAGTTCCGGCCTGCCGTCGGGCCGCCGCGCGACTCGGACGCTGCCGCCGAGCAGGCGGCGGAGTGCGCGTTCGCTTCGCGGGCGGCGCTCGCCGGCTGTGGCGTCAAGCTCCACGACCACGGAGACCGCGGAGCCGGGGATCAACCCCCTCACGCGCCGCTCGACGTAAGGCCCGACGAGCGGCGCGGCCCACGGCCCGCGGAACGCCGCCCCGTCTATCATCCGAAGGCGAAGGCCAGTCCAACGCTCCCACAGTCTCCCGTCCGCGTCCTTCACTTCGACATCGTAAGTGAAAGTCTGGCCGTCGAACGCCCTCTCGAGCGCGTGGACGACGCAGTCTCCGTTCGTCTGTCGCGGCGCGACTTCCAAACGACCGACGCCGACCGGCAGGATGGCGGCGACGGGGACGCAAGCCTGTATGGCGTGAATCGTGGCGTCGCGCCGTCCGGGGTCTCCGAGCAGGAGCTTGCCGGGCATGTAGCGACCGAACCAGGTCGAGTTGCCGTCGCGCTCGATCTCGGCGACGCAGGCGGTCGAGGCCAGCCGACGGTAGCCGCGCAGGCGTCGGAAACGCCCTTCGTGAAACAGGACTCCGCCGTAGAGGTCGCGTGCCGGCTCAAGCGCGACGCGCGGCAACTCCGGCGACGCGAAGTCGGCGGGCGACGAATCCTCGCCGGGCGACTGCGCGCAAGGCAAGCCCCCGCTCGTGACTGATGCGGCGCGCGCTTCGTCGTCGGCGCGCGTCGCGTCGAAGCGGCACACGGCGCGGAAGTGGTCAACCTGAAAAGCCGTCTGCTCCGAGCGCAGCGCGACTTCGACTCCGCCGTCCGCGCGCGCGAGCGCGGCGATGCGGACGAGCGTGGAAGCGCCGCGCGGGACGGCGACGGGCCGCTCGAACTTCACCTCCGCGAAGCTCGGCGGCGAACCCTTGCCGGCGAGCGCCGAGGCGGCTTGCGCCATCGCCTCCAGCCCCATCACGGCGGGGAAGAGTTGCTCGCCCCTGAAGACGTGGTCGCGCAGGTACGGGTCGGTCTCTTCCGAGAGTCTTGCTTCGACGACCAGCTCGACGCCGGGGTAATAGACCTTGCACTCTTCGAGGAAGCGCAGGAGCGGGAGCGCGGTGCGCTCGACCTTCAGCGTGGGCGGCTCGCCGAAGCGGCCCGTGACGACGACCGCCGCCGGGAGCGAGCGACGTTCGAGCAGTTGACGGAAAACGCGCAGCCCTTCGTCCGTAGTGATGGGCGTGATGCCCTGCCGGGCCAAGGCGTCCACGCGGCCCAGGCGCTGACCCATGCCGACGCCCGACCAGACCGACCACTCCACGACGAGGCAGCGGCAGTGCGGGTGCGCCTTCTGCCAGTCCGCCGTCAGGTCTGCCAGCCACTCGTTCGCGACCGCGTAGTCGGCTTCGCCCTGCATCCCAGTGCGCGCGATGACGGAGCCGAAGGTCACGAAGAGCCGCAGGCGCTCGGCGCGGACGGCGGCGAGCACGTTGCGCGCGCCCGCGACCTTCGGCGCAAGCGTGCGGAGGAAAGCTCTTTCGTCGAGCGCGCTCAAAAGACGCGGCGTGTTCACGCCCGCGCCGTGCAGGACGGCAGTCACGCCCCCCAATTCTTTCTCGCCGCGCGCCACCGCCTCGCGCACCGCCGCGGCGTCGGTCACGTCGGCGGCGAAGTAGCGGAAGGTTATTCCGGCGGCCTCGATTCTTTCGAGGTTGGCCGACAACTCCTCGTCCTCTTCGCGCCGCGAGCGCCCGAGCAGCAGGAGACTCGCGCCCGTCGCGCGCGCGAGCGACAGCGCGCATTCAGCCGCGATGCCCTTCCCGCCGCCCGTCACGAGCATGAGGTCTTCGGGGCCGAGCGGCAATTCACAACGCATGTCGCTTTGCGCTTCACACAATTCACGTTGCGCTTCGCCCGACTCTTCGCGCCGTACTCCGCACGTCGCTGCCTGCTGCGCTCCGCGCGTCGCTTCGTGCGGCAACAGTCGAAGCACGGGGACTCGCCGAATGCCGGCCTGGTCGTAGTGCGCTTCCGCGTAACCGTCGGCGGCGCACGCTTCGGCGAGTACCCACTCAGCGGCGCGTTCGTGGTCGGGCGGCACGTTCACGACCGCGACGCTCGCGCGCGGCATCTCCATCTTCAGCGTCCGCGCGAAGGCCGCCGCGCCGCGCCCGTGCTGGACGAGCACGAAGCGGCCCGCGCCTTCGTCCGCCGCGGCGGCCTTCGCGCCTTCGAGCAACAGGCGGACGTGTCGCTCGTCTGCCTCCGGCGGAAGGCAGACGACTGCGCCGACGCCTTTGCAATGCGTGAACGTCTCGCGCAAGCGCGACGCGAGCGTGTAATCGTCGGGCGCGAAGACCCGCCAGTCGCCTCGCCCGGTCAACTCGCGCCCGCCGCTTAAAGGCTGCTCGACCAACTCGACCGTGAAGCCACGAATCCACGCTTCAACGCCCGAAGGTTGTTGCTCGGCAATCGCGCCGACGACGCCGGTGTTCAGGTCTTCCAGCGCCGCGGCCACCTCCGCGACCGTGGCGTGCGCGTACTCGGTCGGAGCGACCGGCGGCGGCAGCCCCAAAGCGCGCGCGGCCTCGACCACCAACTGGCTCACCGTGATCGAATTGAGGTGAAGGTCGCCCAGCAGCGCGTGCTCTTCACGGACGGCTTCCGCGGGCAGCTCCGCGCGCTCGGCCACGAGGCGGCGCACAAGCTCCAGCGCGGTTTCTTTCGCCGCGCCCGCGGGCACCTCAGCCGCGCCGTCGCGCGGTTCAGTCGAAGCCGTGTCGCGCGCCGCACTGCTCCCGAAGCGCACCGCGTCACTCTCAAGATCGTCGCGGCGTCTTTCAAATTCGTCACGGCGTCCGAGGCCCGCGCGACTCTCAACCGTGTTGCCATCTTCGCTCTCGCGCGTCGTCTCGCCTTCGTCAGCCGGGGCCAGCTCGCAGGGGTTGACGAAGAAGCGCGGTCGCCAGTCGAGGCTGAAGGGCTTTGCGAAACGCCCGGCGAACAGCACGCTCGTGTCAACGCACGCGCCGGAAGCGAAGGCGGCTCCCGCCGCTTTGAGCAGGCCCCGAAGCGACTCGCCGCCAGCGTCGAGCGAGATGCAAGGTTTATCTACGAACTCGGAAACGAGACCGCCGAGAATGTGTCCCGGCCCGACCTCGACGAATAAGTCAGCCTCCGCGGCTGCCGCCTTCGCCGCCTCGGTGAAGCGAACCGGCGCGGTGAGTTGCCGGCAGAGCAGCTCGCACAAGTTCTCTCCGGCGCTGATTGTGTCGCCCGTGACGGTGGAGATGACTTTGCCTTTCAAGGGCCGGAACTCTTCGCCTTCGAGTCCTCTCGCGAGGAGGGCGGCGGCCTCCGACATCAGCGGCGAGTGGAAGGCGTGCGAGACGTTGAGTTGGACGACGCCGTGCCCGCGCGAGCGTGCGCGCGCCGCGAACTTGTCAACGGCCACGGCCTCCCCGGCGACCACGACCTGACTCGGCGAGTTGAAGCCTGAGATGACGACGCGGTCGCCGTTCAGCGTGGCTCGGACTTCCGCAGGACTGGCCTTGACGCTGACCATCTTCCCCTCGACGCCGCAGCCTTCGGTCATCGCGTGCGCGCGCAAAGAGGCGAGCCGCAGCAGCGCACGCTCGTCCATCGCCCCCGCCCAGCGGAGCGCGGTCAGTTCGCCGAGGCTGTGCCCGACGGCCACGCGCGCTTCGACGCCGAGGCGTTCGAGCACGCGCAGTCCCGCCAGCGAGGCGGCGACGATTGAAGGCTGCGCCAGCGCGGTCGCGCGCGTGTCGCCCGCCGCGGGCAGTCGCGCGAGCGCGTACAAGTCCTCGACGAACTCGAAGCGCCGGGCGAGAGCGCCGCCGCTCAGGTAAACGGGCGCGGCCTGCCCCGGAAAAAGAAGACCGACGCGAGCAGCGCCCGCGCCCGCGCCGAGGAAGACGCCCTCGTGTGCGTCGAGCTTGAGGAACACGCCATCACTCGCCGTTGACGAGTCTGTCAACCAACGTCGGAGCGTTTGCAGTCGTGCATTCAACTCCGCGGGCGTGGCCGCGACGAGACCTGCGCGCCACGACTGCGCCTTGCCGCGCTCCCCTTCGGCAAGTGAGCTTTCGAGCGCGACGGCGAGGTCTGTCAACTCAGCCCTGGAGAGTCTGGAGGCGAAGCCGAGCAGGCGCGTGACGCGTCCGAGCAAGGCTTCGCGGTCGGGCGCGGCGAGCAGGAACAGTTCGGCGTCCTGCGCCGACGCGAGCAGCGCACTCTCGCGCGCGCTGACGGTGCGCCGACGCACGCCCTCCACGCCTTCGAGCGTGACGTGCGTGTTGATGCCGCCGAAGCCCATCGCGCTCACGCCCGCGCGCAAGGGTAGCTCCTGCGGCCAGCGCTCGCCCTTGCGGAGCACGCGCAGCGCAGGCTCCGTGCCGGACAACTCGGCGTGCGGCTCCCGGCAGCCGGTCGTGGGCGGCAGCATCTGCGCGTCGAGCGCCATCGCGGCCTTCAACAGTCCGGCGACGCCCGCCGCGGCCTTCGTGTGGCCGATGTTGGCCTTGATCGAGCCGATGACGGCGGCGGGCGCGGCAAGGCCAGCGCGGCGACGCGCCGACGAAAGGGCCTTCAACTCCGTCGCGTCGCCGACGCTCGTGCCCGTGCCGTGGCCTTCAAAGTATGCGACCGTCTCGACGCCGTAGCCCGCGCGGCGGTACGCGCGTTCGAGCGCGAGCGTCTGTCCCTTGACTTCGGGCCGCGTGATGCCGCCGCTCCCGTCGGACGAGACGCCCCAGCCTTTGATGACCGCGTAAACGCGGCGCGACTGCGCGAGCGCGTCTTCGAGCCGCATCAGAACGACGAACCCGCACCCCTCGCCGGGCCAGAAGCCCGCCGCGCGCCGGTCGTAAACGCGCATCTCATCGCGCGCCAGCGCCCCGGCCTTGGCGAACCCGACCAGCTCGAAAGGGTCAACGCTCAAGTCCACGCCGCCCGCGAGCGCCGCGTCGAGGTCGCCCGCGGCGAGCGCCGAGCACGCGTTCGTCACCGCCAGCAGCGAGGACGCGCACGCGCCGTCAACCGTGTAGCCGCCGCCCTGAAGGTCGAAGTGGTTGCAGATGCGTCCCGCGATGGTGTTCGACAGTCCGCCCGCGAGCGTCTCCGCGTCGGACGCGGGGAACGGGCGCTTGTACGCCTCTTCAAACCGCACGAGGAAGTCGCGCCGCTCGTCCGGCGGCATCCCCTGTTCGACAAGTTCGGCCTCGGCGACGCGCCGCACGTAGGGCCAGCGCAGGCGCAGTGTGTTGGCGCGCGAGAACTCACCCGTCAGCGTGTTGCCGAGGAAGACGCCCGCGGACTCACGCGGCAGCCCCTCGCCTCCGTCGAAGCCCGCGTCCGCGAGCGCGAGCGCCGCCGTGTCGAGCGCGAGCCAATGGGCGAGGTCTGCGGAGCGGAACGTGCTCCCGGCGATGTGGAAGCGGACGCGGTCGAACTCGTAGCCCTCGATGAACGCGCCCTCGGAAGAGTAAATACGGTCTTCGGCCTGCGCGTCCGGCGAGAAGTAGTCTTCCACGCGCAGGCGCTCCGCGGGGATCCGCCGGAACGCGCGCCGACCCGCGAGCACGTTCGCCCACAACTCGCCGGGCGAACTCGCGTCCGGGTAGCGACAGGCCATGCCGACGATTGCGACGCCGCTCTTCATCATTCACCCCCGCTTGCCATGTCCTTCACTTAACCGCTGCTCGTGACCTTCACTGCCTCATCATCGTCGAAGCCTCGCGCGCGCCCTCCGTCTCTTAAACCATGCCTCCGGCTTTCATCCTTCAAGCCTCGCTGGCCGCGGCGGGTGTCTGCACGGCCAAGCGCGCGCGCTCCTCCTGCCGCGCCTCGAAGGCGTCGGCGTAGAGTCCCACGCCGCGGAGGGCGCAGACGATTGTGAGCGCGAAGAAGAGTCCGAAGACGACGTGGCAAACGACCAGGAAGCCGTAGGCGGCGGCGACCCCCGCCCCGAAGAGAATCTGGCCGCGCCTGCGCGACGGCGTCGTCGCCGGGT
>DASRCS010000316.1:0-23401 GCA_035652995.1 Pyrinomonadaceae bacterium
AGTAGATGACCGCGAGGAAGTGCTGCGTCTCCTCCATCGTCATCTCGCCCGCGAACAGCGACTCGACGAGCGGGCGCAAGCTGCCGGAGGCGTTGTTGATGATGTGCCGCAGCTTCTTGTACTCGCCGTGAACGTCGCTGACGACATGGACGGTTCCCTTCGGCAGCGTCAGCGACGCGCGCAACGCCGCGGCCTCCGCGAGCGCGAGGTCTGCCGTCGGGTAGCGCGCCGACAGAGCCTGAAGCAGGGTCAGTTCAGAAGCGTCGAGCCGAGCAGTCATAAATCTTCCGAAGTGATGAGTGACGAGTGATAAGTGATAAGAAGTTGCGGCAGGTATTTCTTATCACTTATCACTCGTCACTCATCACCCTCCTCTCACCTTCTCCACTCATCAATCAAAGAGGCGACGAGTCCCGTCCAGCCCGTCTGGTGCGACGCGCCGAGTCCCATCCCGGTGTCGCCGTGGAAGTATTCGTAAAATAGCACGAGGTCGCGCCAGTGCGGGTCGTCGCGGAATTTGTCGTACCAGCCGTGGACTGGCCTGCGGCCCTCTTCGTCGCGGGTGAAGATGCGGATGAGTCGGTCGGCGAAGCCGCGGGCCATCTCGTCGAGTTTCACGTCAGGCTCGCCGGGGACGGGACTGTCAACCTCGAACTGCTGACCGTATGCCTTGCCGAGCTTACGCAGAGACTCGATCATCATGAAGGAAGTCGGGAACCAGACGGGGCCGCGCCAGTTGGAGTTCCCGCCCTTCAACATCTCACGCGACTCGGCTGGCTCGTAGCCGACGCGCGCGTCGCCGAAGCCGAACGGGTGCTCCTCGTGAAACTTCGAGAGGCTGCGCAGGCCGTAGTCCGAGCGAAACTCGTTCGGGTCCCAGACTCTTTCGAGAAGCCCGCGCATCTGTTCCGGGTTGACGATGGCGAGGACGTGGACGCGTTTGCCGTCGTGCTCGACCGTCGTCACGCAGCGCTGCACGATGTCCTGCCTATTCTTTAAAAACCAGTTCAGGTTCGAGCGGAATTCGGGGAACGGCTCGATCCAGTCCTCTTCGAGCCGTTCGATGGCGTAGAGCGGGATCAAACCGACGAGCGAGCGCACGCGGAATTTTTGATAAGTGCCGTCGGCGTAGCGCAGCACGTCGTAGAAGAATTTATCTTGCTCGTCCCAGAGTTGAACGTCGCCCGCGCGCTTCTGCTTCATCGCCGCGCCGATGTAGGCGTAGTGCTGGAAGAACTTGGTCGCTAGTCCCTCATATGCCTTGTTCTCCTTCGCGAGTTCCAGCGCGATTCGCATGAGGTTGAGGCAGAACATCCCCATCCAGCCCGTCGCGTCCGACTGCTCTAAACGCGCGCCGTAGGGGAGCGGCTGGCTGCGGTCAACGACCGTGATGTTGTCGAGTCCGAGGAAGCCGCCCTCGAAGACGTTGTTGCCCTGGCTGTCAACCTTGTTCACCCACCAGGCGAAATTGATGAGCAGCTTGTGGAAGCACTTTTCTAAAAACTGCCGGTCGGCCCGCCCCGTCCGCACGCGATCCATGTTGTAAACGCGCCAGACGGCCCACGCGTGGACGGGCGGGTTCAGGTCTGAGAACTCCCACTCGTATGCCGGAATCTGCCCGTTCGGGTGCTGGAACTGCTCGAAGAGCAGAAACCACAACTGCTCCTTCGCGAACGCCGAGTCAACGAGCGCGAGCGGCACGCAGTGGAAAGCCAAGTCCCACGCGGCGAACCAAGGGTACTCCCACTTGTCCGGCATCGAGAGCACGCGCATCGAGTTGAGGTGCCGCCAGTGAGCATTGCGAATCGTCTTGCGCGATTCGGGCGGCGGCCAAGCGGGGTTGTCGCCGTCCTGCCAGACGTTCACGTCGAAGATGTAAATCTGCTTCGTCCAGAGCATCCCGGCGAGCGCCTGACGCTGCACGCGCCGCTCGTCCTCGCTCGCCTTCGGCGGCTGAATCTCGTCGTAAAACTCGTCCGCCTCGCGCCGCTTCGTCGAGACGATCTCGTCAACGTCGGCGAGAGGGTCGCCCATCTGCTCGTTCGTCAGACGCAGACGCAGGACGACCGAGCCGCCCGCCGGCACGTTCAGGTTCGCGTAGTGCAGACAAGCCTTCGTGCCCGTCGGTTCGGGGTTGACCGCGCCGTCCTCGTTGTTGACGACGTGACGGTGAAACGCGTCTTTGACGTAAGGTTTTAGGCTGCGCGCCTGCGGCCCCCAGACGCGCTCGTTGTTCGTCTCGTTGAAGGTGAAGAGCGGCAGGCCGCCCGCGTCGGCGTAGAGGTAGCGCGTGCCGAGTTGGTAAACGAACGGAAGGCCCGGCATCGGCCCGACCGCCTCGTCCGAAGCCTTCAGGCAGGTGAAGTCAGCGCCCGGAGGGCCGAGCGTCAGGACAGGCTCCGGCCTCGCATCGGGCCACCAAGACCAAGTGTTTCTGAACCACAGATGCGGCAGGATGTGGAGCAGCGCGTCTTCGGGGCCGCGGTTGAAAGCCTCGATGCGGACGCAAAGGTCGTCCGGCGATTCTTTCGCGTACTCGACGAACACGTCGAAGTAGCGGTCTTCGTCAAAGACGCCCGTGTCGAGCAGCTCGTACTCAGGCCCGTGGCCGCGGCCTCGATTCTCGTCAATCAGTTTTGCGTATGGGTATTCAGCTTGAGGATACTTGTACAGGTATTTCATGTACGAGTGGGTCGGCGTCGAGTCGAGGTAGAAGTAATACTCCTTCACGTCCTCGCCGTGATTCGCTTCTCCGCCGACGCAGCCGAACATCCGCTCCTTCAGAATCGGGTCGCGCCCGTTCCAGAGCGCGAGCGCGAAGCAGAGAATCTGGTAGCGGTCGCAGACGCCCGCCATGCCGTCCTCGCCCCAGCGGTAGGCGCGCGAGCGCGCGTGGTCGTGCGGAAAGTAGCCCCACGCGTTGCCGTCCGCCGAGTAGTCTTCGCGCACAGTCCCCCACGCGCGCTCCGAGACGTAAGGCCCCCAGCGCCGCCACGGCGCGACGGGCGTACTGTATGGCTCGCGGAGTCTCTCCTGCTCTTTGCTGGGCATCGGCGAATTGAGAAGTGTGGGCGGAAAACGGGCGCGACTTTTTAAGCGTCGCCCAGCTTCGACGCCGCCGCGCGGTCAACGAGCCACGCGAGCGTGCCGTCGCGCGGCGCGATCATCTGCGAAGGGAGTCGCGTCGTGTCGCGCTCGCCCTTGAGGACTTCGCGCAGGCGGTCGGCCTTGCCCGCGCCCGTGATGAGGAAGACGACGTGGCGCGCGTTGTTGATGGCGGGCGCGCTCAGCGTGATGCGCCACGTGTTGAACTTCTCGACCCAGTTGGCGACGACCCACGCGCCCGTCTCGCCGAGCGCGGCGGAGCCGGGGAAGAGCGAGGCCGTGTGGCCGTCGTCGCCCATGCCGAGCATCACGAGGTCGAGCCGCGGCCACTGTGCGCCGCCGCCGAAGTAGCCGCGCATCTCGGACTCGTAGCGGCTGGCGTTCGCCGCGGCGTCGCCGACGCCGTCAATCCGGTGGACGTTCTCCGCCGGGAGCGGCACGTGCGAGAGCATCGCCTCGTTCGCCATTCGGTAGTTGCTGTCGGCGTGGTCGGGCGGCACAGTACGCTCGTCGCCGAAGAAGACGTGAACGTTCGCCCATTTGACGCGCGCGCGGTATTCGTCGCTCGCGAGCAGTTCGTAAATCCGCTTCGGCGTCGTGCCTCCCGAAAGGGCGACGCTGAACGTGCCGCGCTCGGCGACCGCCTCGTCCGAGAGGCGGACGAAGAGGTCGGCTGCGGCGCGCGCGACCTGCTCCGCGTCGTCGAAGACCTGAACGCCCGACACTGAATCACTGTTACTCATTTGACCTCAATCCGACTGAAGAAGGGCGTAGCGCGCCGCGCCGTAGAGCGCGGTCTTGTCGTCGAGGATGACGCGCACCGGGATGGAATTGACGAGGCCGGACATTCGGCCCTTGTCGCCGTAATTACGCATGAAGGAGCCGTCCTTCAACTTCTCGATGATCTTCGGCGCGATGCCGCCGCCGACGTAGAGTCCGCCGACGGCTTTGAAGATGAGCGCGAGGTTGCCGGCCATCGCGCCGTAGAGTTCGACGAACATGTCGAGCGTCTTGACGGCGAGGTCGCACTTGCCGGCGAGTCCGGCCTGCGAAACGGCTGCGCTCTTGTCGCCGCCCGCGATCTCTTCGGCCAGCCACGTCGGCTCTTCGGCGTAGCCCGTGTCGCGCAGGAATGAGTAGATGTTGAAGAGCCCCATCCCCGACAGCACGCGCTCGTATGAGACTCGACCGCCCAAGCGCTCGCGCAGGTAAACGAGCATCCTGAACTCCTCCTCGTTGCGCGGCGCGAAGTCAACGTGCCCGCCTTCCGAAGGGATCGGTCGGTAGTGCTGCCCGTCGAAGAAAATCCCGGCGGTGCCGAGTCCCGTGCCCGCGGCGATGAGCGCGCGGTGGCCGGGGCGCTCGCCTGCGCCCTCGTTCAGCGTGTAGAACTGTTCGGGCCTGAGCGCGTCGATGCCGTAGGCGGTCGCTTCGAGGTCGTTGATGAGTCCGACGCTCGCGATGCCGAGCGTCTCGGCGAGTCGCTCGCCGCTGACGTGCCAGGCGAGGTTCGACGTTTCGACGCGATTATCAACGACGGGGCCGGCAATGCCGAAGCAGGCGTGCGTCAGGTTTTCGGGCCGGTGCGCGGCGATGAACTCGCGCACGATGGCATCCAGCGAGTCGTACTTGCCGCTCGGAAAACTCTGCGCGGTGACGACCCGCACAGAACCATCTCCCTCCGTCTCAAACAGCGCGACATTAGTCTTGGTGCCGCCGATGTCTCCAGCGATTATCATCTTCTCCGGCCTGTCCCCTTGACTCGTGTGATGGATGTCAAATCACTTGACGGCGGGCGCGAGCATACTCGCGGCGACCGCGACCGCGCTCTCATAAATCCTGTCGCGCGAGAGTATGTCAAGCTCGCTCCCCAGCCGCTGCCCTTCGGTGCGCGCCTCGTAGCCGAGCACGCGACCGACCTTGTGGCCGTCGCCGCCGTGGCGCACGCCCGTCTCAAGCTTGCCCTCGTTCCAGCGGAGCGCCACGTAGAACTCGTCGCCCGCGGCGGTCGAGATCGTCAGCGAAGTAATCATCCCGTCGCGACCGGCAACGTCGTCGGTCGCGACGAGTTCGGCCTCGACCGCTCGACCGCCGCCCGCTCGCAGTTTAAAACGCGCGCCGCCTGCTTCAACCGTCGAGCCTTCGCCGTCCGCCTGCCAGCCGAGACACGAAGCGATCCAGCCGAGCGCGAGCAGAGCCTTCGGGGCGATCTCTTCGTGCGCGATGTCGGGCGGGTCGTACTCGACGCGAACGCGCTCGATCTGTTCGAGCGAGGCTCGGTAGTCGGCCACGTCCCAGAAGCCCGCGACGAGCGAGCGCCAGGAAGTGAGGCGGCCCCAGTTGATGTCGCTCAGTCGCAACTCGCCGCGCTTCAGAATCTCGGCGAGCCGCAGGAAGTCTTTGTGCGGGCGGTCGAACGCCGCCGAGTCAATGATGACGCGGTCGGCAACGTCCGCGAGCCGGTCGAAGAGTTTGTCTTCGTAGTCGGGAATGTCCTTCCACCACAGGAAGACCGGCACGTCGGGGATGAGCAGAGGCGTGACCGCGGTCGAGGCCGTGTCAACGACCGCGCCAGCCGTCTCAATCGTTATCTGCTCGCCGCAAATCTGCTTCGCGCCCGGCGCGGACAGTTGGCAGCGCGTCGAGACGTAAGCTTCGAGCCTCGCTTCTGACGCGTCGCGGTCGGCGACGAGGACGATTGCGCGGCAGGGGTGCCGCTCGATGACCGCGGCGAGCAGTTCGTCAACCTCGGCGCGCTCCTCCTGCGTCTCGGCGTACACGATCAGGTTGAGCACGCACGCGCGCACGACGCCCGCCGCCTGCCCGCCGCCGTCCGGCTCGGACATCTCCGCCCACATCGAATTCAACTCTTTCTCAAGTTTCGCCGCGTCAATCCCCTTCGCTACCGAAACCTGAGTTGTACTCGCCTGCGTTTCCATAAGTCAGTGATGAGTGACGAGTGATGAGTGACGAGTTAAGAACTCTTCTACAAATCACTCGTCACGTTCTTCAAGGTCTTCGCCAGTGCCGCCCCTGTGCTTCGAGAAGTTTAAATGATGCTTCAGGCCCCCACGAACCTGCCTCGTAGTTCGGGAAGCTCGCTTCCGACTTTCGCTCGCCCCAGTAATCAAGAATTGGCATGACGAGTTCCCAGCCGCGCTCGGTCATGTCGCGGCGGGCGTAGAGCGTGGAGTCGCCGAGGATGCAGTCGAGTATCAGGCGCTCGTAGGCTTCGGCGAGTTGGACGCCGAAGGACGCGCCGTAGCGGAAGTCCATGTTCACGTCGCGGACGCGCGTGACCTGTCCGGGGACTTTCGCCGCGACGCGCATCGTGATGCCTTCGTCGGGCTGGATGCGTATGACGAGCTGGTTGGGCGAGACGTGCTCCATCGCCGACTGGCCGAAGAGTTGGAGCGGCGCGCTCTTGAACTGGATCGCGATCTCGGTGACGCGCTTGGCGAGGCGCTTGCCTGAACGGATGTAGAAGGGCACGCCCGACCAGCGCCAATTGTCGAACCACATCGTGACCATCGCGTAGGTCTCGGTCACCGAGTCGGGCGCGACGCCCTGCTCCTCGCGGTAGCCGGGGACGGGCTTGCCGCCGATTGAGCCGGGGCCGTACTGCCCGCGCACGCACTCCGCCGCGACGCGCTCTGGCGCGAACGCGCGCGCCGAGTGCATGGCCTTGATCTTCTCGTCGCGCACGTCCTCGGAGTCGAGCGAAGAGGGCGGCTCCATCGCCACGATGGAGAGCACCTGGAAGACGTGGTTCTGAATCATGTCGCGCACGACGCCGGACTTTTCGTAGTAGCCGCCGCGCCCCTCGACGCCGACCGTCTCGGCGTTCGTGATCTGCACGTGGTCAATGTACTGCCGATTCCAGAGCGGCTCATAAATTCCGTTTGCGAAGCGGAAGACGAGGAGGTTCTGGACGGTCTCTTTGCCGAGGTAGTGGTCAATGCGGTAAATCTGCGACTCGTCCAGATGTTTCAGGATTTGTTGATTAAGCTCGCGCGCGCTGTCGAGGCTCGTGCCGAAAGGCTTTTCGATGATGACGCGAACCCAGCCCTTGTCTTGCTTCGTCAGCCCCGCGGCGTCGAGTTGCTCGACGGCCTCCGCGTAGAACTCCGGCGCGGTCGAAAGATAGAAAAGGTGGTTGCCCTGCGTCCCGCGCTCGGCGTCAACCTCGCCGAGCAGTTCGCCGAGCTTGCGGTAGTCTTCGGGATTGTTGATGTTCGACGGCAGGTAGCGTATGCCCTGCGCGAAGGAGCGCCACACCTCTTCGTCAACACTCTTCGACTCCGAGAACTCCTGCACGGACGACTTCATCTTGTCGCGGAACTCGTCGTCCGACATCGGCGTGCGCCCCAGTCCGATGATCGCGAACTCGGCGGGCAGCAGTCGCTCCTGCACGAGCCGGTAGAGCGCCGGTATCAGCTTGCGCTTGGCGAGGTCGCCCGACGCGCCGAAGATGACGACCGCGCAAGGCTCCGCCGTCCGCTGAAGGCGCATCCCCGCGCGCATCGGGTTATCAACAACTGTCGCTGCTTGCATCTTCAACCCTCTGGGAAATGATGAGTGCGGAGTGATGAGCGATGAATGAAAAAGCTCTTCTTATTTTTTATTCATCATTCCGCATTCATCGTTCATCATTTCTGCCCTTCTAAAAGCTCTTCCCACTCCGTGTGAATCGGCCCCTGGCCCGGCTTGTCAACACGCTCGTAGGTGTGCGAGCCGAAGAAGTCACGTTGCGCCTGCGTCAGGTTGAGCGGGAGTTCGGCGGTTCGGTACGCGTCGAAGTAGCTGATGGACGCGGCCATTCCGGGCGCGGGAATTCCGGCCTGCATCGCGGCGGTGACGGCCTTGCGCCAGTTCGACTGCGCCCCCTGGATGTAGTCGTTGAAGTCGGGGTCGAGCAGGAGGTTCGGGAGGTCTGCGCGGCGCTGGTACGCCTGCTTGATCTTGTCGAGGAAGCGCGCGCGGATGATGCAGCCGCCTTTCCAGATGCGCGAAGTCTCGCCGAGGTTGATGCCCCAGTTGAAATGCTCTGAGCCTGCGCGGATCAGGTTCATCCCCTGCGCGTAAGAGCAAATCTTCGAGGCGTAAAGCGCGTCGCGAATGGCGGCGACCATCTCCTTCTTGTCGCCCGTGTACTTGCCGTCGGCGGGGCCTTTGATCTCCTTGCTCGCCTCGACGCGCTCGTCCTTGCGCGACGAAATGTTGCGCGTGTCCACGGCGGCGTCAATCGTCGGCGTGATGATGCCCATGTCGAGCGCCAGCGCGCTCGTCCACTTACCCGTGCCCTTCTGCCCGGCCTTGTCGAGGATCAGGTCAACTAAGGGCTTCCCCGTCTCAGTGTCTTTCACGCGCAAGATTTTCGCCGTGATTTCAATCAGGAACGATTCGAGGTCGCCGCGGTTCCACTCGTCGAACACGTCGGCCATCTCGTCCGCCGACATTCCGAGCACGCGGCGCATCATGTCGTAGGCCTCGGCGATGAGCTGCATATCGCCGTACTCGATGCCGTTGTGAACCATCTTGACGAAGTGGCCCGCGCCGCCCGGCCCGATGTAGGTGACGCAAGGCCCGTCGTCAACCTTCGCCGCGATGGCCTCCCAGATGGGACGTATCTGCTCGTAAGCCTGACGGTCGCCGCCCGGCATCAGCGACGGCCCCCACAGAGCGCCCTTCTCGCCGCCCGAAACGCCGGAGCCGATGAAGTTGATGCCCTTCGCCTTCAACTCCTTCTCGCGGCGCTCGGTGTCCATGAAGTAGGAGTTGCCGCCGTCAATGACGATGTCGCCCTCTTCGAGGTACGGCAGGATCGAGTCAACCGTCTTGTCAACGGCCTCGCCCGCCTTGACGAGCAGGATCGCCTTGCGCGGGCGCTCAAGCGCGCGGACGAACTCTTCGGGCGACTTCGTGCCGATGACTCTCTTGCCCTGCGTGCGCGCGACGAAGTCGTCAACCTTGTCGGGGCTTCGGTTATAGACGGCGATGGGGAAACCGTTGCGCTCGATGTTCATCGCCAGGTTCTCGCCCATCACGGCGAGGCCGATCATGCCGATCTTCGCGGTCTCGGTCGTCTGTTCGGGTGCTGACATCGTTTTGTCCTCATTCTTAAAGGATGAAGGATGAGGGATGAAGGATGAATCTGACGAGATGAAGCAGCTTCTTCTTCATCCTTCATCCCTCATCCTTTACTTCGCCCCGGTCGCGCCGGAGACGGGCAACGCCTCGCCGACGTACTTGTGCAGGAGTTTGAGTCCGGCGAGAACGTCGGGGCCGAGGTCAACGCGGATCGCGCGTCGTCCGCGTGTCGAGAGCGAGCGGAAGTCGCCGAGCGCCTGAGCCTGCTTAAGTGTCGAGAAGGTGTAGGGCGCGCCGGGTATCGGCAGGTCTTTCGTGTCGGGCGCGGTGACTTGGAGGAAGACGCCCGCGTCCGAGCCGCCCTTGTGCAACTGCCCGGTCGAGTGCAGGAAGCGCGGGCCGTAGCCCGTCGTGGTCGCGCAGCGCGTCGCGTCGCGCATCTGGATGCGGATGGCCTGAATCTCCGCGTCGTGCTCCGGCGTCTCCTCGAAGTAGTCGAGCATGGCGATGTAGTCGCCCGGCCTCACGCGCGCGAGATGAGCCTTGATCGCGTCGCCGACGTTCGAGGCCGAGAGCGCCGAGATAGTCTTGTCGTCGGCGTAGATCGTCAGCGTCCCGTCGGTCGCCAGCACGGGCTGCTCCTGAAGCTTGCCGTCGCGCGTGAAGGCTTCGAGGAGTTCTTTGGTCGCGTCCTTCGACTCCTGCACGTTCGGCTGGTCGAACGGGTTGATGCCGATGCGCCAGCCCGCGAACGCCGTCGCGATCTCCCACAGGAAGAATTCTTCGCCGAGGTCATAGATGTCGTTGAGCGTTCGATAGACGACCGGGTGTCCGGCGGCTTCGAGCGCCTTCAACTTCGACTCGGTCTCGCTGTCGAGTTTCCCGACGGCGATGGAGACGAACAGGCGGTCGTCGCCGTACACCGAAGGCGAGCCGAGCGCCTCGCCCGCAATCGGCACGATGCCCTTCCCTTCCTTGCCGGTGCTCTCGGCCAGCAGTTGCTCGACCCACAGACCGAACGAGGCGATCTTCGGGTCGCAGATGATCGTGCATTTGTCGCGGCCCGCCTTGGCGCACTCGCCCATGATCGCGCCGAGCTTCGCGCCGGGGTTCTCGCTCGCCGGCACGACCGAAGCGCAGGCGTGGACGATGCGCTCGGCGCGGTCGAGGAGCTTCCTGAAGTCAATCCCGGCGAGCGCAGCGGGAACCATTCCGAAATAGCTGAGCGCCGAGTAGCGTCCGCCGATGTCAGGCGGGTTCAGGAAGATTCGCTTGAAGTGGTCGGCGGTCGCGTCCGCCTCCATCTTCGTGCCGGGGTCGGTCACGGCGATGAAGTTCTCGCCGGGATTCTCCTTGCGACGGCCCACCTGATCGTACCAGTAATGGTAGAAGACGAGCGGCTCGGTCGTCGTGCCCGACTTCGACGAGATGATGAAGAGGCAGTGCGTGATGTCAATCTGGTCGGCGATGTCGGAGAAGGCGTCCGGGTCTGTCGAGTCGAGGACGAGCAGTTCGGGGTAGCCCTCCTGCTTGCCGAAGGTCTGCCGGAGGACTTCGGGGCAGAGCGACGAGCCGCCCATGCCGCAGACCATAACGTGCTTGAACTCGCGCACGCCGCGGATGCGGTCGGCGAACTGCGCGAGGTCGTCCTCGACGCCGATTATCATGTCGGGCACGGTCAGCCAGCCCAAAGCGTTTTTGATTATCTTCTGGTGCGCCTCCGTATCTTTCCAGAGTGCGGCATCTTTACGCCAGACGCGGCGCATCACGTCGCCCTTTTCGGCTTCCTTGATGGCCGCACTCACCGCGTCAGCGTATTTTCCCAACGATGCCGTCAGCCTTTCGTTGATGCCCGAAAGAATCGCGTCGCGCTTCGCTTCGATACTTTCGGCGAGCGTGTCGAAGGAGGTGACGAAGGCGTCGAGTCCGTCCTTCTGGAGTTTCTCGGTGACCGCCTTGATGTCAATTCCGACCTCGCGCAACTGGTCGAAGAGCGCGCGGCACTCGTCGAGGCCCTCTTCGAGCGTGAGCGCGACACGCCCGTGGTCGCGGATGGCCGTGTAGGTCGCAGGCGGGACGGTGTTAACCGTTTCGGGGCCGATGAGGTTGTCAACGTAGAGCACGTCGGAGTAGTTCGGGTTCTTCGTGCCCGTCGAGGCCCAGAGGCAGCGCTGCACCTGCGCGCCCTTCGCCTTCAGGTCGGCGAAGCGCGGGCCGTGGAATATCTCCTTGAACTTCTCGTAGGCGAGCTTCGCGTTCGCGATGGCCGCCTTGCCGAGCATCGCTTCGAGCCGCGTCTTCTCATCTTCTGATTCGGCGTGGCGGGCCTTGTATTCGAGGTCTTTGTCAATCGCCGTGTCCACGCGCGAGACGAAGAAGCTGGCGACCGAAGCGATGTGGTCAACGTTCTTCCCTTCGGCGGCGCGGCGTTCGAGTCCTTTGATGAAAGCCTCGGCGACCTGCTCGTAATTCTCAATCGAGAAGATCATCGTGATGTTGATGTTGATGCCGCGGTAGATGCACTCCTCGATGGCGGGCAGGCCCTCCTGCGCCGCCGGGATTTTGATCATGATGTTCTTGCGGCCCACACGCTCGAACAGACGCGTCGCCTCGTCAATCGTCTCCTGCGTCTTGTAGGCGAGGCCGGGGTTGACTTCGAGGCTGATGTAGCCGTCAACGCCGTCGGTCTTGTCGTAAACGGGCTTCAGGATGTCGGCTGCGTCGCCGATGTCCTTGACGACGAGTTCCTCGTAAATCTCGCCGACGCTCTTGCCGGCCTGGACGAGTTGGCGTAGCTGTTCGTCGTAGTCGGACGAGCCGGTGATGGCCTTCTCGAAGATGGTCGGGTTCGACGTGACGCCGCGCAGGTCGTCCTCTTCGATCTTCTTCTTGAGGTCGCCGGTCGTAATCATCGCGCGCCGGATGTTGTCGTACCAGATGGACTGGCCGAGCTTCATTATTTCAATCAGATTGTTGCTCATAAAAACTCTCCGAGTTTTAGAGGTCGGAGGTCGGAGGTCGGAGGTCAGTCGAGGCCAGCTTTCCACTGGCCTCTGACCTCCGACCTCTGACCTCTAACCCTTGGCTTTTTCGACTTCACGTTTCGCCGTCTCGACGACGTTCTCGACCGTGAAGCCGAACTTCTTGGTCAACTCCTTGAGCGGGGCGGAAGCGCCGAAGGTCTTCATGCCGATGATCTGGCCGTTGCTGGTCGTGTAGCGCTGCCAGCCGAAGCGCGCGGCCTGCTCGACCGCGACGCGCGCCTTCACCGAAGACGGAATCACGCTCTCGCGGTACTCGTCCGGCTGATGCTCGAAGACCTCCCACGAAGGAATGCTCACGACCCGCGCTTTTATTCCGTCGGCGACGAGCTTTTCGTATGCCTCGACACAAAGTGACACTTCCGACCCCGTTGCCATGAGGATAACTTCCGGCTGCCCTCCGTCGCCAGCCGAGTCGGCGAGGACGTAGCCGCCGCGCTGTGTTCCTTCGGC
The DNA here is from genome assembly GCA_035652995.1 of Pyrinomonadaceae bacterium. Classification (GTDB taxonomy): domain Bacteria; phylum Acidobacteriota; class Blastocatellia; order Pyrinomonadales; family Pyrinomonadaceae; genus QHXN01. The sequence goes on from DASRCS010000316.1 coordinate 12,690, forward strand.
GCTTGCGTACTTCTCGCGGTCGAGCGTCGGGAGAGCCTGACGGCTGAGGATGAGCACCGCAGGCTCGTGCTTGAGCTGCATGATGTAGCGCCAGGCTTCGGCGCACTCGTTCGCGTCGCCGGGGCGGAAGACGACGAGGCCGGGGATGGCGCGAAGGGACGCGAGTTGTTCGACAGGTTGGTGCGTCGGGCCGTCTTCGCCGACGCCGATTGAGTCGTGCGTGAAGATGTGGATGGTCGGAATCTCCATGATCGCGCCGAGGCGGATGCCTCCGCGCGCGTAGTCGGAGAAGATGAGGAAGCCGGAGCCGTAAGGGCGAATCTTTGAGAGCGCGAGGCCGTTGAGGATGGCCGTCATCTCGTGCTCGCGGATGCCGAAGTGGAAGTTGCGCCCGCCGTACCAGCGGCCTTTCGGTTCGTCTTCGTCGGCGGTGAAGTCGCCCGCGCCGTCGAACGTGAGCCGCGTCTTCGTCGAGGGCGCGAGGTCGGCAGCGCCGCCGATGAGCCACGCGACGTTCTTCGCAATCGCGTTCAAGACCTTCGCCGAGGCGTCGCGGCCCGCGAGTCCTTTCGCGTCCGTTGGGAACGTGGGAATGTCTTTGTCCCAGCCGTCGGGCAGCTCGCGCTTCTGCATCAGCGTGAGTTGGTCTGCGAGTTCGGGGTTGGCCTTCTTGTACTCCTCGAACTTCGCGAACCACTCGTCGCGGAGTCGCTTGCCGCGTGCGCCGATGCCTTCGCGGAAATTCTCGCGGACTTCGTCAGGCACGAGGAACTTCGCGTCTTCGGGCCAGCCGTAGGCGCGCTTCGTCAGTTTAATTTCTTCCTCGCCGAGCGGCTCGCCGTGGGCGGCGTGCGTGTCCTGCTTGTTGGGCGCGCCCCAGGCGATGTGGCTGTCAACGATGATGAGCGTCGGGCGGTCTTTCTCTTTGTTCGCGAGCTGGAAGGCGCGGCGGAGCATGTCGAGGTCGTTGGCGTCGCCGACGCGCGTCACGTTCCAGCCGTAGCCGATGAAGCGCGTCGCCACGTCTTCGGAGAAGGCCCAGGCCGTGTTGCCCTCGATGGTGATGTGGTTGTTGTCGTAAATCCAGCAGAGGTTGTCGAGCTTGAGGTGTCCGGCGAGCGAGGCGGCCTCGTGCGAGATGCCCTCCATCATGCAGCCGTCGCCGCAGAGCGCGTAGGTTCTGAAGTCGAACATCTCGAAGCCTTCGCGGTTGAAGTGCTCGGCCTGCCACTTCGAGGCTATCGCCATGCCGACGCTCGTCGCGATTCCCTGTCCGAGTGGGCCGGTCGTCGTCTCGATGCCGGATGTCCAGCGGTATTCGGGGTGGCCGGGGCACTTGCTGTCGAGTTGGCGGAAGCTCTTGATGTCTTCGAGCGTGACCGAAGGTTGGCCTAAGACTTCGTATTGCGGATTGACCGACTTGACGCCCGCGAGGTGCAGCAGCGAGTAGAGAAGCATCGAGGCGTGGCCCATCGAAAGGACGAAGCGGTCGCGGTTGGGCCAGATGGGGTCGTCGGGGTCGAAGCGTAAGATTTCGTTCCAGAGCAGGTAGGCTACGGGAGCCATCGCCATCGGCGTGCCGGGGTGGCCGGAGTTGGCGGCCTGCACGGCGTCCATCGCGAGCGTGCGGATGGTGTTGACCGAGAGCGTTTCGAGCTTCGGGTCGGTGCGCGGCGCGGGTTGTGTTTGCATACGGACGTGGCCTCAAGCATCTTTTGCCGCCGCAGTCGGGGCGGCTGAATTTTAAGAGCTGTCCTGGCAAGGAGTTTGACTCGAACGAGTGAGCGACCGTTTAAGCCACCCCCGAACGAACTTGCTGTTGGAGCTTTTACGGGGCGCGAGAGCGCACGCGCGGCGGACTCGGCAACAAGGCAGTCACCCGAAAGAACCTTTTTCAAACGCCTTAATTGAAGTGGCGGGATACTATCACAGGAGTTCGGAAAGCGTCCAATAAATGTTTCCGCCACGGCAAATGGCCCGTCCGCCGCGGCCCTTTCGCGCGCACGGAAAAGCCCCCCGAAAAGATAAAAGGCGGGCCGCGGCCCGCCTCTGCACAAAGATGGTTGCAAACTGCCCGACCGTTCCGGCTAAGGCTGGAGCGAAGCGGCTTGCGGGTTGTCGAAGACCGAGTCCTCGGTCTTGACGCCGTATGTCACCGTCAAAACCTGACACTCTTCGACCTGCTTGTCGCCCTCGTACAAGACCGTCCGGTAAGGCACGAGCGTCCCCTGCACGACGCGGTAGTCGTGGAAGCTTTTTTTGTACTTGGCCCCGTCCTGCCCCTCATATTCGAGCCAGAGGACGCGCCACGTCTTCGCGCTGACGTAGTAGCGCGTCGTGTTGTTCTCCTTGTCGGTGAGGTCGAGCTTCCAGAGTTCGAGTCCCTTCTCGCTGTCCTTGCCCGCGTTCTTCACGGTCGCGCCCGTCTCCTTGTAGTTGAGCAGGGCTTCGAGGCCGTGGATGCGGTCGGAGAGCATCGTCGTGATGTCCTGCTGCTTCGGCGTGAAGGCCGAGCCGCGCAGCACGCCGAAGACTTTTCCGCCGTTGTAGATGAGCGAGTATTCGATTGAGGGCATGTGCTGGTCGAGCCGGATTTTGTCCTTCTCGAACGTCTCGCCGCGCTTGAACGTCCGCTCGTAGGAAATCTCTTCGGGGCGACCGTCCGCGCCGGTGCGCGTGATCCTGCCGTGCTCGACGCCGGTGCGCCGAATCTGCGTGAGTCCGGCGCGCGAGCCGAAGGCGAAGATGACGAGTTCGGCAACCTGCTCGGCGGTCGGGTTGTCCTTGTCAAACTTCACGGCGGGCGCGGGCTTCTGCGGCTCCTTCTTCTTCGCGTCCTCTTTTTTCTGCTGGCCGCCGCCCTGCGTCGCGTCCTGCGCGGCCAGAGCCGTGGGCGGAAGCGTCGCGCCGGACATCAGGAGTGCGGCGAGCGCGCACACACAAAAGCGTCGAAACACTGAATTCGTCTCCATTCGTTGACTCGATTTCCGGCGACCGGCGCTCCGGCATCAGCGGCGCTTCCGAGAAGAGGTCAGCCCAAAGTCGGGGCCGGATTGTATCACATCCACGCCGCGCGCGCCCTAGCGGATAGCCGTGGCTGAAGTCCAAAATTATTGATGCCAAAAGCCTTTTCCCGGATGCCCGCCGCGCGCGTTGACAAGCCTCCGCGCGGTATGTAGAGTTCTGAGTTTTCATGAGCGCCGGCAAGCGTGGGGTCTGAAGCCGAAGCGATGAGGTTCTCAAATTTTACGCCGGACGCGAGACTCCAGACCGTTTTTGAAAGGACGTGGAACAGTGAAAAAAGTAGGCATTCTGGTCGGGCGGGAGAAGACTTTTCCGGTCTCCCTCATCGAAAGCATCAACGAGCGCGGGGGCGGCGAGGTCGTGGCAGAGTTCGTCAAGGTCGGCGGCGTGCGACTCGACTGGTCGAAGGAGTACGACCTGATCATCGACCGCATCTCGCACGAAGTCCCGTTCTACCGCGCCTTCCTCAAGCGCGCCGCGCTCGAAGGCACGATCATCATCAACAACCCCTTCTGGTGGTCTGCCGACGACAAGTTCTTCAACTACTCGCTCGCCACGAAGCTCGGCGTCGCCATCCCGAAGACTGTTCTTCTGCCGCAGAAGGCCTACATCGAAGGCATCACGAGCGAGTCTCTGCGCAACCTCGAATTCCCGCTCGACTGGCAGGCCGTCGCAGATTACGTAGGCTTCCCCGCCATCATCAAGCCCTTCGACGGCGGCGGTTGGAAGAACGTCTCGCGCGTCAACGACCTCGAAGAGCTTTGGAAGGTTTACGACACGACGGGCACGCTCTGCATGACCTTGCAGGAGATGATCGACTGGGATCAGTTCGTCCGCTGCTACTGCATCGGCCAGCGGGACGTTCTCATCATGCCCTACGACCCGCGCAAGCCGTACCTTTCGGGCGAGCAGTACGTCCACGACCCGACGTACCTCACCTCCGAGGTGGCCGAAAGGGTCGCGCGTGACGTGCTGACGCTCAACCGCGCGCTCGGCTACGACATCAACACCGTCGAGTTCACCATCAAGGACGGAATCCCCTACGCGATTGATTTCATGAATCCTGCCCCCGACGCCGAAATCGCGTCGGTCGGCGAGTTCTATCACAACTGGCTCACGAACGCCGTCACAGACCTCGTCTTCCGACGCCTCGCGGAGCCTCAAAACCAACAGATTTACCGCTGGGACGCGATGCTCAACCCCGCGGCGACGAGCGAGACCGTCACTCAACCGCTCGCGGCAGCGGCATCCGCCGCGCTCTCCGCGACCGACTCGATCCTCCCGCAGGCAGTCCGCGAACTCCCCTCGAATGTCGTCAGCACGGTCGGCGACCTCGTTGAACAGGCGACGGAAGTCGTCACCGGCATCGTCGGCACGGTCACAGAAGCCTCGGCTCCGCAAGACGAAGCGAAGCCGAAGCGACCGCGTACGACTTCTACAAAAAAGGGCGCGACCACGACCAAGCGCGCCGCAACATCACGCTCGAAAAAATCTACGACGGACAAGCCGGCGACTGAAAGCTGAGATTGAAAGGCAGGCACAAAGGAAAAGGGCGACTTCAACGGTCGCCCTTTTCCTTTGAGTTATTGATGGCCAGGGACGGAATCGAACCGCCGACACGCAAATTTTCAGTCTGCTGCTCTACCAACTGAGCTACCTGGCCGAATTGTCTTGCTCGCCCGCAGGCAGCAAAGTATAGGCATCGAAGCTTCGACTGTCAAACAGGCCACCTCAAGCTCAAATCTTTGTCGGCAAGCGTTCCTTTTTGTCAATTAGGTCACAAAAAATCGTTGACAGGCTCATGAGGAGGTGTATAATCCTGCCCGTCTGTGAGTGATGTCGGCCACCAAAAGCCGGCAGGCCCCGCGTGGCTCAAGTCAAGCGAGGCTCCTAATTCGACAGCGCCCGCCAGTGGCAGCCCGAACGCCGATTGTGCCCCCCACAGCCGCTACCTTCGAGCTGCCATTTTCTTTCCTAAAATACGCCCTTCCAGCTAACCGGCTTTCCAACGCTAAGTCGTTTCGATTCCGGCTCGCTGCGACAGGAGTTCCTGCTGACGGCGCGCGTCCGTAACCACCGCGCGCTCGTCCAGAGTCTGCAAACCGCCGTCAAGTAAGACCACGCGACCGTCAATTAAGACGGTTCGCACGTCCCGCGCCTCCGCCGCATAGACGATTGTCGAGACAACGTCCGGTCGAGGCGTCGTGTGCAGCCTTCCGAGGTCGAGGATCGTTACGTCTGCGCGCTTGCCGACTTCGATACTCCCGACCTCGTCGGCCAGGCCGAGGGCGCGAGCGCCGTCCGTGGTCGCCATCCGCAGCGCGGTCAGGGCCGGCAGGACTTCAGCGCCGCGGCTGACTTTCTGCAAAAGCGCCGCCGTCCGCATCTCCGTGAACATGTCCAGACGGTTGTTGCACGCAGCGCCGTCCGCGCCGAGCGAGACAGAGACGCCGCGCGCAAGCATCTTCGCAACCGGCGCGACGCCTGAGCCGAGCTTCATATTCGACGAAGGGCAGTGCGCGACGTGCGTCCCCGAAGACGAGAGCAAGCCCAACTCGCCTTCGCTCAGGTGTACGCAGTGCGCGAGCACGACATGTGGGCCGGTGATGCCGACCGAGTCGAGATATTCGACGTTGCGCCTGCCCGTCTCGCGCTCGACCATCTCACATTCCGAACGGTTCTCCGAGGCGTGCGTGTGAACCGACACGCGGCGCTCGCGCGCGAGACGTGCGACCTGTTCGAGCAAGCCCCGCGTGCAGCTCACGGCGAAGCGCGGCGCGAAGCAGTAGCGTATGCGCCCGTCGGCGCGACCGTGCCACTCTTCGAGGAGCGCCAGCGATTCGCGTATCGAGTCGTCGGAATTCTCGCGCAACCCCGCGGGCACTTCGTCGCCCTTGTCCATCATGCACTTGCCGACCGTCGCGCGAAAGCCCGTCTCTTCGACGACGCGGAAGACCTCTTCGGTGTGGCAGACCGTCTCCATCGTCAGCGCGCAGGTCGTCCCGCCGCGAATCAACTCGGCGACGCCGAGCCGCGCCGACGCGCGAATCGAAGCGGTGTCGTGCGCCGCCTCCATCGGCCACACGCGGCGCTTGAGCCAGTCAATCAGTTCGAGGTCGTCCGCCGAGCCGCGAAAGAGCGTCTGGCAGAGATGCAGGTGAGTCTGCACGAAGCCGGGCAGCACGGCGCAGCCGCGCGCATCTATCGTCAAGTCCGCGGACTCGACCACGTCGCCGACCGCCGCGATGCGCCCGCCGCGCACGAGCACGTCGCCCTCGACAATCGTGTTCGCGGCGTCCAACGCGACGACGGTGCCGCCCTTGATGAGTACAGACTGCTCCATTGAATGTTGCGAAGAGAGTTTGCGGAAGCGGAGTCTCTTGCCGCGCGATTATCTACGCGGAAAGCGCGGCTGTAAAGCGTCACGAAGGAAGGCAAAAGGCAAAAGATGAAGACGAAGGCCGCGCCGGCCCGCCGTCTTCTCTTTTGCCTTTTGCCTTTTTACTTTTGCCTTATTTCTTGCCGTCGGCCTTCGCCGCAGACGCCTCTTCCGTCTCGTCGTCGGCGAAGTGGATGCCGAGCGCCTTCTTCACGTCGTTCTCGATGCGCGTCCGAAGTTCGAGGTTTTCGCGGAGCGCGTTCTTCGAGTTCTCGCGCCCTTGGCCCAGACGCTCGCCGCCGTAGGAGAACCACGCGCCAGACTTCTCGACGACGCGGTTCGCGACCGCGAGGTCGAGCACGTCGCCCTCGCGCGAGATGCCCTCGCCGTACATGATGTCGAACTCGCACTCGCGGAACGGCGGCGCGACCTTGTTCTTCACGATCTTGACCTTCGTCCGGTTTCCCACGACGCGGTCGCCGTCTTTGATTGCGCCGATGCGGCGGATGTCGAGCCGGAGGGACGAGTAGAACTTGAGGGCGCGTCCGCCGGTCGTCGTCTCAGGGCTTCCGAACATGACGCCGATCTTCTCGCGAATCTGGTTGATGAAGATCAGGCACGTGTTCGTCTGCCCGACGATTGCCGTCAGCTTCCGAAGCGCCTGCGACATCAGTCGCGCCTGAAGGCCCGGCAGCGAGTCGCCCATCTCGCCGTCCAGTTCGGCGCGCGGGACGAGCGCCGCGACCGAGTCGATGACGATGACGCCGACGCCGTTCGAGCGCACCAGCGCCTCGGCGATCTCAAGCGCCTGCTCGCCGGAGTCGGGCTGCGAGATTAAAAGCTCGTCAATGTTGACGCCGAGCTTGGCGGCATACTCCGCGTCCATCGCGTGCTCCGCGTCAATGTATGCGGCAACGTCGCCCGACTTCTGCGCCTCGGCCACGATGTGCAGCGCGAGCGTCGTCTTGCCGGAAGACTCCGGGCCATAAATTTCGACGATCCGGCCCCGCGGGATGCCGCCGACGCCGATGGCTGCGTCGAGCGAGAGCGAAGTCGTCGAGATCGCCGGCACGTCCACGACCTCGCGCTCACCGAGCCGCATGATCGAGCCTTTGCCGAACTTCTTTTCGATGTTTGCGAGCGCCGCTTCCACCGCCTTGCTGCGATCCGCGCCCAACCTGTCAGCCATGTTTGCTACCACTCTTTCTCGTCCCCTTTTCTCACGCTTTTAAATTTGTGTCCTAACCGAAGACCCGTAGAGTCTAACACAAACGACGCGAGAATGGAACAGCGTTTCACACGTGCAACGAATATTTTTTTCACCGACGGGCGGTGAGGCGAAGTTCCCTTTTGAAAAAAGACGGGCGCAAATATACGCCGAGTTCAGGATTTAGTCGAGCGTTAAGATGAAAAATTCTTTGCCCGGGTTCGTTCAGGCTTCTGCCCGCTCCGGCTACCGCGAGCCGCGCATCGGGTCAGCGCGAAGGAAGCAGCGACCGCGCGAACTCGCCGACGCGCGAGACAAGGTCGGGACTTCCGGCGTGCTTCTCGATTTCGGCGACGATTGCGGAGCCAACGACCACGGCGTCGGCGTAGCGCCAAACGTCGGCGACCTGCTCGCGAGTCGAGATGCCGAAGCCGACGGCGACGGGCAGTTCAGAGACCGTGCGGAAGCGCGCGACAAGGCGCTCGGCTTCGGCGCTCACGTCTTCGCGCGCGCCCGTCACGCCCGCGCGCGAGACGGCATAGACGAAGCCGCTGGCGCGCTCGGCGATCATCTTCAGGCGCGCGTCGGAGGTCGTCGGTGCGACGAGATAGATTTGATCGAGTCCGTGGCGTGCGAGCGTCGCGTTGAACTCGGCGGACTCTTCGGGAATCAGGTCTGTCGCGAGTATCCCGTCGAAGCCGGCGCGGCGTGCTTCCGTCGCGAGGCGCTCGACGCCGAGCCGAAGCATCGGGTTGAAATAGCTGAAGAGGATGACGGGCACGTCCGTCTCGCGCCGGGCGTCGGCGAGCACGGCGAGTACGTCGGGGAGGCCGACGGTGTTTCTCAGCGCTCGCTCGGACGCGCGTTGAATCACGGGGCCGTCGGCGACGGGGTCACTGAAGGGCACACCCAACTCAATCAACGTCGCGCCCGCGCGCGCGAGTTCGACGATGAGGCCGCGCGTCGCCTCAAGATCGGGGTCGCCCGCCGTGATGAAAGGGATGAAGCCGCGCCGGCGTTCGGCGCGGAGGTTCTTGAAAGCTTCGGCTATCCGGCTCACGCGGTTTCCTGTCGGGTTGCGGTTTGCTGAAATGCTCAAGCGATCACATCGCCGAGTCGTCAAGCGGTCTCCTCGCCGAGCCGTTCGGCGACGGTCGTCACGTCCTTGTCGCCGCGGCCCGAAAGGTTGACGACGATGACCTGCTCGCCCGACATCTCGCGCGCGAGTTTCAGGGCGTGCGCGACGGCGTGCGCCGATTCGAGCGCGGGGATGATGCCTTCGAGCTGCGAGATTAGTTGGAACGCTTCGAGCGCTTCGGCGTCCGTCGCCGAGACGTACTCGGCGCGCGCGGCGTCGTGCAGGAACGCGTGCTCCGGGCCGATTGAAGGATAGTCGAGTCCGGCGGAGATCGAATGCGTCGAAGCTATCTGCCCCGACTCGTCCTGCAAAACGTAACTGAGCGTCCCTTGCAAGACGCCGGGGCTGCCCCCGCCCGCCGTGTTGAACCTCGCCGCGTGCTGGCCGAGTTGCGCGCCCGTGCCCCCGGCTTCGACGCCGATCATTCGGACGCCTTCGTCGCCGAGGAACGGGTGAAACAGACCAATCGAATTCGAGCCGCCGCCGACGCACGCGACGAGCGCGTCCGGCAGGCGACCTTCCGCGTCGAGAATCTGCGCGCGCGCCTCTCGCCCGATGATGCTCTGGAACGTGCGAACCATGAGCGGGTACGGGTGCGGGCCGAGCGCGCTGCCGAGCAGGTAGTACGTGTCCGCGACGTTCGTCACCCAGTCGCGCAGGGCCTCGTTGATCGCGTCCTTGAGCGTGCGCGAGCCGGCGTCAACCTCGCGCACCTCCGCGCCGAGCAGACGCATTCGGAAGACGTTGAGACGCTGGCGTCGCACGTCCTCCGCGCCCATGTAAACGACGCACTTCAGGCCGAACAGCGCGCACACGGTCGCGGTCGCGACGCCGTGCTGACCCGCGCCGGTCTCGGCGATGACGCGCGTCTTGCCCATGCGGCGCGCGAGGAGAACTTGGCCGAGCGCGTTGTTTATTTTGTGCGAACCCGTGTGCGAGAGGTCTTCGCGCTTGAGGTAGATGCGCGCGCCGCCCGCGTGCTCGGTCAGACGCGCGGCGAAGAAGAGCGGCGTCGGGCGGCCCGAATAATCACGCAGCAGCGCGGCGAACTCGTCTTGAAAACTCTCGTCGTCGCGCGCAACGTCGAACGCCTCGGTCAACTCTTCGAGCGGCGCGACGAGAGTTTCTGGCACGTAGCGACCACCGTAAGGCCCCCAGTGGCCGCCCGCGTCCGGGTTGTTCAAATTCGCTTCAACCATCGAAGTCGCCTCGCGCGTCGGAAGATAAAATTACTCGCCTCTCAAGTCTGAAATTCCGAGCGGCGGCGTGTGAACCTCGCACGCGCCGCCGCAAGTTGTCGTCGGTTTTGTGAGTCTAGCTCAGACAGGCTTCATTTACGAAACGAGGCTCCGTCTCATTCGTCCGTCAACGCAGGTTAGCCGTCGGCTCCAAAGCGGGCGAGGCGAGCACCGTGACGTTTCTTCCGGCCTCCTTCGCGCGGTAGAGCGCGGCGTCGCTCGCGGCGAAAAGCTCGCGCTCGCTGCGCGCGTTCGCGGGGCAGGCCGCGACGCCGACGCTGACGGTCACGCGCCCCGCCTCATCGTGCGGGTTTGAAGAGACCGTTTGCCTGACCCTCTCCGCCGCGGCGAAGGCGCGCTCGACGCCGACGCCCGCGAGCAGCAGCGCGAACTCCTCGCCGCCGAGCCGCGCGGCGGTGTCGTTGTCGCGCGACATCTCGACCAGAGCGGCGGAGACGAAGCGGATCACGCGGTCGCCGACGGGGTGGCCGAAGGTGTCGTTGATTCTCTTCATGTGATCCACGTCGAAGAGGAGCAGCGCGCACGGAATCGAGTAGCGACGCCAGCGCTCAAGCTCCTGCCCCAAAGCCTTTCGGAAGCGGCGTCGGTTGGCGAGTCCGGTCAGATAATCGCGGTCGGCCTCGGCGCTCAGACGCTCGACCGTCAGCTTGTGCGAGACGAGTTGATGCACGCGCGCGACGAGCAGCTTGTGTTCTTCGGGGAGTT
>DASRCS010000317.1:0-3305 GCA_035652995.1 Pyrinomonadaceae bacterium
AGTCTTTGCAAGCAGAGTGCGTGGCGAAAGAGGCTTCGCGCGCCGGCAGCCCTTTCGTCCGCGGCCCGACTCCCGCGGTGAGACTCGGTGCCGGACGCGTCATCAAGCTACTGGAAAAGCGCCGAGTCGTCTTCTTACAGATTGCTAAATTCGCCCGCGCCCGTTTCGGTGTGAGCGGCGAGCGAGGCGTTTAAATGGCAACGCTGTGGCGGTCGCCGAGTCGCTGCGCCAGGAGGAAGGGCAGGGCGATGGTGATGGGCGGGTCGGTCAGGCGCGGCCTGTGCAGTCGCAGGTCGGTCGGCCCGCTCGTGCCCCCGTCGCGTATGGTGAGCGGCCCGGCCCGGCCGCGCCGCGCATTCTCCGCCAGCAGCGCAGCGTAAGGGTCATCGGTCTTGTCTAAAGCCGCGGCCAGCACCGAGAACTGCCCGTCCGGGGCGGGCGCGAGGTGGTATTCGCCGGGGCCGGTCAGGAGTGCACAACTGACCGGCCCCGACTGCGGGATCAAGAGCGGGAAGAGGCCGACGAAGACCAAGCCGTCGAAGTCTTCGGCCAGCGTCACGCGCCCCTTCACGCCGCGCCTGTCGGAGTTCGGCGGCAGGTAGTCTGCGACGCTCTGGTACTGCGAGAAGATCTCGGCTAGGTTGAGTCCTTCGGCCATGCGCCGGAAGGAGGTCGGCGGCAGCCCGACCATCTGCGTAAAGCGTGTGGTGAACGTGCCGAGGCTGTCGTAGCCCACCTCAAAGCAGATGTCTATGATGTTGAGGTCGGTGGTCAGCAAGAGTCGCTTGGCCGCTTCGAGGCGCAGGGCACTCAGGAACAGACACGGGGGAATGCCCGTGATGTGACGGAAGAAGCGGTTGAAGTGGTACGGGCTGGAGACAGCGATCTCGGCCATCTCCGGGAGAGAGAGCGGCTCGGCCAACCTCTCCTTCATGGTGAGTATGACCCGCTCGACAGCCTTCGCCCTCGCAGCGACCGTGCACGCGCGGCAGCCTTGCGCAATCTGTTCCGGTAACATGGGGGATTCTCCTTCCTGTAAGAACGGCGACATCAGTGCCGCCTGACCGCCTTATTAGTGCCGGTAGAAGCCGTAGTCCCGGCCCCGCGCGTAAGCCCGCAGCACCTCACTTTTAAAAGATGGTTGACGTAATAAACGGCGAGGTCGGCGTCTTCAAACGCGACGACCTGTTTATACTCGCGCGCGCGCGCCCTCATTCTCTGCCAGGATCGCCAGCACCAACTCGCCCGCGCGGCTGCGTACTTCGGCGACATACGTCCCGACCGTCAACGCGCCGGAAGCGAGTAGAACCCAGCCGTCACCCGCGGCGCGGGCGAAGAGGAGCGGGGTGGCCGCGCCCGCGCCCGCTTTCTTAAGACACTCTTTGGCCGTCCACACGCGCGTCGCCGCCACGCCGAGCGCTTCTTTCGCCTCGCGGGCGACCGTCTGCGCGAGTGCGAAGCCTTCGACGCCGAGCAGGTCTCGCCACACCGCGGCCGGGCGTGCCGACACCGGCTCGACATCACACGCAATGCGGCCCGCGCCGCCGACGGCGACCGTCACGTCGCCCGCATGAGCCGTCGAGACGCTCCGCCTGTCCTGCGCCTCCGGACGGCCGTCGGGACGCCGCTGCACTCCGACGGCCCGGCCGAGCGCGCGCCCGATCAGGCGGTCGCTATGCGCGCGCCTTTCCCCGGAGTCATCAACTTCGGCGGCGACGGAAATCTCTGGCCCGCCGAACAGGTCTTGCACGCGGCGCTCAAGGTACGGGCCTAAAAGCGGCTCCACCCAGCCGCCCGAAGGCCGCGCGCCCCCGACTGCCTGCAAGCACAGGCCCTCCCATGATTCGAGCACCGCGCCTGCGGCGTCGGTCATTACCACGTCGTAAATAAAAGCTCTCCCCTCCCGCGAACGCTCGCGCGCGTGAACGAACCGGGTCGCGGAATCCTTCAGGGCGCACGGCGTGAGACGTTCGACGCCGACCGGCAAAATCGTTTCGTCAGGCACGCAGGCTTGAATCGAGTGCAGCAGCGCATCCCGCGAGGCCGGGTCGCCCAGGACGGTGGCGGAGGGAATGTACGGGCCGAACCACGCCGAGGCGTTATCGGGCATCACCTCGGCGACGCACTCTCTGGCCGAGAGCGTGAGGTAAGAGCGCAGGCGTTGGAATCGCTTCCCCTGGAAGAGCAGGCCGCCGTAGAGGTCGCGTTCGGGAACCAGAGGCACGGCGGGCGGCGGCTCGGCTGGCAAGGGACGGCTTGCCTCCTTAGGCGCTGTCTTCCCACCGAAACGGCAGACGGCGCTGAAGTGATCCACTTGAAACCCTGTGCTCGCGCAACGCAGGGCCACATCTATTCGCCCGGTCTCGCGCACCAGCGCGGCGACCCGAATCGTCTCGGTCTTTGCGTTCGCCACCGCGACCGGCCGGTTGAACTTGACCTGCTCGAAAACCGGCGGCGCGTCTGTCTCCGCCAGCGCCGTCACGGCCTGGGCCATCGCTTCGAGACCCATGACGGCCGGGAACAGGGCGTCGCCGCGGAAGATGTGATCTTGCAGATAAGGGTCGGTGTCGGCGGCGAGTTGCGTGTCAACGACCAGTTCGACGCCTGGGTAGAAGACTCTCCTGTGCTCCAAAAAGCGGAGGAGGGGAAGCTCCGTCTCTTTCAGACGGAGCGTCGGCGTCTCCCCGAAGCGGCCCGTCACGGTGACGGCTGTCGCGGGCAGGTCTCGCCTCAGCAGGTCACGCAGCAGGCGCACCCCTTCGGCGATGGGGATGGGGTCGATGCCCTGACGCCTGAGCGTCTCGATCCTGCCGAGCCGCTCGCCCATCCCCGCGCCCGACCAGACCGACCATTCCACCGCCAGGCAGCGGCAGTGCGGATGCCGCGACTGCCAGCGTTCCGTCAACTGAACCAGCCACTCGTTCGCCAGCGCATAATCGGCCTCGCCCCGCATCCCCGTCCGCGAGATGAGCGAGCCGAAGACGACAAGCAGGCGCAGCCTTCGCGGGTCGAGCGCCGCGAGGACGTTGCGCGCGCCGTTCAGCTTCGGCGCTAAAGCTTCCCTGAGCGCCGACGCGTCGAGCGAACTCAGAAGGCACGGAGTATTCGTCCCGGCTGCGTGGAGTAAGGCGGTTATCTGCCCGAAGCTTTTGGTCGCCTCTTCGACCGCGGCGCTTACCGACTCCGCGTCCGCGACATCCGCGACGAGGTATTTGAAGCGGATGCCGCAGGCCCTCATCCTGTCCAGGTTGGCGGCGAGTTCGCCGTCCGTTTCGGGCTTCGACCTGCCGAGCAGCACCAGGCTC
>DASRCS010000318.1:0-37564 GCA_035652995.1 Pyrinomonadaceae bacterium
CGAACGCGCGACGACCGAGATGTGACTGGCGTTGACCTCGACGACCTTCGCGTCAACCAGACGCAAGTCCGTGTCGTTCCCGCCGTCCGACGCCGCGAGCGCCGTCGCCTGCGCCGCCGCCGACAACACAATCGCAATCAAAACTGCGAGCCTTTGTCTTCTCATCACGTCCCCCGGCACTTGTCGAATCAGAACCACCGGGTCTCACGGCAACAGATGTGCCGCGACGCGCGCCCGCTCATGCGTTTATCTTTGCGCGCCGAAAACGCCGCGAATCAAGCGGCGGCGTGGGCCGTTACGCCGCGCGAGGCCGCGACGCTTCGTGCGCTTGTGAGACGAGAAGACGTTTCGTTACGGTACAATCGGCGTGTCAGCGGAAGCTGACGACCGCGTAGTCGCGTCCGCTGTAAAAACGTATGCCGCCCGCGTCGGTCGCAAAGAGAATCGGTCGCGGGCGTTTGATCTCTGTGTCCTTCTTCGTCGGCGCGGAGAGAATCTGCCGGCCTCCGAGGTCGAGGATGTTCAGGTGCCCGTCGTCGGTGAAGCCGAAGCCGTAAGCGCCAGTGCCGAGCTGCTGGCCGCCGACGGTGACGGGCGAGTCGGTGATGAAGAATCCCTGATACTTCGCGCGCACGTCGGACGAGTAGCCGGACGTGTCAACCAGCCCGACGATCAGGTAGCGGTCAGCGCCGAGCTTCGCGGCGGCGGTGTTTCGCATCTGCGTCGGCGCGCTCTGCCCCTCGAAGTAGTAGCTCGACGGCACGACGCGCGTCAGTTGCGCGCCTTCGAGGATGACCACGCCGCCCTGCGCCGGTGCGGCGATGAGCGGGAACGCGACAATCGAAATAAGCAGGACTGTCTTCGTCAACGCCTTGAGACTTTGCGTCATCACACACTCCTCCAAAGTTTTTGTCGAAAGGTCTGTTGAAGTTTTTTCTTCGAGTCACGCGCGGAATGCGTGCGCGTTTGCCGGGTCGGACGCCGAGCGTTTACTATTGCGTCCTCGGAATAATCCCGCGCCGACGTGTCGGGCGCAGGGCCTGAAAGCTCTCCTGAGAAATCTTATCTTTTAATGTTCGGAACTCAAAGCAAGGCGTCGGAACTTTTCTGCTTTCTGCTCGCGCTCGCCTCACTCTGCGCGCCACTGACGCGGCAGACCTTCGCTCGGCAAACGACCACGGCTCCGCAGCAAACAACGACGACGCAACAGACACCGACTCCACAGCAGACATCAACGACGCAAACTCCGACTCAGCGCACGGGCCGCTCCTACGACAGCAGCGCGCCGGCGCGCAAGCCGCCCGCGCCTCTGCCGCAGTCGCAGTCGCCCGTCACTTTCACTGACATCACGGCACAGACAGGCATCACGTTCCGGCAGTACGCCTCACCGACCTCGCAGAAGTACCTGCCCGAAACGATGGGCGGCGGCGTCGCGCTCTTCGACTTCGACAACGACGGGCGGCTCGACATCTTCTTCACCAACGGCGCGCGCCTGCAAGACCCGATGCCGAAGGGCGCGCGCCCCGACAAAAGCGACCCTCGTTTCTGGAATCGTCTTTATCATCAGAAGGCGGACGGAACTTTCGAGGACGTGACCGAGCGCGCGGGCCTGCGCGGCGAAGGCTATTCGATGGGCGTCGCGGCGGGCGACTACGACGGCGACGGCTTCGTTGACCTCTACGTCACCGGACTCGAAGGCGGCACGCTCTACCGCAACCGCGGCGACGGCACGTTCGAGGACGTGACGCAGAAGCTGAAGGCCGTAATCCCGGGTTGGACGACGAGCGCGGGCTGGCTCGACTACGACCACGACGGTCGGCTCGACCTCTTCGTCGCGCGCTACATGGATTGGGATTTCGAGCGCGGCGCGCTCTACTGCGGCTCGCCGCAGGTGCGCGCCTACTGCCACCCCGACAACTTCAAAGGCGCTTCGCCCGTCCTGCTTCATCAAAAGTCGGACGGCACGTTCGAGGACGTGAGCGCGAAGGCGGGCGTCGCCGACGCGAGCGGCAAGAGTCTCGGCGTCGCCTTTGCCGACTTCGACGGCGACGGCTGGACGGACATCTTCGTCGCCAACGACAACGCACGGCAGTTCCTTTTCCGAAACAAAGGCGACGGCACGTTCGAGGACGTGGCGCTCCTTGCGGGCGTCGGCTACGACGAGAACGGAAAATCTTTTTCGGGCATGGGCGTTGACGCCGCCGACTACGACAACGACGGACTCGTGGACGTTTTCGTCACGGCGCTCTCGAACGAGACTTACCCGCTCTTCCGCAACAACGGCGACCTGACGTTCGCCTACGCGACGAGTTCGGCGGGCGTCTCGCTCATCTCGATTCCCTTCTCCGGCTGGGGCGCGCGCTTCGCCGACTTCGACAACGACGGCCTCCGAGACATCTTCGTCGCGCAGGGACACGTCCTCGACACGATTGAAAAGACGACCGGCTTTCTGATGTACAAAGAGCCGCCGCTGCTCATGCGGAACACCGGCAAGACTTTCGTCAACGTCTCCGACTCGGCGGGCCTGACGATGAGACTCGCCGCGCGCGGCGCTGCCTTCGGCGACTTGAACAACGACGGGCAGACCGACGTTGTGCTCGCGCAGACCGACGGGCCGCCCGTCATCCTCCGCAACAACGGCACGCGAAACCACTGGTTCGGCCTCGCGCTCGTCGGCGCGAAGGGCAACCGGCAGGCGCTCGGCGCGCGCGTCCTCGTCACGGACGCGGCGGGCGGCAGACAGGTTTTTGACGTGACGTGCGCGGGTAGTTATCTTTCTTCCAACGACCCGCGCGTCATCGCCGGACTCGGCACGAAGACGGGCGTGCGCGCGGTCGAGGTTCGCTGGCCCGACGGGCAGACTCAGACGATCAGCAATCCGCAGATTGATAAGTACCTGACCGTCACCGAAAAGTCAGGTTCGTGACAGCCGACAAAGAAACGAGGTTTATGCTTTTTTCCTTTCCCCCCGGACGTAACTCCGCGCGGCGAGTGCTCGCCACGGCAGCAATCCTTTCGCTCGCGCTCGCGCCCGTCGTCACGCGCTCGCAGCAGGGCACGCAGCAACAGCAGCAGCCGCAGGGCATGGGCGTCTCGACCGGCCCGAACACAGTTACCGGCACGCGCCGCACCGCGGGGATAGTTGACCCGAAAGCTCCAGTCGTCTTCGAGGACGTGACGGCGAAGACGGCGCTGGCGCAATTCCGCAACCGCTCCGGCAACCCGCAGAAGGACTACATCGTCGAGACCGTCTCGGCGGGCGTCGCCGTCATCGACTACGACAACGACGGGCTGCCCGACATCTATCTGCTCAGCGGCTCGACCATCGCCGCCGAGCAGGGCAGGGAGAAGCCGCCGAAGGCGCACCTCTACCACAACCTCGGCAACTGGAAGTTCGAGGACGTGACCGAGAAAGCCGGCGTCTCGAACGACCGCTGGGGCATGGGCGTCGCCGTCGGCGACTACGACAACGACGGTTGGCCCGACATCTACGTCTCTAACTTCGGCGTCTCGCGCCTCTACCGCAACAACCACGACGGCACGTTCACCGACGTGGCTCCGAAGCTCGGCGTCGCGCGCAAAGGCTGGTCAACCGGCGCGTCCTTCGGCGACTACGACGGCGACGGTCGCCTCGACCTCTTCGTGCCCGGCTACGTTGACTTCGATCTGAACAACCTGCCGCCGAGTCCTTCCGACGTGGCGAAGCCCGGACAGATCGCGCAGAACTTCTGCCAGTTCCGCGGCGTGCCCGTCATGTGCGGCCCGCGCGGACTCAAGGGCGAGCGCGACACGCTCTACCACCAGAAGCCGGACGGCACGTTCGAGGACGTGAGCGACAAAAGCGGCGTCAACGACAAGGACGCTTACTTCGGGTTCTCTTCCGTCTTCGTCCACGTCAACGACGACAAGCTCCTCGACCTCGTCGTCGTCAACGACTCGACGCCGAAGCAGCTCTACATCAACAAGGGCGACGGCACGTTCGAGGAGGTCGGCTACGAGTCCGGCCTCGCCCTGAACGAGAACGGGCGCGAGCAGGCGGGCATGGGCGTCGCCGTCGGCGACTACGACAACGACGGGCTGATTGACTTCTACATCACGAACTTCTCCGACGACTCGAACACGCTCTACCACAACGACGGCGAGGCCAACTTCACGGACGTGACTTTTCAGGCGGGACTCGGCGAGCCGACGATTCCCTTCCTCGGCTGGGGCACGGCGTTTCTCGACTTCGACGGCGACGGCTGGAAGGACGTGATCGTCGCCAACGGCCACGTCTATCCGGCGGTTGACGCGCAGCAGTGGGGCACTTCATACGCGCAGCAGTTACTCCTCTTCCAGAACCTTCCGCACCCCGACCCACAGCAGGCCGCGAAGGGCGCGCGCAAGTTCGTCCGCGTCGGGGCCGCGCCCGGCTCAGGACTCGCGACCGCCTGGTGCAGCCGCGGCCTCGCGGTCGCCGACTTCGACGGCGACGGTCGCCTCGACCTCGTCGTCAACAACATGGACACCGCGCCGACGCTCCTGCGGAATGTCGCGGAGACGAAGAACCATTGGCTGCGCGTCAGGCTCGTCGGCGACCCGTTGAAGAAGAGTCCGCGCGACGCCATCGGCGCACAGGTCTTCGTCACCACGGGCAAGATGCGCCAGCGCAACGATGTCGTCAGCGGCGGGAGCTACGCCTCGCAGAACGACATGTGTCTCTACTTCGGACTCGGCGCGGCGACGAAGGTTGACCGCCTCGAAGTGAAATGGCCCGACGGCTCGACCGAGACCTTCGACGTACCCTCGATTGATAAGACCATTACTCTCACTGAGGGCAAGGGGATAAAATAGGCGGGCGAGAGTTCATTCACGGTTCACGGGGAGGGTTTTGCGATGACGCTGGACATCAACGAAGAGGAGCGCGACTACCTGCTCGAAATCCTTGAGGCGCGGCGCGCGGAGCTTCTGCACGAGCTACACCACACCGACACGCTCGACTTCAAAGAGGTGCTGCGCCGCAAGATGGCCCTCGTCGAAAGCCTCAACAACAGGCTCGCGTCTGCGCCCGCGCCCGGCTCGCGCTGACGCGGCGCTGGCCGCGCACTCGCCGACGAGTTACAAACAATCCGGCGCGACGTTCGGCTCGCCCTCGTCGAAGCGCGCGGGCCGAAGCGCGCGCACGTCGAGCGTGGTGGCCGCGCCGTCGAGGATGATCTCGGAGAGCAGTTGGCCGAGCGCGGGCGTGTGCATCACGCCGTGGCCCGACGAGCCGTTGGCGAGATAAAAATTCTCGACGCCCGGCGCGCGCCCCAAAATCGCGTGCTTGTCCGGCGTCATCTCGTAAAGCCCCGCCCAACAATTTTCGATGTCAACCTCAGCGCCGCGAAGACACGGCACGCGCGCGTGAGCCTTCGAGACGACTTCACTCACCCACTCTTCGTCAACGCACGCCTCGAAGGGGTCTGACCCGCGCGGCTCGTCGGGCCAGAGCAGAAGCACTCGACCGTCGCGCACGCGCAGGTGAAAGCCGTCGTCAACGAAGATCGTCATCGGCATCTCTTCGGGCAGCAGCTCCGTCGGGTGCGTGATCGCTACCTTGCGGCACAGCGGCCTGAGCGGAATCTCGACGCCCGCCATCCGCGCGACCACGCCCGCCCAGGCGCCCGCGGCGTTCACGAAGTGTCGCGCCGGCAACTTCCCGCTCGTCGTCGTCACGCTCTCGATGCGCCCGCGCGCGTCCGACTCGAAGCCCTCGACCGCGACGCCGTACTCGAACCTCGCGCCGACCCTCGACGCGGCCTCGGTGTAGCCGCGCAGGATTTCGAGCGGGCGCATGAACCCGTCCGAAGGGCAGAAGACTCCGCCCGACGCGCCCACAGTTTCGACCGCGGGGTTGATGCTCTTGATATCTTCGACGCTCACCTCGCGCGCTTCCGCGACGCCGCACTCGCGCTGCATCGCCTGCGAAGCGCGGAGCGCGTCAAGCTCCGTCTCGTTCGTCGCGATGAAGAGATAGCCGCACTGTCGGAAGCAAGGGTCAACGCCCGTCTCCTCGCGGAAGCGCAGAAGCTTTTCGCGCGAAAGCAGCGACAGGCGGACGTTGACCGGCGTGCCGAACTGCGCGCGGAAGCCGCCCGTCGCGCGGCCCGTGCTTCCCTCGCCCGGACGCGCGCCGCGATCCAACACAACCACGTCGCGACAGCCGCGCGCCGCGAGATGATAGGCCACGCTCGCGCCGACGACGCCGCCGCCGATGATTACTACTTCCGCCGAGTTCATTTTCTTTAGCCGTTGCTCGTTCACATTTCCGCGAGTCCGAACTTGCGCGCGAGCACGAGGCTGATCGAACCCATCAGCGTCGGCTCGCTCAGGGTCGAGGCGACGATGCGCGCCGACGGGAGGCCGCGGCGGATGCTGCGCATGATCGTCTCTTCGAGCGAGGGCAGGATGATGGGCCACGCGCGCGTGATCGTGCCGCCGACGACGACCGTCTCCGGCGAGAGTCCGACGATCAGGTTCGAGATGCCGATGCCGAGGTAGTGCGCCGTCTCGGTGAGCGCGCCAATCGCCGCCTGCTCGCCGCCGAGCGCGCGGTCAACCACCTCGCCGAACGCGACACCCTCGGACTCAACGTCAGCCGCGCCCGTGTTCTTCAAGTAGCGCGCGACCGCCGCGCGTTCAGACGCGAACGCCTCCCAACAGTCGCGGTTGCCGCACGAGCAGGCGACGGGGCCGCCCTCGCCGACGATCATGTGTCCGAACTCGCCCGCCGCGCCGCGCTCGCCGCGGTAAATCTGCCCGTCGAAGACGATGCCGGTGCCGATGCCGTCGGCGACGAGCGTGATGATGAAGTCGCGCGAGTCGCTGACCTCCGGGCGACCGAACCAAAGCTCGGCGAGCGCCGCCGCGTTCGCGTCGTTGTCAACTTGAACCTTGAGTCCGGTCGCCTTCTCGATCTCCTCGGCGATGGCCCAGTCGCGCCAGCGGAAGAAAGGGATGTAGATGGCTCGGCCCGTGTCGGGGTCAACGAGTCCGGGGAGGCTGATGCCGACGCCCGCGATCTTGCCGCTGCCGTCGCCTGCCACCATCTCGCGGACGCGCTCGATGACGCGTGCGGTCATCTCGTCGGGGCGCGCGACGTTCTCGACCTGAGCGCGAGTGAGCACGCGACCGACGAGGTCGCTCGTGACGACCGTGGTGCGCGTGGGCGTGATGTCAACGCCGACGGTCATCGCGCCCGCCGCGCGCAGGCGAAGCATCGTCGGCCTGCGCCCGCCGGTCGAAGCGCCCGCGCCGATCTCCTCGATGAGTCCTTCGGTCTTCAGCTCCTCGACGATGGTCGAGACGGTCGAGCGCTGGAGTTCCGTGGCGCGCGCGAGGTCTGCGCGCGAGATCGGCTCGCGGTCGCGTATGTAGTTGAGGACGAACTGGCGGTTGATGTCGCGGATCGTCGAGGAGCGAGCGGCCTGCGCCTTCGTGAGATCAATTCGTCGCATCGGGTTGCCTGCGGGCGATCAAAGCCTTCGCGCCCTCTTCGTCCTCTTTGCGTCCTCTGCGGTTAAGTCAGTCTCACTTAACCGCAGAGGACGCCGGAGGTATTCGCTGGAGGTCACAAAGGGTTCAAGGCTTCGGCGCGGTCGCCGCGGCGGGCGGCATCACGAACACCTTGTCTTCGACGGGGACGCCGTGCCTGACCTCCGCGACGGTGCGCGTGGTGCTGCCGTTGGCGTCCACGGTTGAGATGCGGAAGACGAAAGGAATCTTCACGCCGTCCACGTCTCGGTAGTCGTCGAAGTCCGCCTGTTCGAGGAGCGGACTGAGCATCGTCTGCGTGAGCGTCATGATGCGCCTGAGCAATCCGGTCTGCGCGTCGAAGAAGTAGCGGCGCGAGACGCCTTCGGACGGCCTGTCAATGACGATGTAAGCGTCGAGGTCGCCGACCTTCCTGCGGCCCACCGAGCGCATCGTCGCCGTCGGCGTGAACTTGATGAGTCTGAACCCTTCGGCCATGTGCTCGGCGTCCTTCAATTCCGAAGGCGATAGCGCGCGCGTGAGGCTGGGGTTGCTCACCCACCCGTTCGCGCCGTTCAGGCCCGAGATGAAAGTGCCCTGCTTTGGGACTTGCGTCACCATCACGAACTTGTCCGGCCCCTGCAACGTGGCCTCGAAAGGCCATTGACCTTGAGCCGAGCCGCGCGTCCCCTTGAACACAATCGTCTGGAACTTCGACGCGGCCTCCGCGCCGCCCACAGCCGCGACGTACTTGTCATAAATCTGTTGGACGGTCGGCGGCGTCTCGCGCGGGCGGGGCGTGGCCGGCGTCGCGGAGGCCGTCGGGGTCGGTTCGGGGAGCGGCAGCGTCGGCAGAGAGGTGGGGCGCGTGTGCCCGAGGTGGCACGTGTAGCAACTCACCGCGCCGGGGTCGAGGCCGTAGCCCTGGCTGTGGTTGAGCGCGATGACCATCTGCATCATCTGGCGCGCGGTGTTCTTCTCCGGCTTGTCGTCGCTCTCCCAATGGAACTCGCCCTTCGCGTCGCGGCCCACGTGGCAGTAGTCACATTTGGTGCCGAGCGAGACCGTGAAGAACTGCATCAAGGGAAAGAGTTGCGAAGCGGGCAGACCCTTGAGAACTTTTATGTTTTTAAACTCCTGCTCGGCTGTCTTCTCCGACTGCGGCGCGGCACTCGAACGCCGCTCGAAGCGTCCCGCGATCAAGACGGCGGCGACGAGCGACAGTCCCGCGCACGCGACTGCCCGCATCAAACGCTCTTTCGACATCTGTTCAAAAGTCCTTTCGTCAGGTGTGAACCGCTCCCGGGTGCCCGCGACGGTGGGATTCATTACGGTGCCGGAAGTGACAGTATTGCCCGGCCATTCTACGTTCGGCGGGCCGTCAGCGTCCACCTCTTTTCGCCCGGCGTCCGGCAAGGTTCAGCTCGCCTCGCTTGGGCGACAAACTTTAGTTTGCCGGACACGTGTATTCTTCTGAAACCTTGCGCCGCCGCGCGCGTGTAAGTCCAGCAAGCCCCGCACGGGCCGACGCAACTATAGCAGGAGAAGGAGAGACCATGCTTTCAGCCGGACACAAATTTTCACTCGCGCTCTTGCTCGCGCTCGTCTGCGCGGGCGCGGCCAGCGCGCAGGATAAGAGCGCGCCCAAAGCCGAAGAGGACAACTACGTCACGTCGAAGGCGTTTCAGAACCGCGTCTTCGAGATCAAGAATCGCGACCCGCAAATACTCGCCCGCGTGCTCATGCCGCTGACGAGCGGCTTCAGGGGCGCGGTCGTCTCGTGGAACGAGGACTTCCACACGATCTCCGTCCGCGACTTCCCCGAAAACATCGCCGTCATCGAGGCGGCCATCCGCCGCTTCGACACGCCCGAAGCTTCGCGCCCCGGCATCGAGTTCCGCGTGCACCTGCTCGTCGCGTCGAACGACGAGTCGGCGGCGAACCGCTACCCGGCGGAGTTGTCCGACGTGGTCAAGCAGCTTCAGTCAACGCTCGGCTACAAGAACTTCTCGGTGATGGGTTCGCAGATCATCCTGAGCAAGGAGGGGCGCGGCGAAAATTACAACAAGGGGGTCGCCGACCTGCGCCTGACGAACGACTCGCCCGCGAGCAAGAATCCCGTCTTCTACGACTACAACTTCAACACGATCTCGCTCGACCGGACGGGCGGTCAGACGCGGGTGCAGATTGACAATTTCAACATGGACATGAAAGTCCCTGTCTCACTCGGCACCGGCCCGATCACCTACGAGACTGTCGGCTTCAAGAATCCGATCTCGCTGCGCGAGGGCGAGAACGTCGTCGTCGGCACGACGAGCATCGCCGACAAGAGCGTCGTCGTCGTGCTGTCGGCCACGACGATCAAGTGAGCGAGTCCTGCCGCACAAAAAAATCAGGCGCGCCGCGGGAAGAGCCAGAGCTTCCCGCGGCGCGCCTGATTTTCTGTGGTTCGGCTTTTCTTCGACGGATTAAATAAACGTCTGCCGTCGAATACCGGCTCGCGCGCGACTGCGAAAGACGGTCGTGGCGGCGCTGCCCGGCGGCTTCAGTGGTTCTTCTTGTCGCCCCTGTTGCCGTTGTCGTTGTTGCGCGGGGGCGGGGGCGGCTTGTCCGGCTTCGGCACGTCCTGCTTCTCTCTCGGCGGCGGCGGCGGCTTCTGATCCTTCTGCGGCTCGACCGCCGTCGCGCCGACGGCGAGCGCGCAGAGCGCCACGAATGCCAGAGTGGATTTCCTGATGAAATTCATACTTCCCACTGTCCTCCCTCATGTTCTCAAATCCCGCACGGGAGGGAGAAGAGGAGACGCGCGAGTCTCGCCTTCTCTTCTGGCAATGATAGTGCCAAGGCTTCGGGGCGGCGCGGAGCGCAAGTCTTTCGCGGTCTGCGCTTACAAAGAGAGGCCCGGCCTCGCACGGTATCGGTTCAGGTTCGCACCGTATCGTATAGGATACGTCCGGCGCGATTTTCAACGTCTTACGACGACTCTGGCGCTCCCCACGTTGCCACTGCCGTCAACCGCGCGCAGAGAAATCGTGTGCTCGCCCGCCGCCGGGATAGGCAGGTCGAGCGCGTAAGTCTCGTGCGGGCTGTCGGCGATGCCGTCTTCGGGGAAGACCGCGTGCCAGTCGCCGCCGTCAACGCTCACGTCGGCGCGGCGCACCATGCCGCTCGCGTCGTCAACGTTGAAGCGCACGCGGACGTGGCCGTCCGGCGTGACCTGCGGTTCGCCCACGGCGCGGACTTGCGGGGGCGTGCTGTCAACGTCAACCGGCTCGCTCACGCGCTCGCCCGTGAGCGCCTGTCCGAGAGAATTTTCCGGCGCGTCGGAGGCGACGACCTTGAAGACGTAGCGCCCGTCGCCGAGCGTCGCGCTGTCGGTCGAGTAGAAGTTCTCGCGCAGATTCTCTTTCAGAACATGGAATGTACTCTCATTGACCGAGCGGTAGTAAACCGTGTATTCGAGCGTGTCGCCGTTGCGGTCTTCGGCCTGCCACTGGAGAGAGATCGCGCCGCGCTGGAACATTCGCCGCGGCGGAATCTGAACCTGCGGGCCGATGAGCGACGGGTCGAGGCCGGATGTTTCGATGTTCGGGTCAACCGGAATCTGCACGGCGGATTGTAGCGCGACGCCGACGGGCAGAACCTGTATCTGCGTCACCTCCGGCGCGACGTTGCGCGGCAGGTACGCGAGGCTCACGTCCTCGACGCGCGCCGCGCCGTTCGGCGTCGAATGAAGCACGGCTCGCCACTGTATGAATCGCGCGCGCGGACTCGCGACTTGCGCGCCCGCGGGGTCGCGGTACGCGGCGCTCCAATCGCTCCAGGTCGCGTTGGGCCGCTCGGTGTTCCCCGTCCGCGTCTGCAACTCGACCTGCCCCTGCCCGCGCCACCAGACGCGCCCCCACGCCGCGACGAACTTCGCGTCGCGCACGGGCGACTCGTATGTGCCCTCGCTCACGACATCGTCGGCGAAGCGGAAGAGCTTACCCTGATTCGACGACGCGACCAGAACCTCGCGGCCCCGGACGACGAGCGAAGAGATTTGATCCTCGCTCGACTGCACGAGCAGCGTGTCGCGCCCGTCGTCCGTGACGGAGTAGATGCGCCCCTTGTCGCTCGTGCCGATGAGCACGCCCGCGCCGCGCGGCGAGGCGGCGACCGAGAAGGCCGTCACGGTCGTCGAACTCCACAAAACGTCCGAGCCTCCGTCGGGCGAGATGCGGAAGACTGCGCTGCGCGCGTTCTGTAGGTCGTTGCGGCTGCGCGTCTGCGTTTGCGTCTGCGTGCCGAGCGTCGTGGTCGTCGTGCCGCTCTCGTCAACGGTCGTCACCGTCCCGGTCACGGCCCCGCCGCCGGAATTCGTGCTGACAGTCTGCGTCGTCTGCGGAGTGGCCGCGGGCTTCGGCGCGGTCGCGGCGTCGCTCAGGGCGAGAGCGTAGATCGAGCCGTCCGCCGCGGGCGCGAGCGCGTGAATCTCCCGCAGCGGCGAGTCGTAGAGCGCGAACGCCTTGCCGTCCGCGCCGACGCGCAGCACGATTCCGCCGGGGTCTGTGCCCGCGATGAGGTTCCCCTGCTTGTCAACGGCGAGCGAGATGATGTGCGTCTCGTTCGTGTCAACGAGCAGAGAGTCTTCCGGCTTCGCGCCCGCCGCGCGCACCCGGTAGAGCTTGCCCTTGTCGCCCGTGCCGACGGCGAGCGAGCCGTCCGACATCACGGCGAGCGACCAGATGTACTTGTCCGCCGGGTCGAAGTAAACGTCGGCCTTGCCGTCCGAAGTGATGCGATAGACCTTGCCGTCCGGCGAAGTGCCGGCATAGAGCGCGCCGTCGCGACCGACGACCATCGCCGTCACGTCCAGCTCGGCGGAGTCGTAAAGCAACGCGCCCTTCCCGTCAGCGCCGACGCGGAAGATTTTTCCGTCGTGCCCCGTGCCTAAGTAAACATTGCCGGCGGGGTCAACGGCGCTCGACCAGACGTAAGCCTGCTCGGTGTCGAAGAGTTTGGTGAACTGCGGCGCGAGCATCAGCGCGCCCGTGTCTGTGACGGAGACTCCGTGCGACTCGCCCGCGAGCAGGTCGGTGCGCGAATCCGTTTCCCACACGACGGGGCCGCCCGCCTTCGTTTTCAGAGCGGGCAGGATGACGAGAGCGGTAGTGAACAGTAGAAGCTGAAGAATGCGGGCTGCGGTTTTTCTGTTTGTCATTAAGTGCAAAGTCGCTTTCAAGATTCGTCGGGCGGAGTGAAGACGACTCGCGCCGTTGACTGAATCATAACCCGAAAGCCACGCGCGCGAAACTCAATCCAACGACATTTCAAGAGCTGCTTCGTTCTTCATCACGTCCCGACGTAACGCGCGTAAAGAGTGCGCGCGACCGCGGCGTCGTCAGTGCCGCGGACGATTGCGCGCGCGTCCTTGAAGACCGTCAACTCGTACCCGCCCGCGCACAGGCGCACGAGGTACTGATTCGCCTTCACCTCGCCCGCCGACCTCAGGCGCGCGGCGAGCGAGTCGAGGTCAACGCTCACAGCGCGTGCGGGCGTCACCTGCACGGCGTTGCGCCCGCACAGAACCGCCGCCATGTCGCCCGCCTCCGCTTCGAGCGAATCGAAGCGCCCGAGCGCGCACGCCGGGCAGTCGGGCGCGCGCTCCTTCAAGGCGATGCGCCGCCACTCGTTGCGCCAAACGTCGAACTGCATCAGCGAGCCGTGCAGGCTCTCGACCCTTCCGGTCAAAAGTTTCAGAGCTTCCGCGACCTGCACGGCGGCGACGACCGAGATGATCGGCATGATGACGCCCGCCGTGTCGCACGTCGGCGCGGACGCAGCCGCGGGCACTTCCCTGAAGACGCAGCGCAGACACGGGCTGACGCGCGGCCTCACCGTCATCGTCACGCCGTAAGAGCCGACCGCCGCGCCATAGACCCACGCGACCCCGTGCTTCACGCAAGCGTCGTTCAGAAGAAACCGCGTCGCGAAGTTGTCCGTCCCGTCGAGCACAACGTCGCAGCCTTCGACCAGCCGCTCGACGTTCGACGCGCTCACGTCCGCGACCTCGCCCACGCACTCAACGTCCGAGTTTATCTCCGCCACGCGCCGCGCCGCCGCGACCGCCTTCGGCACACGCTCGCGCGCGTCGGCCTCCGTGAACATCGTCTGCCGCTGAAGATTCGACTCCTCGACAAAGTCGCGGTCAACGATTCTCAAACGCCCCACACCCGCGCGCGCAATCATCTCGACCTGCGCCGACCCAAGCGCCCCGCACCCGACGACAAGCACACGCGCCGCGCGCAGACGCCGCTGCCCTTCCTCGCCGATGCCGTCGAATAAAATTTGTCTGCTGTAACGATCCATCATTCTTCCGCCGCGTCGCGCATGACTTCGAGCGGCGCGTCCGTGCCCGTCCAGAGTTTGAATTGAACTGCGGCTTGAGCGACGAGCATCGCGAGGCCGCCGACGGTCGCGCATCCCGCGGCGTCGGCTTCGCGGAGGAAGCGCGTCTCGCGAGGGTTGTAAACGAGGTCGTAGGCGACGCGCGCGCCGCGGAGTTGCGAAGCGTTCGCGGGCGTCTCGTTCTCGCGTTCGCCGCGCGTGCCGAGCGGCGTCGCGTTGACAACCGCGTCGAAGCCGTCGAAGCCCGCGCCTTCGATGCGCGCCGCCTCCGCGGCGAAGTCTCGCGCCGTCGCGCGTGCGCGCTCAACGTCGCGGGCGAAGACGGTCGTGTGTGCGCCGGCCTCGCGGAGACTCCAGAGGAGCGCGCGGGCCGCCCCGCCCGCGCCGATGATTGCCGCGCGCGCGCCGCGCAAGTTCAACAGACCTTCGAGCGGCTTGACGACTGCGGCGGCGTCCGTGTTGTAGCCGCGGAGTTCGTCGCCCTCGACGACGACGGTGTTGACCGCGCCGATCTCGCGCGCGGTCTTCTCGACCCAATTAAGATGCCGCACGACGGCGGTCTTGTGCGGCGCGGTGACGCTCAGGCCGCGCAGGTTCCAGGAGAGTTCGCGAGTGGAAGGCCGCGCCATGCGGAGGACGAAGTCGGAAACGTCGGCGACATCGAACGGGATGTAAACGGCGTCGAGGCCGAGCGCGGCGAAGGCCGAGTTGTGCAGGCGCGGCGAGAGCGAGTGCGAGACGGGCGAGCCGACGAGTCCCGTGACGAGCGTGCGCTCGCCGATGAGGGGCACGCGGTAAAGCTCTCGCAACTCGCGCGCGGTCGTCTGCCCCGGCGCGGTCGCCCGCTCCGAGCCGAGCGAGCCGAAGGTGAGAAACGCGCCGCGCGAAGGGGCGAGAACGCGCGTCAAAAGCCCGGCCTCGCCCATCGAGACGGCGATCATCTCGCGGCCTTCGCGGCGCGCGCGTTCGAGCAGTCGCATGACGGCGACGCAGTCGGTAATCGTCCTAGCGCGCACCGCAATTTTCAGAACGCGCGCGGGCGTGCGCGCCACATGATCGTAAATCGTTTCAAGGTCTGAGGGCGTCCGTCGAAAGTCGTGGTGCGAGCAGATGACTCGAAGCCCGCGCGCGGCCTCGCAGAGCTTCGCGCCGTGCGACGACTCGAACAGGTCGAGTTCGATGTCCGCGAAGAGGCGCGCGCGAAACTCTGCGCGCGACAATTCTGCCGCGGCTTCGTGCCAAAAGCGCGCGCGCGTCTCGGCGTCGAGCGCGCGGTGGCCGCCCTGTTCCGACGGGCGGAAGGTAATGATGACGGAGGCGTCCGCACTTTGTAGAATGCCGCCCGGAAGTTCGCTGAAGAATTTTAGAAGTTGTGGGCGCGAGGGGTCGAGTTGGTCTTCGTCGAGACAGTCGAGGCGCAGTTCGATGATGTCCGCGACTTCGACGGCGCGTGCGACCGCCTCGCGCAACTCGTCCAAACGGCGCGCGCAGACCGGCACACAGATGCGTGCGTTTTTCGCCTCACTCATCGAAGGGCCACCCGCGTGCGAATATACACTTTGGTCGTCGCGTGAGGCACGCGTCGGGCGCGGCGCTCATCTTTCGCCGCGGGGCCGTTCGGCGGGAACATTATCGAGAAGCCGCGTCGTGCCTTCGGTGACGCTCGGCGGCGGGATGATCTCGCCTGTGTTGCGCGGCGGAAGCACCGGCGCGCGCTGCGGCGCGGGCGGCATGGCCGTCGGCTGCTGGGTGTAAGCGGGCGGCGCGAGCTTCTGCTTTTCTTCCCTCAAACGCAGCAAGACCGAGATGCCGTCGGCGAGGCCGCTGGCGGCGGGGATCAGCATCCAGAACCACCAGATGTGTCCGGCGGGTGCCCAGTCTCTGACCGCGAACGCGACGAAGACGAAGGCGAGGCCCATGATTAACTCCCTGACCGCGCGCTCGATTGTCGGCTTGCGCTTCTCTCGTCGCTGGCGCTTCCTCCCGCGACGCGAGTCGTCTTCACCTTCTTCGCTCAGGCGTTGTGCAAGTTGGCCCGTGACGGCCTGCGGCACGAGGCTGATGTCCGTGCCGCACGCGCGGCAGAATCTTGCGTCGTCGGCGTTCTGTGCCGCGCACCTCGGACAAAACATCTGCTGCACCTCCGAAGAAGTGATGAGTGATGAGTGATGAGCAAAACCGCCTGCTTCTTCTCGTCACTTATCACTTATCACTTATCACTTGGCTTTTATTGTACGCGTCGGCCCGGCGCGCGGTTCTCTGTCGCACGGCCTCGTAGAGAATGATTCCGGCGGCGACCGAGACGTTGAGCGATTCGATCCTGCCGAGCAGCGGGATCGAGACGAGCGCGTCGCACCGCTCGCGCACGAGCCGGCGCAGGCCCTCGCCCTCGCCGCCGAGCAGAAGCGCGCACGGCTGCGTCCAGTCCCACTCGGTGTACGCGGTCGCCGCGTCCGAAGCCGTGCCGACCGTCCACAGCCCTCGCCCCTTCAAATCTTCCAGCAGCCGCGCGACGTTGACCGTGCGCGCGACCGGCACGTATTCGAGCGCGCCCGCCGCAGCCTTCGCGACCGTCTCGGTCAGACCCGACGCGCGGCGTTCCGGCACGAAGACGCCGTGCGCGCCCGCGCACTCGACCGTGCGGATGATCGCGCCGAGGTTGCGCGGGTCTTCGACGCCGTCGAGGACGACCGCGAGCGGCGGCTCGTCGGTGCCGACGCGCGCGGCGAGCGCTTCGAGCAAAACGTCCGCGGGCGTGTAGCGCGCCGCCGAGATCGTCGCGACGACGCCCTGATGATTCGCGCCCGGCACGATGCGCTGGAGTTCCGCGCGCGGCGCACGGCGGACGGGCACGCCCGCGCCGCGCGCAAGCTCGATTATTTCCTGCAAGCGCGATTCGTGCGCGCCTTCGGCGACGGTGACGCGCTCGACCGGGCGCGCGCCCGCGCGCAGCGCTTCAAGCACGGGCTGGACTCCGAAGACGTGCGCGCCGTCCGCGTGCGAGTTCGGATTTGACGAAGGCACGTCCCGTCGTTCATCAGCGCGCGTCCTCCGCTCCGGCCTTCCGCCGGACGCGAAGGCCCGCGCGACCCGCTCGCCCGGAGACTGGCCCTCATTCCTCGCGCGCGAGTTGCGGTCTTTGAAGTGGCCTCGCGCGTCGGGCGCTCTTCCGCTTTTCGCCCGCTCGCGCTCGCCCGAAACGCGACCGCCTTCGCCCCGTTCGCGCGCGCCCTCGCGTTCGCCCCCGACGGGCGGTCGCGCGTCGCGCCTGCCCGCGCGCTCGTCCCACTTCGAGGGCTTCCAGGGGTTCTGATTGTTTCCGCCTCGTCGCTTCATGATTCCTTCGCGCGCGCGCGCAGCGCGAGTCGCAGGCGCAGGCGCGCGTACCGCGTGAACTGCGTCTCGTTGCTGACCGTCGTCACCGACTCCGTGTTGAGGCGGCCCGGACGGTCGCGTCGCAAGCCTGAACCCGTGCGCTCCGACGGCGGCCACGCGGCGGAGAGCAACGCACGCAGGCCCGTGTACTCTTCGTCGAAGATTGCCGACGGCGCGCGCTCGCGGAGCGCGTGGACGAGCACGCCGAAATTTTCTCTCGCGAGCAGGCGCTTGCCCGCGCCGAGGCAAGAGTAGTCGAACCCGTCGGCCATGACGCGGAAGCCGTCGCCCGTCTGCGCATAGAAGTCGAGCACGGATTCGTCCGCCGTCAACTCGCGCGTGTCAACGACGCGGCCACGGCTGCCGAGCTTCGCCTGCCGCTGCTCGACCTCGACGCGGCGCGTCACGACGCGACCGGCGACGAGCAGCGCGACCTCGGCCCAACCGACGCGGCGCGGCTCCTCTTCGGGACTCGTCCAGCAGACGAGCGCGTCTTCGTTCAGGGCGAGCGCGCGCACACGCTCCGGCTGCTTCTCAAGAATCTCGTCCGAAAAAATTTCCGACTTGATTCCGAGCGCGCCGAGCCGCCCGACGAACAGCGCGGCGTCCTCTTCCGACGCCGCGCGCACGAGAGGCAGCGCGCGGCGCGCCGCGACGATCTCGGCGAGCCGCTCAGCTTCGAGCCTGAGCAGAGACGCGGCCTCCGAGATGTCTTCCGGCGAAGGCTCCACGCCGCCGCGCGGAACAAAGACGACGCTGAAGCCCTGCTCCCACTCTTCGAGATTCTTCAGCGCGGGGCGGCGCAGCGTCGCGCTCAGCTCTGTGACCGGCAGCGGCGCGCCGCAGTACAGACAGTTCACGCGCGTCGGCGCGTTCGCGCGCGAGCATTTCTCGCACGCGACGAGTTCGTCCGCCGCGAAGCGCCGCAGAGGCTTGCCCGCCTCCGCCGTCGCGCTCACGCTTGAGAAGGCTTCAAAGTCTGTGAACTCGTCCTCGCGCGGCAACTCTTCCACGCCCCCCCTTTAATTCGACGGCGACGAGACCGATTGCCCGTCGCCGGTTCTAGCGATTGCTCGTCGCCGGTTCTTGAGTATAATCCTTCTCGACCGTTTCCCCTTCATCAAATTGAGAACGATGCCGAGCGGACTCATCAGAAGAACTCTGCGCGCCGCGCCCTTCGCCTTCGTCGCGGCGCTCGCGCCGCTGCTCTGCGCGTGCGCCGCGATGACGAAGCCCGCGGGCGCGGGCGCACCGGGCGCGGCGAGCGGGCCGAAGTTCGCCACGCTCGAAGCGAGCGACGAGCGGCGCAAGGCCGCGCTCGCGAGTTGGAAGGAGATCACGGGCCAGCCGCTGACGACGACCGTGGCGACAACTGCGGCGACGGCAGTCCCGACGCCTGAGCTTCTGCCCGTGACTGCGACGGTCAAGTCTCTGCCCGCGAACCTTCCGACGCCGCCGCGTATGCCGCTCGTCACGATCAACGACAAGGGCGCGAGGAAGACGAACAGCGACAGGGCCGCGAAAAGAACCGACGAGCAGACGCGCGAGTCTTTGCGCCGCTTCATGGCCTCGGCGGAGCCGCTCGTCGGCGTCGGCCTCGGCGAACTCTCGCTCGTCGAGATCACAGACGCGCCGGGCGGCGCGAGAACGGCGCACTACGTCCAGAACTCATTTCCTTACCCGCTTCGCAACGGCTACGGCGAAGTCCTTGTGACGTTCACGCCCGACCTGAGCGTGACGGCTCTTTCCAGCACGGCCATCCCCGACGCCGAAGACATTCGCCGCACGGTCGCCGCCGTCACGCAGACCGTCGCCGCCGATAAGGCCGCGGCCTCGCTCGCGAACAGCACGATCACCTACACCGACAGCGCCGGTAACCGGCAGACGCGCAACATCACGCAGGCGGACGCGCTCACCTCGCGCGCGCTCGTCCTCTTCCCCGTCCGCCGCGACGCCGACCCGCAGACGCTTGAGCTACACGTCGCGTGGGAGATCGCCGCCGGCGGCCCCGCGTCGCCACTCTACGTCTATGTTGACGCCGCGACGGGCCAGCAGATCGGCGCGTCGCAGACGACACAGACGGCCAGCGTTCCGAAATCCTGAGTGCGATTCGAGGAACACGTGCTCGCGCGGGCGGGCGGGGTTGGTTGTCGCGCCGTCGAATTTCGTGGTTAAATGACTCGCCGTCTGTTCGGTCGCTCTGCGGTGCGTTTGCGCGGGGCGGGATGTTTTGACGAGTTAAGTTTTCTATTCTTCACGCGGGCGGCGGTCGGTTTCAGTCTTACCGATGTTTGAAATTTCGCGAATCTAAACTTTCGGACGGGGTGTTTTCAAATGCATTATGATCCGACTAACAACATCTCCTGGCAGTTCGGTTACAGAGGCAGAGTGGCGGTATTCATTGACGGCAACAACCTTTTCCACGCGGCGCGGTTCCACAACATAGACATAGACTACAACAAGCTCCTGCGCGTCCTTCTGGGCGACGGGAGGCTTTTGCGCGCCTTCTTCTACACCGGCGTGGACGTTGGGGCCGAACGTCAACAAGGCTTCCTGCTCTGGATGCGCCGCAACGGGTTCCGCGTCATCCACAAAGAACTCAAGACCTTCTACGACGGCACGCGCAAGGCGAACCTCGACGTTGAGATCGCCGTTGACATGCTCTCGCTCGCCGGGCGCTACGACACGGCGGTGCTCGTCTCCGGCGACGAGGACTTCGTCTATGCCGTCAACGCCGTCGCCTACAAGGGCTGCCGCGTCGAGGTCGCGGGCTTCCGCTCGAACACCGCGCCGAAGCTGATTGACGTGGCCGACTACTTCATTGACCTCGGCGAGATCGCCGACAAGGTTCGCAAGGAGCCGAACCACGCGCACCGCTACTACGAGAACCACGCGCACGAGCCGCAGCCCGCCGCAAACTCCTTCGCCAACCACAACGCCCCGCAGCAGCGCGGCGGCGAAGAGATGATGACGAGCGTCCGCGAGGTTCTCATCTGCGAAGAGGAGGAAGCGGTCGCGACGATCCGCCGCGCCGAGGAGTTCGACGAGACGGCCTCGCGACTCCCCGACGGTCGCGAGGAGAACGTCGCGGAAGAACGGTTCCCCGACAACTCGAACTTCATCCGCGTCACCGACGACCAGTAAGAACAGTGATGAGTGATGAGTGATGAGTGAAAAAGCTCTTAACTCATCACTCATCACTCATCACTTCTTATGAAGCTGTTCACCGTCGAAGAAGCGAACGCGCTGCTGCCGACCGTGCGGGGCATCGTCGGCAGGATTCAGCGCTCGTACTCGCGTGTCGCCGCCGCGCAGGAGGCCGCGCGCGCCGCCGCTGCGTCCGCGCAACTCGGCGGCGGAGGCATGAGGGGCGGCGCTGCTTACGTCGCGTCGCTGACCGAGCTTGCCGAGTCGGCGGGACAACTCGAAGCGCTCGGCGTGCAGCTCAAAGACTACGAGCGCGGGCTGATTGACTTCCCCTCGATGCGCGACGGTCGCGTCGTCCTGCTCTGCTGGCAGTCAGGCGAAGGCGAAAGCGTCGAGTGGTGGCACGACCTCGAAGCGGGCTTCGCCGGACGCAAGCCGCTCTGAAGAAATTTCCGGCGTCGCGAGGTGAATCAACTTTCTCATCGGCGAGCGGTCGCGTTGGTTTGAACAATCGAGAGGCGCGTTTGGAAGGTGGCGACGACTCTGAAGAAGAAAGACGAAGAGGCGGAAGGCGTTGAAGAGTCGGTGTCGCCGGGCGTCGGGGAGCAGACGGAAGTGCCATCGCGCGGGCTTCTGCGCGAGTACATGGAGGCGGGCGCGGTTGTCCTCGTCATGGCCGTCTTCTTCATGACCTTCGTCGCGCAGTCGGCGGTCGTCCCGTCGGCCTCGATGGAGAACACGATCTATGTCGGCGACCACTTCCTCGTCAACAAGTTCATCTTCGGGCCGGGGCCGCACCTCCCCTTCCTGCCGCAGCGCGACGTGCGGCGCGGCGACATCATCGTCTTCAAGTACCCTGCGGCGTCCATTCCGCGGGAGAAGATCGTCCAGTACAAGACGCTCTTCATCAAGCGCGTCATCGGGCTGCCTGGCGAGACTGTCGAGGTTCGCGGCGCTGACGTGATCGTTGACGGAAAGCTTCTGCCTGAGAATCGCGTCGTCGCCGCGGACAAAGACCTCGGCAGCGACAACGCCGAACTCAAACAGCTAAAGCCCACGGGCAACAAGCCCGACGCGCCTTACACCGTCTATTACTCTTCGGAGCCGCACACGTTCGGATTCACATACGCCGTCAACCGCCCTTACAAAATTCCCGAAGGCTACTACTTCGTCATGGGCGACAACCGCGACAACAGCGCCGACAGCCGCGTCTGGGGACTCGTCCCGCGCGACCTCATCGTCGGTCGAGCGATGTTCGTCATCTGGTCTTACGACGAGCACGCCGCGCACAGCCAAGCGCCATTTCCATTCAACTTCCTCGCCGACTTCGTCAACAACACGCGATGGAATCGAACCGGCACGCTGCTCCGATGAGCCGGCGACCGCGCCCGTGAACCGCCCTGCCGCCGAGAGACCGGCGAAATGCCTCGCGCCGTCCGTGTTCAAAATATTGTAGCCGCGCGCGGCTGAGGTACAGCGCATTGTGTTTTTTGGTTGACGACTTAAAGTAATTTCTGATAGCATCCGCCGCGACTCCGCAGTGGGCATGGATTTAAACGGCGTCGGCCCGTCGCCCATCGAACAGATTTTTATTAAGCGACGGGGAGGCTCCCAACGATCCGATGCGACGTGCCGCGCGCGACGGACTCAGTCCGAAAGCGCCCGACAGTCAGCGCTGCCGGAGGACGCAGCCGAAGCAACCCCCCCGTTCACGAAATCAGTCCGGCAAGAACAGCCGCACTATGCAGAGGCTACTGCTCACGCTATGACCGATAACTCGAACGGAACGAACGCGACATCACAAGGCACTAATAACTCGACACTCCTCGAATTCCCCGGCGTCAACCGAAACCGTCCCGCCTGGCGCAAGGAGCTTAGCGAACGCTTCCGCGAAATTCAGCAGCGCCGCGCGCGCGAGGCCGCGCTCGAAACCGAGTCGCAGCAGCGGCCAGCCGTGCGCGGCGAGTCGGAGTACGAACGCCCCGAACCGACTGCCGCGAACAACAAGGCGGCTGAGGCGTCGAAGCAGCTCGGCCTCGTCCCGCCGCCCGAAGAGCCGGAGATGAATCCGCTCGTCGTCGCCGCGCTCCGGCGCATCGAGCGCGCGCGGGCGCAAGCTCCGACGCACGCGCGTCAAGGCTCAGGCCGCGGCCAGGTCGCGACCGCCGCCGCGCGCGTGGTCGAAGAGCAGCCGGAACAAATCGCCGAACCGGCCCCCGCGGTTAGGCGCGACGAACAAGCGGGCGCACAGACGAAACGCGCGTCGCGTCGCGCGGAAAGAGCGGACGCGGCAGCGAAGGTGGAAGAAGCACAAGCGCGCGCGACCACGCTCGCCGTCGTCCCGCCGAAACAGTCAGCCGAGTCTGCGACAGTCGAAGCGACGAAAGCTCCCGCGCCGGTCGAAGAAAAGGTCGTCGCGACTCAGGCCGCCGCGTCGGTCGAGACGAAATCCGCCGCTGCCGTCAAGACTAAGGCCGCCGCCGAGGCGACAACTCCCGCGGCAGCGAAAGTCGAAGTCGAAAAGCAGAACGCGGCATCCGCTCCGACCTCACCTGCGACGAACGCAGAGTCGCAGCCGCCACCCGCCGGCATGCGGGCGCACGCCGAAGCCGAGGCGGAGTCGCAGGCTCAAACGGCTTCGCGCCAGCCGCGGAAGATCGAGGGCGTGCTGGACGAGTTCTGGCTCGAACGACAGGGACTCGACCCGCTGCCCAAAATCTCCGCCCCTGAGTTGAGCTACGACGACCGCGCGCCGCGCGCGAAGCGGATCGCGGCGGCAGTCGTTGACCTCGTCGCGGTCGCCTTCCTCTGCGCGCCGTTCGCGGCGGCAATCGAATTGACCATCGGCAACTGGAGCGACCCGCACGTCTATGGCTCGATGGCCGGCATCGTCGTCGGCGTGATGTTCCTCTATCACACCTGCTCGGTCGCGCTCGCCGGTCACACGTGGGGCATGGCGCTCTGCTCTTTGCGCGCGGTTGATTCGCGCACGGCACTCGTGCCGACGACGGGACAGTGCGCGCGGCGCGCTCTCGCGTACATCCTCTCGCTCGCGACGCTCGGACTCGGCATCATCTACTCGGTCTTCGACGCCGAAGGCCGAACGGCGCACGACCTCATCTCCGGCACGGTCGTCGTCAGGCAGTAGCGCGCACTCAAAGAGACGAAGGGCGCGGTCTAAATGGCCGCGCCCTCTTTTTGTCTTCGCACGCGACTCTGTTAGCCTTTCGCCCGACGGCGATTTTCAGATAACAGTGAAGGTGAAAAGAGCCGCGACGCTTTGGCCCGCTCGGCAGGCATGAACGAAGAACTCATCAAAGAGGTCGTCGAAGAACTCAGGCCCGCGCTCGTCGGACGCGCGTGGGGAAAGGTCTTCCAACTTTCGGCGGCGTCCCTCGCCGTTGACTTCCGCGCGCAGGGCGGTCGCTACATCTTCGTCTCCGTCGAGCCGGGCCAGCCGCGCATCCATCTGGTCTCTCGCACGGTGCGCGAGCTTGAAAAGGCGTCGCTTCAGCCGTCGCCCTTCGCCCTCATACTCCGCAAGTCGCTCGGCGGCGCGACCCTCCGCTCGCTCGAGAAGGACGAGGGCGAGCGCGTCGTCCGCTTCAAGTTTGAAGTGGCCGACGCCGTCGGAAGCGTGCACGACATGACTCTCATCGCACAGTTAACGGGCCGGACTGCAAACCTTCTGCTGCTCGACGCGGAAGATCGAATCGTCGCTTCGATGCGACCGTCGCGCGGCGAGGGTCAGACGGCGGGCGAGATTTATCGCCCGCCTCATTCACACGCCGCACAAGCGCCGGCCCCGCGGAAGACTCAACTACTCACGCGCGACGGATTCGCTTCAGTCTCCGAAGCCCTCGACGCGCACCACCGGCGGCTCGAAACCGAGCGCGCGTTCGACCAGCGCGCGGGCGCCGCGGCGTCGCGAATCAGGCAGGACATGACGAAGCTTGAGAAGCTG
The DNA here is from genome assembly GCA_035652995.1 of Pyrinomonadaceae bacterium. Classification (GTDB taxonomy): domain Bacteria; phylum Acidobacteriota; class Blastocatellia; order Pyrinomonadales; family Pyrinomonadaceae; genus QHXN01. The sequence continues at coordinate 24,371 of DASRCS010000318.1, forward strand.
CGCGACAACCTCGCGCGCGACCTCAAGTCGCACGGCGACGCCGAAGAGCACAAGCGCGCGGGCGAACTCCTGCTCGCGAACGTCGGCACGGCTGTGCGTGACGGCGGCAGGGTTCGCGTCACGGATTTTTTCGCGGAAGGCTTGCCCGCGGTCGAGCTTGAGGTCGAAGAGAACAGGAGCTTGCAGGACGAGGCCGCGCGCCGGTTCGCGCTCTACGGCAAGGCCAAGCGCGCGGCGCAGGAGATCGCCGAGCGTCTGGAGACGACTGACGCCGAACTCGCCGCGCTCGAAGCGCGCCGCGCCGAGTTGGAGCGAATCATCGCGACGCGCGACGCCGACGCGCTCGCCGCGTTCACGGGTGCGAAGCAGGGCAGGTCTGCGGCGCAATCCGCGCGGGCAAAAAAGGACGAGAAGAAGGCCGCCGAGAATCTGCGCGGCATCAGGCGGTATCGCTCTTCGGACGGCTACGAAATCCTCGTCGGTCGCGGCTCGCGTGAGAACGACCAACTGACCTTCCGCGTCGCGCGCTCGCTCGACACTTGGATGCACGCGGCGGACTACCCCGGCTCGCACGTCGTCGTCCGCGCGCGCGGTCGCGACGGGCAGGTGCCGCACCGGACAATCGTCGAGGCCGCGCAACTCGCCGCGCACTTCAGCAAGGCCGGGCGCGACTCGAAGGTCGCGGTCAACTACACGCAGCGCAAGTTCGTCTCGAAGCCCAAAGGCGCGGCACCCGGCCTCGTCTATCTCTCGTCGTTCCGCACGCTCCTCGTCGAGCCGCGCGCGGAGTTGGAGCGAATCATTTGACCCGCTCGTCGAGTCGCCACGCGCCGGGCGTCCGGGCGCAGAAATGTTTTGCGTTCGACACCGCTTTGCTTTTAGCATGAGGGCATGAGTCAAACGAAAATTGACAGGCAGCGAAGCTCCGAAGAGTTGTTCGCGCGCGCGGTCGAGTTGATGCCGGGCGGCGTGAACTCACCCGTCCGCGCGTTCCGCGGAGTCGGCGGCACGCCGCGCTTCATCGAGAGCGCGAGCGGCGCGACGATGACCGACGTTGACGGTCGCACCTACATTGATTACGTCGGCTCGTGGGGGCCGATGATTCTCGGCCACGCCGACCCGGAAGTGATTGAAGCGCTGCACGCGGCGCTCTCGCGCGGGACGAGCTACGGCGCGCCGACCGAACTCGAAGTCGAGATGGCCGAAGAGATCACCCGCGCCGTGCCTTCGGTCGAGATGGTTCGGATGGTCAACAGCGGGACGGAGGCGACGATGTCCGCGCTCCGGCTCGCGCGCGGCGCTACCGGAAGAGACAAGATCGTCAAGTTCGAGGGCTGCTACCACGGCCACGGCGACAGCCTCCTCGTCAAAGCCGGTTCCGGCGTCGCCACGCTCGGCCTCCCCGACAGCCCCGGCGTCACCGCCTCGGTCGCGAGCAACACGATCACCGCTCCGTTCAACGACGCGGCGGCGCTCGAACAGGTCTTCGACGAACACGGCGCAGACATCGCCGCCGTCATCGTCGAACCCGTCGTCGGCAACATGGGCTGCGTGCCGCCGCGCGAAGGCTACCTGCAAGCCCTGCGCGACATCACGCGGCAACACGGCGCGATTCTCATCTTCGACGAAGTGATGACCGGCTTCCGGCTCGCGCGCGGCGGCGCGCAGGAACTCTACGGCGTCACGCCCGACCTCACCACGCTCGGCAAGATCATCGGCGGCGGCCTCCCCGTCGGCGCGTACGGCGGGCGACGCGACATCATGGAACAGGTCGCGCCCGCAGGCCCCGTCTATCAGGCCGGCACGCTCTCCGGCAACCCGCTCGCGATGACTGCGGGACTCACGACGCTCCGGCGTCTGCACGACCGCGCTGTTTATGAAAGGTTGGAAGAGGCGGGCCGCAGGCTCACCGAAGGTCTGTCGGATGCCGCGCGCGAGGCGGGAGTCGAGACGGTGACGAACCGCGTCGGCTCGATGTTCACGACCTTCTTCAACGACTCGCCCGTCAACGATTGGCCCTCCGCCGCGAAGTCCGACCGCGATCTTTACGGCGAGTTCTTCCACGCGATGCTCGACGAAGGCGTCTATCTCGCGCCCTCGCAGTTCGAGGCCGCCTTCATCGGCGTCGCGCACACGGACGACCTGCTCGACAGAACAGTCGAGGCCGCGCGCCGCGCCTTCGCCCGACTTAAAAGTCATGTCTGAAATGAACGTCCATTGCCAGTCGTGCGGCGCGGTCGCCGACCTGAGCCGCGCGCCGCAGACGTGCGAGTTCTGCGGCGCTCCCATCCGACCTAATCAGGCGGCGCTCGCGCGGGCGCTGCGGATCGAGACGGCGGGCGGCGTGGCCTCGATTCTTCTGCCGCAGTGGACTCTTCTTCCGGCGAGCTTCGTCGAGACTTACTCGACGGCTGAAGACAACCAGACGGCGGTCGGCGTCCACCTCCTCGAAGGCGACGCGGACACGGTCGGCGGCTGCCGCAGCCTCGGCTGGTTCACACTCTCCGGCATCAGCCCCCGCCCCAGAGGCGTGCCGCAGATTCAGTTCACGCTCGAAGTCGCGGCGGACGGCGCGATGGAGATCAGCGTCGAAGAGCTTGAGACGAACAACCGAAAAACATTCCGCGGGCCGAAGCTGCCGGTGATGAAGTAACTGGATTCAAGGTCGCGAGTTCAGAAGCTTAAGGCGAGCCGCGCGAAGAGCGAACGCGCTGCGATGACAAAGGCAGCACTTCCCGCCTTCAAAATTTCTCAAGCGATTTCCGGCGAGAGCGGGAGTTCGACGGTGAAGCGTGTGCCTTCGCCGGGGCGGCTCTCGACGCGGATGGTGCCGCCGTGCTGCTCGACGATCTGCTTGGCGATAGCGAGGCCGAGGCCCGTCCCCTTCTTCTTCGTCGTGAAGAACGGCTCGAAGATGCGCGCGCGCGTCTCCTCGTCCATGCCCTGCCCACAGTCTTCGATGCGGACGCGTGCGCCCGCGACCTGCTTGCCGCCGCCGCCGTTGCGACTGCTTCCGACCGTGACGCTCGCGCGCTCGGTCGTGACGGTGACGGGGCTTTCGGCGGGGCCGGCGTCAACGGCGTTGGCGATGAGGTTGACGAAGACCTGCCGGAGCTGATCCTCGTCCCAGTGGCCGCGCACGGGTTCGTCTGAGAAGTTCTTCTCGACCGGCGTGCGCTTCTCCTGAAGCTTGTCGGCGACGAGGTCGAGGCTCTCGCCGATGAGGTCGCCCAGGTCAACGTCGGCGAGCGCGAGCTTCCTCCGGCGCGAGAACTGCGTCACGTCGAGCGTGAGTTTCGAGAGGTGCTCGATGCCGCGCTCGACGAGGTCAATCGTGTTGATGGCCTCGCGGTCGCGCGTCATGTCGCGCAGCATCGCGACGCCGAGCCGGATGCTCCCCAGAGGATTTTTTATCTCGTGCGCGACCTGCGCCGTCGCCTGGCCGACCGCCGCGAGCGCCTCGCCCCGCCGCAACTCCTGCTCGGCCTCCACCGCCTCCGTCACGTCAACCAGAGTCAGAAGCTGGCCGCTCTCGCCCTCGATCTCCAGAGGCGAAGAGTAAACGTCGAAGACGCGCTCGCGACCGCCCTCGCCGCCGCCGAGCCGGTAGCGACCGCGATAGACCGTTTGGCCGACGCGCGTCGAGGTCGCCGCGGCGAGAAGCTTCAGGCCGTCGGGCGTCGTAAACTTGTCGTGGATGGAAGCGCCGACCGACGCGCCGGGGAAGAGGTCGAAGAAGGCGGCGTTGGCCGAGCGGATGCGGTCGCGCTGATCAATCGCAGCCACCGCGCTCGGCATCCCTTCGAGCATCTGCGCGCTGAACTGCCGCTCGCGCCGGAGCGCGGCGAAGCTGCGGCGCATCTGGCGGAAGCGCCGCCACACTTCGAGGAATGTGACGCCCGCGACGATGATCGCCGTGGCCGCGGCGAGCCACATCAAGAGTCGCAGCTTGCGCTGCGTCTCCCGGAGCGCGTCGTCGCGCTGCTCCTCGATGGTGTAGCGCTCGTCGTCAACGCTCTTCATCAGAGAGCGCAACTGCTCGTCGAGGTCGCGGAAGTCCGCGTAGCCGCCGAGCGAGTAGTCGCGAAGGTCTGTCGTGTCGGCGACGTACTTGTCGAGAAGTTGGCGCGCGCGCTGCTTCGAGTCGGCGTCGCGCAGCGGCAGGCGGTCGAATTCGGGTACGAGTTTGGCGAGCGCGTCGCGCTCGTTGCGGAGGCGCAGGTCGGTCGGCGGGAGCATGACGCCTTGCGTGCCCGCCTCGATGCGACCGCGGATGCGCGCTTCGGTGTCGAGGCGGCTCAGTTGGAGGCGCAGGTTGAGCAGGTAGTTCTGCGTCTCGCCGAGCGCGCGCTCCTCGCGCTGCGTCGAGAAGCGCACGTCTTCCAACTCGCCTGCGCTGCGGTATCCGAGTCCGAAGACGAGGCCGACGAGCAGCGCGAACCCGACGAAGAGCGGCAGCATCGTCCGCCAGAGCGAGTCGTGCATGAGCGCCGCGGCGAACACGCCCGCGCCGTCCGCCCGCGCAGAGCCTTCGCCCTCCGCCCCCTCGCGGCGGCTGTACACGACGCGCCCGTCCTCTTTCCTCTCGTCCTCCGGCATGGCGAGTTAAGGAAGTTCAAAGTTCAAGGTTCAAGGTTGGAAGGCAGGTCGTTAACTTTGAACACGTTTCCGCCTGTCGCGATTATGCCCGTGATGATGTCGAAGATAGCCCGTTAACTTTGAGCCTTGAACTTTGAACTCTTATTTTTTCACCTCCATCCAGTTCTCGCCCGTGCCGACCTCGACTTCGAGCGGCACGTCGAGTCCGACCGCCGACTCCATCTCGCGTTTCAGAATCTCGGCGGCCTGCTTCGCCTCCTTCTTCGGCGCTTCCACGAGCAGCTCGTCGTGAACCTGCATGACCATCTGCGCCTTCAGCCCCGCGGAGCGCAACGCCTCGTCAACTTTGAGCATCGCGATCTTGACGATGTCACTCGCCGTGCCTTGGATTGGCATGTTGATAGCTTCGCGCTCGGCGCGGGCGCGGACGGTGCCGTTGCGGTCGTTGACGGCGGGCACGGGGCGGATGCGACCGTAGATCGAGCGCACCACGCCGGTCTCGCGCGCCTGTTCGGGAATCTCGTCCATGAAGCGGCGCACGCCCGCGTAAGTTCGGTAGTAATCGTCAATGACCTGCTTCGCCTCCTTGCGCGAGATGCCGACGCGCTGCGAAAGTCCGAACGGCTCGACGGCGTAGGCGATGGCGAAGTTGACGATCTTGGCGAAGCGGCGCTTGTCCTTCAACTCCTCCTTCGTCTTCGCGCCGAAGACGAGTCGCGCGGTGCGCTCGTGTATGTCCTCGCCCTTCTGGAAGGCGTCGAGCATCTGCGCGTCCTGCGTGATGTGCGCGAGCAGGCGCAGTTCGAGCTGCGAGTAGTCAGCCGCGACGAAGACGTTTCCCTTTTCGGGGACGAACGCGCGGCGTATGCGGCGACCGAGTTCGGTGCGGATCGGGATGTTCTGAAGGTTGGGCGAACTCGAACTGAGCCTGCCCGTCGCCGTGACGGTCTGGTTCAACTCGGAGTGTATGCGACCGTCGGGGCCGATGAGCGGCGGGAGCGCGTCCGTGTATGTCGCCTTGAGCTTGTCGAGTTCGCGGAATTCAATAAGCAGCCGCGGAAGCTCGTAGCCTTGCGCGGCCAGTTCGTCGAGCACGGCGCGGCTCGTCGAGACTTGCCCCGTCGCGGTCTTGCGTCCGGTGCTGATGTTGAGTTGTTCGAGGACTTCGCCGACCTGCTTGGGCGAGTTGATTTTGAACTCGCGCCCGGCGAGCTTGTAAATCTGCTCCGTCAGCTTCTCAAGCTCCGCGCCGAAGAGCGCCGAGAGTTCCCCAAGGACGGAAGTGTCAACGCGAAGCCCCGCGCGCTCGATGCGATAGAGCAGCGGCGCGATGGGGATTTCGATCTCTTTGTAGATTGATTCGAGTCCCTGTTCGAGCACGCGACCGTGGAGAACGTCCGCCGTCTGCGCGGTGAAGTCGGCGGCTTCCGCCGCGCGCCAATGCTCCGGCGTCCAGCCTTCGCCGGGCGGGTCGGTCCAGCCTTCGACGCCGACGGCCTCGCGCGCGAGGTCGCCGAGGTCGTAGCGGCTCCGCACGGGGTCGAGCAGGTACGCGGCGAGCAGCGTGTCGTCCTCGACGCCCTCGACCTCTGTCCCGGCGTTCGCGAGCAGCGCGACGGCGCGCTTCAAGTCGTGGACGGATTTCGAGAGGAGGCCGTTCGATAGAACGTCGCGCAGCATCGCGAGGGCCTGTTCGCGTCCGCCCTCGAACTCTTCAAAGTTGACGAAGTGAGACGTATTCGGCGCGTAGGAGATCGCGAGTCCGGCAGGCGGCGTCTCTTCTCGCACGCTCGTCTGCTGACCCGCGCCAGCGGGCGAAGTGTCGGCGATTGAGAAGGCCCAGTGCTCAACGTCCCAGAGCTTTCGCACGAGCGTTTCGAGTTCGGCAATCTTCGTGACGCGATTGTATGTCTTCGACGCCGCGCCGGCCTCCGTCTCGGTCGCCGCGTCGGCGAACTCGCGCGTGAGGTGCTGGAACTCAAGCTCGCGGAAGAGCGTGTAGGCGGCGGCGCGGTCGGGCGCTTTGCAGCGGAGTCGTTCGAGGTCGAGCTTGATGTTCACGTCGGTCTTGATCGTCGCAAGCTCTTTCGACTGGAGTATGAGTTCGCGGTTGTCACGTAAGCTTTCACGATACGTCTTTCGCTTGACCTCTTCCCAGTGATCGAGCGCGTTCTCGATTGAGCCGAACTCGTTGATGATCTCGACCGCGCCCTTCGGCCCGATGCCGGGCGCGCCGGGGATGTTGTCAACCGAGTCGCCCATCAGTCCGAGCAGGTCAATAATCTTTTCCGCGGGCACGCCGAACTTGTTCAAGACCCACGCCTCGTCGCACCACTCGACGGGCGGCACGGGTTCCTTGCGCTTGACGTTCTGCGAGTTGTGCCTCATGCAGACGACGAAGGGGTCGCGCACGAGCTGGCACATGTCCTTGTCGTTCGAGACGACGACGGCCTGCAAACCTTGTTCGGCAGCCTGCACGGCGAGCGTGCCAATCACGTCGTCGGCCTCGAAGCCGGGCGCGTTGAGGATCGGAATGTTGTACGCCTCGCAGACGCGGATGATGTAAGGAATCTGCGTCTGCAAATCTTCGGGCGCTTCGGCGCGGTTAGCCTTGTAGCCGGCGTGCATCTCGTGTCGGAAGGTCGGCACGCCCGACTCGAAGACCGCGGCGATGTAGTGCGGCTTCTCGTCGGCGAGCAGCTTCCGCAGCATGTTCGTGAAGACGAAGACGGCCTGCGTGACTTGCCCCCGGCTGTTCGTCAGAGGCTCGGTGCGCGCGCCCATCGGCGCGAAGAACGCGCGGAAGATGTGCGAGAAGGAGTCTATGAGAAAGACCCTCTCGGTGGGTTCTTTCGGCTTCGCTTTTTTCGACGGCATTTGCTTGATGATAAGGAAAGCCGCGGCGCGTGACAAGCTAAACCTACCGCGCCGCGTGTTGCGCGCAAGCCACACGCTGACTCGTCGGATGTGGCAAGCGCGCCACAAACTTCGCGAACAACGCGCGGGACGACGCGAGTATCTTAAGTTTTTCAACTCGCGCAGGCGGCACGTGCCTTGCTCTTTATCCGAGCGTTCAAATAATTCACGCGCGCACCCCAACGCGCAAAACGTGAAAGGTCATCATTCAAATTTTGATAAAACAGACGACCCTCGCTGCTCCAGCCGAGGCGTGCGGCCTCGGACTGCACACAGCCGTGCCCGTCCACCTGCGGCTGCGCCCCGCTCCGCCCGACACGGGCTACGTCTTCGTCCGAACCGACCTCGACGACTTCGAGATTCCGGCCTCGGTCGAATGCATCGCGCACTGTTCTTACGCGACGACGCTCATGCGGACGGGCGTGATGCTCTCGACCGTCGAGCACCTTCTCTCGGCGCTCCGCGGACTCGGCGTTGACAACGCTTACGTCGAGGTTGACAACCTTGAGATGCCGATCATGGACGGCTCGGCGGACGCGTTCGCCGAGATGATCATGCGGGCCGGCGTCGTCGAGCAGCCAGCCGCGCGCTGCGCGCTCCGGGTGACGAAGCGCGTCGAGGTCGAGCAGGGGAACCGACGCCTCTCTGTCGAGCCGCACGGGACATGGGAGATTGACTGCACGATTGACTTCGCGCACCCGCTCATCGGCGTCCAGCATTTTCGCTTCGACGCGCTCGACCCCGAAAGCTACCTGCGCGAGATTTCTTCGGCGCGCACCTTCGGCTTTACGGAAGAGATCGAGGCGCTCCGGCGCGCGAATCTCATTCGCGGCGGCTCGCTCGACAACGCAATCGTGCTCACGCCGACGGGGATGCTCAACGAGACGCCTCTGCGCCGACCGGACGAGTTCGTCCGGCACAAAATCCTCGACATCGTCGGCGACCTCGCGCTCCTCGGAATGCCGCTGCTCGGTCGCGTGCGCGCCGAGCGCAGCGGCCACGTCCTGCACGCGGCGCTGATGTCGAAGCTGCTGCGCGACGAGTCGGCCTGGGAGATCGTTGACATCCCCGTCGGCGCGAGCATCGGCCTCGCCGTCGCGAAGTAACGGAACCGCGGGCGTCGGCGGACGGGTCAGCTACTCAACCCTGCTGGACGATCTCGTAAACGATGTGGAGGCGGAGTTCCTTGCCGACGACTTCCTGTCGCACTTCGCGCGCGCGGAGCCGCAGGTTGCTTCCGCGCATGAGCGGGAAGCCGAGTTGTTCGGCGCGGAGGATTTCGACGGGGTTGACGCGGGCGTCAATCGCGTCCTGCACGAGTCCGGTCAGGCCGGGGCCGACGAGCGACGAAGGGATGTTCTTGAGTTTGAGGTCGCGGACGGTGACGCGCGCGCCGAGCGCCTGCTTCGCCTGGTCGAACTGCAAGTCGAAGGCCGTGTCGGCCCAGCCCTCGAAGTTGAGGCATCCGACGAGCGGCGCTTCGTAGGAGCCTCGGAAGGCGAGCGGCGCGGTGATGCGACCGTCAACGAAGCGCACCGAAGTTCGCACGCCGGAAGACTCGCTCAGCAGTTGAATCTGACTCGCACACTTCGCGTTCGCCCCGTCGCCTTTCGAGAGCGGAAAGCTCGGCGGGTCGGGCTGCGACGCGACGGCGACGACGAGCGAGTTCAAAAACTCTTCGCTCAACACGACGACGACCTCGCCCGCCGGACTCACGCGCGCCCCGCGCACATCACTCTCTACCTGCGGCGAGCGGGCGGACGCGGGAAGCGCCGACACACACGTCAACACACACAGAAACAGAACGGCCTTAGTTTTTCTCATCATTTCACAACCCGCTGCGGACGATGTCGTGCAGGCGGAGCAGGCCGACGCAACGGCCTTCCGCTTCGACGACGGGGAGGACGGCGATCTGCGAGGGGCGATTCTCCATCAGTTGGAGCGCGGCGTGCGCGAGCATCTCCGGCGCGGCGACGACAGGCTCGCGCGTCATCACGTCCGAGGCTTTGAGCGCGTGCAGGTCTTCGAGTCCGGCCTTCTGAAGCGTGCGCCGCACGTCGCCGTCGGTGACGATGCCGGCGAGCCGGCCCGCGTCGTCCACGACGTTGACCGCGCCGAGTCCGCCGCGGCTGATCGCCTGCACGACTTCGAGGAGCGTCGCGCCGGTCGTGACCTTCGGGTTCTCGCCGCCGCCGTGCATCAGGTCTGAGACCTTGAGCGTCAGCCGCTTCCCCAGACGCCCGCCCGGATGATTCATCGCGAAGTCTTCGGGCGTCAGCCGCTTCACGCTCATCAGGGTCATCGCGAGCGCGTCCCCGACGGCGAGCGCGACGGTCGTGCTGGTTGTCGGCGCGAGGTTGAGCGGGCAAGCCTCCTGCTCGACCGACGCGTCGAGCACAACGTCCGCGCGCCGCGCGAGCGTCGAGTTGAGATTTCCGACGACGGCGATGACGCTCGCGCGCCGGTGCTGCATGTATGGCAGAAGCTCCAACATCTCCGCGGTCTCGCCGCTGTTGCTGATGACGACGAGAACGTCGCCGCCGTTAACGAGGCCGATGCCGCCGTGCAGCGCGTCCGAAGGGTGGAGGAAGACTGCGGGCGTGCCGGTGCTGGTGAGCGTCGCCGCGACCTTCTGCGCGACGTGGCCCGACTTGCCGACGCCGACCGTGACGACCTTGCCCCGGCACGCGGCGAGCAGCCCGACGGCGCGCTCGACCTCTTCGCGCGAAAGCCGCGCGGCTGTGCGCGTGATCGCGTCGGCCTCCATGCGAAGCAGCGCGACGACCTGCTCGAAGTGTTGTTCTTTCATCCGTGCGACTCGGAACCCGCGCTGACGATGCTCAGGCGACTCAGGCGACGAGCATACGACGAACGCTTTGCGCCGTACAACCCCGCGCGCCGGGCGGAATTAACTTCCGCGTAACAGTCCGGTCATAGACAACGCGCGGGGCTTCGACTATATTTCTCGCTCTCTTATTACTTCAGCACGGCGCGGAGAAAAATCCTTTTATGGCACGCTTCAGCCTGATCCCGAAGGAGGAGCAATACTTTTCGCTCTTCAGGCAGATGACCTCCTACATCTACGACGCCGCGAGCCGCCTCGTCGAGATGCTCTCGGAGAAGGACGGCGACTACGTCACGCACCTCAAGCACATCAAGTCAATCGAGCACGCCTGCGACGAGCTGACGCACTCGATCTCGACGAAGCTCAACTCGTCGTTCATCACGCCCTTCGACCGCGAGGACATCTACATGCTTTCGGGCGCGCTCGACGACATCGTTGACCTGATTGACGACGCCGCGCGCGCGATGGTGATGTACAACGTCAGGGAGGCGACCGACTACGCGCGCCAGTTCGGCGACGTGATCCAGCGCATGGCCGTCCAACTCCACGAAGTCGTCTCGACCCTGGAGCGCCCGACGGGCATCAACCCGCGGCTCGTCGAAATCCACCGGCTGGAGAACGAGGGCGACGACCTCTACAACGAGGCCCTGGCCGAGTTGTTCCGCGGCACGCCCGACCCGCTCAACGTCATCAAGTGGAAAGAGATTTACGAGAAGCTCGAATCCGCGGTTGACCGCTGCGAGCGCGCCGCCAACATCATCGAGAGCGTCATCATCAAGCACGCATGAGAGAGCAAGTGACGAGTGATGAGTGACGGGTGACGAGTTGAAGGCAAGCGGCCTTCAACTCGTCACCCGTCACTCATCACTCGTCACTCATCACTTCTATGACTGCCACACTGACCTTCGTCGTCGTCATCATCTTCATCGCGCTGATTTTCGACTACAGCAACGGATTTCACGACGCGGCGAACTCGATTGCGACCGTCGTCTCGACGCGGGTGCTGTCGCCCGGAGTCGCCGTCGCGTGGGCGGCGTTCTTCAACTTCGCCGCGTTCCTGATCTACGGGACGCGCGTGGCGAAGAACATCGGCGACGGCATACACATGGACAAGATCGCGTCGGACGACCGCCTCTACGTGTTGCTCGCCGCGCTCATCGGCGCGATTGCGTGGAACATTACGACGTGGTATCTGGGCCTGCCGACCTCAAGCTCGCACGCGCTCCTGGGCGGCTACGCGGGCGCGGGGATGGCCGCGTTCGGCGGCGTGGTTGGACTCCTGAACGTCGAGGTCTGGAAGAAGACCGTCCTCTTCATCGTGCTGTCGCCGCTCATCGGGCTGGTGCTCGGACTCACGCTGATGGTCGGCGTCTATTGGCTCTTCCGAAAGTGGTCGCCGCACCGCGTTGACCGTCTGTTCCGAAGGGGGCAACTGCTCTCCGCCGCGGCCTTCTCGCTCGGCCACGGCGGCAACGACGCGCAGAAGACGATGGGCATCATCACGGCGGTGCTGGCCGCGGGCGGTCTGCTCCAATACGGCCCGAACCAGACGCTGCCGCCGATCCCGCTGTGGGTGGTCCTGTGCGCGCACGCGGCCATCGGACTCGGCACGCTCTCTGGCGGCTGGCGCATCGTCAAGACGATGGGCACGCGCATCACGAAGTTGAAACCCGTCGGCGGCTTCTGCGCGGAGACGGGCGCGGCCCTGACGCTCGCCTACGTGACGCTGACGGGCGTGCCGGTCTCGACGACCCACACGATCACGGGCGCAATCGTCGGCGTCGGCGCGACGCGCAGGCTCTCCGCGGTGAAGTGGGGCGTCGCGGGCCGCATCGTCTGGGCGTGGATTCTGACGATGCCGCTCGCGGGCATGATGGCCGCGCTCGCCTTCCTCGTCATCAAAGCCCTCAGACACTTCTAACGCCTTCGCCCTCACGCACTCTTCCGTCGCAAGAGGCGAGACGGGAGACTGTCTCTCCTTCTCGATCCGTCAGCTTTCACTTGGGTGAATGTAAAGCCCACCACGGAGGCACGGAGGACACGAAGGTCGCACGGAGGGGTTCGACTCTCCGTGCGACCTTCGTGTCCTCCGTGGTGAACTCAGCCCGCTACACGCTCTACTAACTGCAATCAACTCGCCTTTCTATCTCACGTCGAGCGTCCGCCCCACGTTCAGGCTGTCGAAGTTGAGTATGGCGTTGAAGACGAGGAAGTAGCTCCCGTGCGTCTCGCCGCGCCAGACCGGATTGTTCGAGAAGAGAAGGACGTGGCCGCTGCCCACGGGAACGTCAACGACCGCCGCGTGCTGCGCGATCTCGCCGCCGTTGTCGAGCAGGCCGGAGACGAACAGTTCGCGCGAGTCTGCGTAGCGCATGATGACGCGCGGGCGCTGCGCGGGCGGGATGACATAAGGGTTGTTACGCACCTGCTCTTCGGTGAGCGGGAGCGCCTGCCACACTTCGGCGTGCGGCAGTTCCGGCGCTTCGACGGGCGGTCGGCCCTGCACCACGTCCGGGTCGTCGGGCGTGCCGCGCCCGGTCTCGCGCTCTTCCGGCGCGCGGCGACCGCCGCGGCCTCCGGCGACGTTCGACAGGTTGAAGATGTATCCGTCGTCTTCGTAAACCGCGAGCGAGTCGCCGTAGCCGTAGGCGACCGGACTCGACCCGTCAACGAGCTTCGCGCGCAGGATGCTGCCGACGAGTTTCAGACGCTGCGGCCTCTGGAACGAGACGCCCGGCGCGAGTCCGAACGTGATGGCGAGGTCTGAAGTGTCCATCGCCGTGATGAGCAGCCCGCCGCGCCGCGTGAAGCTCTGGAGGTTCGTAACGCCTGTG